>NZ_JBSFHW010000086.1:0-23067 GCF_053597275.1 Streptomyces sp. NPDC001492 | reverse complement strand
CACCGCGGAAGACCTGGCCGCCCAGATCCGGGCCCTCCTCACCGAGAGCGGAGTCTGACCATGTCCACCACGCCGATGCCCGCCCCGGGGCATCGGGCACGCCCCTTTTTCCCCGGCAGCCCACCTGAATCAGGGGCCACAAACGACCGGCATAGGTGCAATGGGTCTGGGTAGACGCGCGCCCATGGCTCCACCACAGGGCAAGAACTCAGGAACCGACAAAAGAAGCGACGCACCAGGTATCCGACGCCGCTCGCTGCTCGCGGGGGTGGCGGCGCTCGGCGCGGTGGGCACGATCGGCGCGACGAGCGCGTGCAGCAGGGTGGCGACGGCGGACACCGGTGACGGGGGTCATCTGCTGGAACAGCTCCGGGCGAAAGGCGTGGTCCGGCTGGGCCTGGCGGGCGAGCAGCCCTTCGGTTACATCGGCAAGGACGGCAAGATGACGGGCGAGGCGCCGGCCCTCGCCGAGCGGATCTTCAAGCGGCTCGGAGTCGAGAGGGTAGAGCCGTTCGCCACCGAGTTCGGCTCGCTGATCACCGGCCTCAACTCCCTTCAGTTCGACTGCGTTGCGGCCGGGATGTACATCACTCCGGAGCGCTGCGACCAGGTCATCTTCGCCGACCCTGAATACCAGATGCTCGATGCCTTCATCGTGCCGAAGGGAAACCCGAAGAACCTCCGCACGTACAAGGACATCGCCAGAACAGGGGCCAGGATGGCCACCGGCCTCGGCTACGCGGAGATCGACTACGCCAAGGAGGCCGGGGTCAAGCACATCACGACCCTGCCCGACCAGCTGGCCGGTCTGCTGGCGGTCGAGCAGGGCCGTGTCGACGTCTTCGTCGGCACGGCGGTCACCGTGCGCAATGTCGTGCAGCAGTCCAAGTCCCAGAAGGCGGAGGGCACACCCGAAGTCACGCCGTACATGAAGGGGAAGCCGGTCATCGACGTCGGCGCCTTCGCGTTCCGCACCCCGGAGACCCATCTCCGGGATGCATTCAACCGCGAGCTGCACAAGATGAAGCGGAGCGGCGAACTCCTGGACGTCATGCGGCCCTTCGGATTCACGAAGGACCAGATGACGACCATCACCGCCAAGGAGAAGTGCAAGCCATGAGCGAAATCAGCTGGGGTTTGTGGAAACTCCTCCTGGACGGCATATGGATCACCGTCCAGCTCACCGTCTACAGTGCCGCGCTCGCCGCCGTCGTGGCCTTCGTCATCGGCCTGGCGCGCGCCCACCGGCTGTGGATCGTGCGCTTCCTCTCCGGCGCGTACTTCGAGATCTTCCGCGGCACCTCCGCGCTGATCCTGATGTTCTGGATCTTCTTCGTGCTGCCGATCGGCTTCGGCTGGCAGCTGGTCCCGATGTGGGCCGCCGTGCTGGCCCTGGGCCTGAGCTACGGCGCATACGGATCGGAGATCGTACGAGGCGCGGTCAAGGCGGTGCCGCCCGCCCAGCGCGAGGCGGGCGTGGCACTCAGCTTCACTCCCGCCCAGCAGCTGCGCAAGATCATCCTGCCGCAGGCCTGGCCGGGGATGGTCCCACCGTTCAACAACCTGCTCATCGAGATGCTCAAGGGCAGTGCGCTGGTCTCGATCATGGGCGTCGGCGACATCACCTTCGGCGCCTCCCTGGTGCGCAACGCCACCGGTCAGAGCGCTCCCGTCTACACGATCATCCTCGTCATGTACTTCGTGCTGGCGTTCGCCCTCACCCGCGGCATGCGCGTCGTCGAGCGGCACGCCAAGGCCGGTATCGGCCAGGCGCCGCAGAAGCGCGACGGCCTGCGGACCCGGGCGACCGGCGCCCAGGTGAACGACTTCGCGCGCTCGGGCGCGACTCCCGGCGGAGGTGCTGCCCAGTGAAGTGGGACTGGAACGCTGTCAGCGACTTCATGCCGATGTTCTGGCACGGTCTGCTGGTCACCCTTGAGGCACTGGCGCTCGGCGCCGTGCTCGCCTTCGCCCTCGGCCTGGTGTGGGCCATGATGCAGCGCTCGGAGCAGGCCGCGGTGCGCTGGCCGGTGATGGCGGTCACCGAGTTCGTACGGAACACCCCGCTGCTGGTGCAGCTGTTCTTCCTCTTCTATGTGCTGCCCGAATGGGGGCTCACGCTCTCGGCGCTCACCACCGGAGTGATCGGCCTGGGCCTGCACTACTCGACCTACACCGCCGAGGTGTACCGGACCGGTATCGACGGCGTGCCCGCGGGCCAGTGGGAGGCGGCCACCGCGCTCAGTCTGCCCCGCGCCCGCACCTGGTTCGCGGTGATCCTGCCGCAGGCGATCAGGCGCGTCGTGCCGGCGCTGGGCAACTACGTCGTCGCGATGCTCAAGGACACACCGATGATCTTCGTGATCGGCGTGCTGGAGATGCTGGGCGAGGCCCGGCAGTACTCCGCCCAGACCTTCCACACGGTCGAGCCCATCACGATCGTCGGCATCGCCTTCATCGTCATCTCCTACCCGGCATCCCTTCTCCTGCGAGTCCTGGAGCGTCGTCTTGTCCGTTGACAGCAGCCCCTCGAAAGAAACGGCCAATCCCGCGGTGGACGGCAGCGAGCTGATCCGCTTCGACAAGGTCACCAAGCGCTTCGGCACCAACACGGTCCTCGATTCCCTGGACTTCACCGTCTCGTCCGGCAAGCACGTCACGCTGATCGGGCCGTCGGGATCCGGGAAGACCACGATCCTGCGCCTGCTGATGACCCTGACGAGGCCCGACGAGGGCACCATCAAGGTCGGCGGCGAGTACCTCACCCACGAGGAACGGGGCGGCAGCCTCGTCCCGGCCCGCGAGAAGCACGTCCGTGAGGTGCGCAAGCACATCGGCATGGTGTTCCAGCAGTTCAACCTGTTCCCCAACATGAAGGTCATGCGGAACATCACCGAGGCCCCGGTGCACGTCCTCGGCCTGTCCGCCGACGAGGCCGAGGAGCGGGCCCGCGAACTGCTGGAGCTGGTCGATCTGACCGAGCACGCGGACAAGTACCCGACCCAGCTGTCCGGCGGCCAGCAGCAGCGCGTGGCCATCGCCCGCGCCCTCGCCATGCGCCCCCAGGTGCTCCTGCTCGACGAGGTCACCTCCGCGCTCGACCCCGAGCTGGTGGCCGGGGTGCTGGACGTGCTGCGCGACATCGCGCACACGACGGACATCACGATGCTCTGCGTCACCCATGAGATGAACTTCGCCCGGGACATTTCCGACGATGTCCTCATGTTCGACGCGGGCCGGGTAATCGAGTCCGGTTCGCCGGAGAAAATATTCTCCGAGCCCGACCACGAGCGCACCCGGCAATTCCTGAGCGCGGTCCTGTAACCGGCCCGAGGCGGTCGCGTGAAGGGTGAATGACTTACCCTTCACACATTTTCCCAGCACGCGACTGCCCTTAAGGGCATTGCCCTTGTGGACACCTCCCCAAGTCCCAATGGCGACCGGAGACACAGCGTTGAAGAATTTCAGCCAAGTCACCGGTTCCGGTACCTGGAGGTATCCCCCCATGGCATTGACCACCGCTCGCCGCACGTCCGTGGGCCGCGTCGCGGCCGCAGGCCTGGCCGCCACCGCCTCCCTCACCCTCCTGGGAGCGGCGAGCCCCGCCGCCACCGCCGCACCGTCCGCCGGCACCGCGCACTCCGGTGCGAGCGCCGTGGTCGGGAAGGACAAGTACGGCAAGTGGGTCGCGACCGGCCCGGCCCGCTACAAGTGCCGTGTCTACGTCGCGGTCAGCGCCGGCGGGACCGCCAACGGCGCGGCCTCGGGCGAGTGCAAGGTGCGGATGTCCCAGGTGGTGGTCGTCGGCATCAGCATCAACAACAACCACATCAAGCACACCACCGCCCGTGGCACCGCCAAGAAGGTGTACACCAAGGCCCTGAAGGAGACGAACCCGAGGGGCAAGCAGAACATCTGCGCCTTCGCCTACGTCAACTCCCCCCTGGACGAGGCGAACCCGGTGCGCAGCGAGGCGAAGGTCTGCGTCAAGGCCTGAGCCGCGCCCTTGCATCCTCGCCGACACGGCCCGCCTGCCAAGGCGGGCCGTATCGCGTTGCCGGCATTCCGCGGCCCCCGAGCGCCGACGGAAAATATCTGACCTATGCCCCTCCATAATTCGGCCGCGCAGCACCCGGCACCCCTATCCCTTATCCATGGATCTCGCCAATGGATCGCGGACGCGAAGGCACTGCCCTAGAGTGTTGGGCGAAGGTGAAGTAAAACGGGGAAGGTAACCATCAGCGTGCTGACCAAGAATGCCGAGCAATACGACTGCCGCAACACACCACACGAGCCCGGAGATCCGCACTGCCCCTGTCGGCTCGCATTCCAGCCGGTCGAGACCGAACCGGCGGTGGACGAGCTGACGGACCGTGAGCGACAGGTCCTGGTCCTCCTCGGGGGCGGACTGCCCAATCGTCTCCTCGCACGCCAGCTCGGCATCGCGGAGCGGACGGTCAAGGCCCATGTCGCGCACATCATCGAGAAGCTGGGGCTGCGCACACGGCTCGAGGCAGCGGTCGTCGCCAACCTTCACCATGATCTGATCTGCCCGGGCAGAAGCTCCCACAGCAGGTAGACGTCTCGTCCCGGGTCCGGAAATTTCTCGTCGCGGCGCCGCCGCACAAGGGGTTGAACGGAGTTCAATCACCGAGGTCCGGGCCCCGGGGCATGACATCGGCATATGCCAGAGTGCCTGCGCTCCTGCTGAGAGCCGTGCGCCGGGGTCTTAATCTCGTCAACAACCGCTCACAACAAGCCGCTTCGCCGTTATCGTGGAAGAGATTCGCTGTCCGCAATACGGCCCAGTTGTAGAGCGAGCGCAGGGGGACCACCGTGGCGCTGAAGCACGAGCCGACCGCGCCGTACCACTCGGCCCAGGACGCCCTGCGCGTCCTGGAGACCGTGGCACGGCACACCACCGGAGTCACCGACACCGAGCTCGCCAGGCTGACCGGCCTCACCCCGGAGCGGCTGACCACGCTCCTGAGGATGCTGCGCCGCGAGGGCTACGTCGAGCAGATCACCGACGGCGCCTACGTCACGGGCGACGCCCTCACCCGCCTCGGCTCCGCACAGGGCCGCGAGCAGGCACTGCGCGACAAGCTCCAGCGCACCCTGGACCGGCTGCGCGACTCGGTGGGCGCGGCCGTGTACCTGAGCCGGTACGTGGACGGCGAGGTCAAGATCGCCCAGTACGCCGACGGGCCGACCACTCCGGTGGTCAACGAGTGGGTCGACTTCCGCTACTCGGCCCACGCCACCGCGATCGGCAAGAGCCTTCTCGGCCAGCTCGACCACAACAGCCGGCGCGACCATCTCTCCCGGCACAAGCTGGCCCGCCTCACCTCGCGCACGATCACCAGCGACCGGCTCCTGCTCTCCCGCCTGGAGTCCCAGCCGCCCACCGTGCCCCACCTGGACCTCCAGGAGTACGCGGTCGGCACGGTCTGCGCGGCCGTCCCGATCAGCGCCGGCTCCTCGGTCGGCTGCCTGGCCCTCTCCCTCCCCGTCGAGGACGCCCACCGCCTCCGCCAGGCCGCGGACACCCTGAACCGGAACGCGGCGCCCGTACTGCTGTCCCTGGCGATCTAGACCGACCCGACGGGTGGTCCGGAGCACCCCTCCGGACCAGGTACTATTTTCTTCGTCGCCACCCGCGAGACACAAAAACGTGAAACGCGGACGGCGTGAGTCATGCGCCGCTAGCTCAGTTGGTTAGAGCAGCTGACTCTTAATCAGCGGGTCCGGGGTTCGAGTCCCTGGCGGCGCACGATGGCGATGGCGAGGCGTGTTCGCGGAAAGCGCGAACCTGTCTCGCCATCGTTGTTTTTGCGCGGCTTCGCCGCGCGCGGTGGGGGCTTCGCCACCCACACCCCCCTTCCATCGGCAGCCGGACGCTGAAAAAGCCGGCCCCCGGCTGGACCACCCTGCATGGTAGGGCGCCGCCACCGGCACTCCTCTTCCACCGGCAGCCGCCAGGGCGGCACGGCGAAGAAGCCCGCCCCTGGCTGACTAGCCACGCACGGCGGGGACGCGCCACCCGCACCCCTTTTCCATCGGGCAGCCGCCGCAGCCGCACCGTGCAGAAATCGGCCCCGGCCAGTCGGCCACGCGAGGCGGGGGCGCCCACACACCCCACCCCCCGTCCACCGACACCCGCCCGGCCCCACAGCGAAAAACCCAGCCCCCGACTGGACCACCCCGCGCGGCGGGGGCGCGCCACCCGCCCCCTTCCACCGACAGCCGCCACGGCCGCACCGTGCAGAAATCGGCCCCCGGCCGGCCAGCCGCGCGTATCGGGGACGCTCCAACGCCCCCGTCCACCGACAACCGCCCGGCCCCACAGCGAAAACCCAGCCCCCGACTGGACCACCCCACACGGCAGGGCGCGCCACCCACCCCCTTCCACCGACAGCCGCCACGGCCGCACCGTGCAGAAATCGGCCCCCGGCCGGCCAGCCGCGCGTATCGGGGACGCTCCAACGCCCCCCGTCCAACGACAGCCACCCCGGCCCCAGAGCAAAAACCCAGCCCCCGACTGGACCACCCCACACGGCAGGGCGCGCCACCCCGCCCCCTTCCACCGACAGCCGCCGCAGCCGCACCCTGAAGAAGCCGGCACCTGTCGGGAGGTCGTGCGCGGTGGGGGGCGGCGGCCGGAGTGGTTCAGGTGAGGTTTGTCGTGGGACGGAGAGGTCCTTCGGCGGCTTGCCGGTCTTTCTCGCTCAGTCTTCGGTAGGGGGACGTCTGTTCGCCCGGTGGGCGCCACCACACCGGGTCGGGGCAGTGGAGGCCCTCCCTTCTCAGCTGTGCGCGGTGGATCTTGTTTGTGGGCGTGACCGGCATGTGCTTCACGATCCGCACGAAGCGGGGTGCCATCTTCGTGCCGAGGTCGGGCTGGGCGGCGAGGAAGTCGGCGAAACCTTCCGGGTCGAAGGTCCCGGCGATCGTCGCCATCACCTGGTCCCCGGTCACCGGATCGGGCACGGCGTACACGGCGACGGCGTCGGCGCCCTCGTACCGGGCGAGGATGTTCTCGATCATCGCGGCGGCCAGGTTCTCGCTGTCGACGCGGAGGCGGTCGTCGGTGCGGCCGGCGAAGTAGAGGTATCCGTCGGCGTCCCGGTAGAAGAGGTCGCCGGTCCAGTACCAGCCGCCGTGCCGCCGCTCGGCCTCCGCCGCGGGGTTGCGCCAGTACCCCTCGAACGGGTTCGGCCCCTGGTTCACCAGCTCCCCTATGGCCTCCTCCCCGTTGAGCAGCCGCCCGGCCGCGTCGAACACCGCGGGCGGGCACTCCGCACGGGTCCGTGGATCGAGTACGACGAGGCCGGGCGCCGCCTTCCCCACCGCCCCGGCCGGCGTCCCCGGCGACCACTGCACGGCCGCCCCGCCCTCGGACGACCCGTACCCCTCCACCAGCCGCACCCCGAACCGCCGCTCGAAGGCCGCCGCGTCCACCGCGCCCGCCTCCGTGCCGAAGCCGAGCCGCAGCGGATTGTCTCGGTCGTCCTCGCGCTCCTCGGTGGCCAGGATGTACTGCACAGCCCGCCCCACATACGTGAAGTACGTCGCCCCGTACCTCCGCACGTCCGCCAGGAACCCCGACGCCGAGAAGCGCCGCCGCAACGCCACACCCGCACCGGCCGCCAGCGCGGGCGCCCAGTCGGCGATCACCGCGTTGCCGTGGAACATCGGCATGCAGACGTAGTGCACGTCGTCCGGGCGCACCCCGAACTGGCCGACCAGCGAGGCTCCCGCGGCGGCCAGCCGCCCCTGGCTGCAGATCGCGGCCTTCGGGGCACCGGTCGAGCCCGAGGTGAAGTAGAGGAGGAGGCGGTCCTCGGGAGCGGCCCGGGAGGCGTCCGGTGCCGCGTTCGTATACGAAGCGAGCAGGTCGTCGTACTCCTCGCTGTCGGTCAACAGGAGGCGTACGCCAGGGAGTTCGAGGCCGCGGAGGAGCGGGAGACGGGTTCGCTCGGTGAGGACGATCCGGCACTCGGTGTGCAGGATGTCCCGGGCCAGCTCCGGGCCCCGGCGGGTGGGATTGATCCCCGCGACCGCCGCTCCCGCGAGTGCCGCCGCTCCCAGCCACAGCGGGTACTCCGGGGTGTTGTCGAGCAGCACACCCACATGCGGTTCGGCGCCGGGCGGCAGCAAATCGGCCAGCAGAGCCGCCCGGGCGGCGGAACCGGCGGCCACCTCGTGGTGGCTGAGGACCAGGTCCTCGCACCACAGCCCCGGCCGGTGGTCGCCCCACCGCTCGGCTACGAGTTCCGCGACCGTACGCCTGGTGGATCGCCTGGACTCCATGGAGGCGCACGGTAGTTGATGGACCGTCAGATGGGGAGGGTCACGGGGTCATCGTGACGCCGTCGACGACGACGGTGTTGGTGGTGTCCTCCACGCCGTCGCCGAAACCGAAGGCGTCCGAGATCAGGCTGAACCCGACCATGAAGGCGATGCAGAAGGCGATGAACACACCGAAGAAGGCCAGCAGACAGCCCTGCTCGGCCACGAGCCGACCGGGCTGGGGTGGCCTCGCCGTGGCCCACTCCGGGTGCTCGGCCGGATACCGCACCGTGACGATGTCGCCGGTGACGATCGTCCGCGGTCCGCTGCTCTCCTCGAACCGGACCACGCGGCCCTCGCGGGTGGTGAACTCGTATACATGGTGCAGCGTCGTGCTCACGGAGCTGTCGCCGCCACCCCCGCTGGTCGTGGTGTACGTGTTCAGGCAGCGCGCCTCGGCGGTGAGCCCGCTGTTCCAGGCGCTGCGGATGCGCCGGGCGCGGAGCAGCAGGCCGATCAGGCCGGTGAGCGCGAGGGCGATCATGAGGCTGGGCACGACGTAGAACAGAGCATCCATAGCGTCCATGGGGTCCCCCGAGGTCGGTCGGTACACCGCCCCCGTTCGGTCGGCGTGGGAGGAACCTACCCACGCCGACCTCGCCATTGGCTCAAGGAACCCTCAGAACGTGACGTCCGAGCAGGCGTAGAACGCATTGCCCGTGTCCGCGATCGTCCATACGGCGACGATGACGTGGTGGCCGCTCAGCCCGGACGGCAGTGTGCCGCTGTGGGAGAGGGTGGCCGGGGGACGCTGCCCGTTGTACGGCACCGTGAGGAACGGTGTCGTGTTGAGGTCGGAGCGGGCCAGGTTGTGGTTCTGGTTCCAGCCCTGCCGGGTGACGTAGTACTTGAAGTCGGTGGTGGCGTGCATGGCGGTGAACTGCCAGCGGAAGGTGTAGCTCTGCCCGCCCGTCACCCTGGTGGTGGGCCAGGCGCCGCCCGAGGGGGTCCGCGGGCTGTCGAGCTGGGAGAAGCGGGAGTTGCCGCCGGAGCAGATGGCCCCGTCGGCCGGTCCGGCGGCGGGGAAGCCCTTGGGGCCCTCGACGCTCTGCGGCTCGTACTGGATCTCGCCGCAGTTGGTCACGGTGCCGTTCTGGCAGAGCTTCTGCCTGCTGACGGGAAGGTCGGTGTAGCCGTGGCCGCTCGCGCCTCCGGCGGAGAGCACGAAGGCTCCTGCCGTGGTGAGTCCGAGCGCGGCGGCGTACCACTTGGTCTTTTTGCGCATGCTGCCGCTCCTGAAGAACGTGGGGGAAGTTCCATGAGGCGTGCAGGTCTAGACCAAGTCCCAGATTATTGCCGATTGTTGTCCGTGTCCATGCAGTCGTGTCCATGCCGTCGTGTCCATGCGGCCGGGTCCATGCGATGGGCATGTCCACATCCATCACGGGCCCGGTTCTGTGCGCCCCGCGCAGAACGCCACCGTCAAGTCCTTGACCAGCGCCTTGCGTTCGTAGTCGTCCAGTTCCACCAGGCCCCGCACGGTCAGCCGCGTCACGGTGTCCTCCACCGAGTCGACAACCGAGGTGAGCACGGTCGCGCGGTGCTCCGCGTCCAGGGCCGCGATCCGCCGGCGCTGCATCGCGGCGGCCACCTCGGGGGCGTACTCGACGCGGACCGGCTGCACCGAGAACACCTCGAGACCGACCGGCGCCGCGTCCGCCGCCGTCAGCCGGGTCAGCGCCTCCGTGACCACCTCCACCGAACCCCGCGACGCACCGGGCGCCTCCACCGCGACCCGCGCGAGGGCCGCCTCCACGCACTCGCGCAGATAGGTCTCGTGGTCCTCGATGCCCAGCACCGCCCGTGCGGTGTCCCGCACCCGCCACACCACCAGCACCACCACCCGCAGCGCGACCCCGTTGCCGTCGGCCGCGGGCATCTCCTCGCTGCGCCAGTGCCGCAGCCGCACGTCGACCCGGCGGCGCAGCAGCAGCGGGTTGACCCACATCAGGCCGGTGCGCCGGACGGTGCCTCGGTAGCGGCCGAACAGTCCCAGCACCCAGGCCCGTCCGGTCCGGCCGCGGGCGAGTCCGCCGAACCCGAAGAAGCCCAGCGTCGCGGCGCCCGCGTAGGCCGCCCACTGCGCGGGGCCGAGCCCGGCGCCGGGGTCGGCCGGAAGTCGCAGCGCCGTCACCGCGAGGGACGGCAGGACGCCGGCCCACCATGAGGTCGCCACGCACCCGGCCGCCCCACAGGCCCCGGCGAGCACACCCGCCGTCGCGGGCAGCACCCTGGCGGGCCGCTCGCCCAGGTCGGGGTCGACCTCGGGCGCGGACCGCGGCTTCACCGTGGTGGGACGCCGGAACCGCGGCTGTTCACCCGTCCCCTGCCGGCGGCCGACCACCGTCGGGCTGAGCGGCACGGACACCGGGGCCGTTTCGTCGCGGAACAAAAGATGGACGGGGATCTCGGTGGTCGCCTCGTTCTGGATGAGGCGGCCGGGTCTGCCCGGCCCCTCGGACTCGGGCGTCTGTGAAGTGGTCGTCGTACTCATGCGTGCCTCCAGCCTCCGCGCCAGATGCGTCACCACAGGTGCGTCACAACAGATGGGTCAAACCAAACCGCTCGGAACCAGACAGAGCAGGCGCTGCCGGGAGCGCTCAGGAGAAGAGCCGCCGCCAGGTCTCCGGGCCCGGGACGCCGTCCGCCGCGCCGCCCCGCCACCCCTGGGAGCGCTGGAAGTCCTCGACGTTGCGCCGGTCCTCCTCGTCCCAGTCCGGCCCCGGATCGGCCGTGTAGTACTTGTCGAACCCCTTCTTCACCAGCTGCTCCCCCAGCTGGGTGACGTACGGGTTGGAGGCGCCGGGGCGGAACATCGCCCGTCCCGGATAGCCCGGCACCCCGTGGGAGGAAGGCACCTGCGGGTCCGGCGCGTCGACCGACGCGATGTCCTTGCCCTTGCCCGACACCAGCAGGTCCCAGGTCAGCGGCCCCGGCAGCCCGCGGGCGTCCGCGCCCTTCCAGCCCTGGGCCAGCTGGAAGGCCCCGGTGGCCCGGCGGTCCGCGTCCGACCAGCGCGGGCCGGGGCCCAGGGTGTAGTACTGCCCGGCACCGCGCGCGACGAGCATCTGCCCGAGCTGGGTCACGTACCTGTTGTTCGCGCCGGGTCCGAAGTACGCCGCTCCCGGGTACGGCGCCGCGAGGCCCGGCGGCTTCGGCTTGTCCGGGCCCGCCGCCGGGTCCTCCTTGAGCCCCTTGTAGCGGTAGGGGACGTAGCGGTTCGACTGGTGCCAGTAGGCGTACGGGGTCTCCTTGCGGCGGGCGTGCGGGGGCCGCTGCTCGTAGGCGAGGTACGAGGCGTGCGTGTAGTCCTTCCAGCCGCCGAAAATGACGACGTGCGAGCCCCTCTCCGGGTTCTGCGGATTGTGGAACAGCAGAATGTCGCCGGGCTGCAGTTCCTCCTTGGAGACGCGCTCCCCGAACTGGTCCAGGGTGCCCGTCCATTCGTTCCCCGGCAGCCCCCAGGCCATCGAGACATAACCCGAACAGTCCTGCCGGTAACCGTCGGACCAGTACGCCTCCATGCTGTACGGCACCTTCGCGTCGACCCATTTCTTGGCCCGGGTGATGATCTCCGCGCGGGTGGTCTGGGGTGCCTTGACGTCACTCGCGGGCTCGACGGGCGGGCCGCCCCTGCCGTGCAGCGGGGCCCGCCGCCCCTGCGGGGTGGCAACCTCGCTGCCTGCGGAAACGCCCGGTCCGGGCGGTGCCTGCGGGGCGGCGAGCGCCGGCGCCACGTGCCCCGCGCCGAGCGCCGCGGACGCGGCGGCCGCCACGATCACGGCCCGGCGGGCCGCCGGATGCCGTACCGCCCGCGAATACGGCAGAACACTCCGCCAGTGCGCACATCCCGGACAGTCGCAGTCGCTTGCCGGATCGAATTCCTCGAATACCGGAGACGCCATGCGATTCCCCTCACACTTCAGATGAAAATGACCGGGCCTGTCCACGATGATCAGTTTCCCAACGCTCTTCCCGACGCGCATGTTGACGGTCCGAATGATGTACAAGGGCCGCCCGTGACCCGGGGGGCCACGGGGGCGGGTGGTCCGGAGCACCCCCGACCGTCGGGTAGAGTTACGACGTCAGCAGGCGCCGCTAGCTCAGTTGGTTAGAGCAGCTGACTCTTAATCAGCGGGTCCGGGGTTCGAGTCCCTGGCGGCGCACAGACAGGAGAGGCCCTCCGCGGAAGCGGGGGGCCTTCGCCATGAGGGCGAGAAGACCCCTCCCAGCACGTCCAGGAACGGCTGGGGGTCCGGGGGTCACCCCCGGGAAATGCAGCATCAGCGGGTCCGGGGTTCGAGTCCCTGGCGGCGCACAGACAGGAGAGGCCCTCCGCGGAAGCGGGGGGCCTTCGCCATGAGGGCGAGCGACTCCTCCCAGCACGTCCAGGGACGGCTGGAGGTCCGGGGGTCACCCCCGGGAAATGCAGCACTTGCGGGTCCGGGGTTCGAGTCCCTGGCAGCGCACGGACAGCAAGGCCCCTCGCGAGCGCAGGGGCCTTTCGCCTGTCAGGGTGCGCAGAGTCCGGTGCGGTTCGGCCGCGCCCCCGAGGGGCGCGGGGCGGTATCGATATGCGGCTCCGGCGCGTGGGCGCGAGCAGCCTCGACGGTGCCGCAGACGCCCCGCGGCCCAGCCCCGCACCCCGAGCGGAGCGCTACCCTCTCGCCATGGCAGCGCGTGACCTCCAGGAGCGGATCAAGAAGCTGATCATCGACCGCAGGCTGCCCTCCGGGGCCCCGCTGCCGACCGAGCCCGAGCTGATGGAGTTCCTCGGCGCGAGCCGGAACTCGGTGCGCGAGGCGCTGAAGGCACTGCAGGCGATGGGCATCGTCGAGATCCGGCACGGCTTCGGCACGTATGTCGGCCCGATGTCCCTGGCCCCGATGATCGAGGGCCTCGCCTTCCGCACGGTCGCCGGGCACTACCGCGGCGAGGACTCCCTGCTCCAGCTCCTCGAGTTGCGCGAGGCGGTCGAGACGGGCCTTGTCTCCCGGCTCGCGGGACGGATCCCCGAGCCGGACCTCATTGAACTCGACGTCCTCGTGAACCGTATGGAACACCAGGCCGCGCAAGGAGGCGCCGGCCTCGCGGACACCGACCGAGCCTTTCACGCCACTCTCTACCGAGGGCTGGACAACGTGCTCCTCGGCGAGGTCCTGGAGGCGTTCTGGGACGCTTTCCACCGCGTACAGACGGACCTGGGAGGCGTGCCCCAGGACCCGAAGGTGACCTGCAGACAGCACCGGGACATCCTCGACGCGGTGCGGTCGGGCGACTCGGTACGGGCGGAGGAAGCGATAAGAGAGCACTTCGGCAACATCCGCGCCCGGCTGTCCACAACTGGTCCACGTGACCCCCACACGCGCCACAATGAACGCGTATGACCGGTAAACACCGCGTTTCGCATCTTGCGATCATGATGAACGCCGTAGAACCCTGTTTTCCAAGATGCTGCGGATACGCGGCAGTTGGGGGGCAAGTAAGCGGTTGCCGGGTTCGCGGGGATAGGGGGCCCCGTTCACGAACGGATGCCGAGGGGGGCATCATGCAACCGGAAGGTCGCCGTTCCATGTCTTTGGGTGTGGAAAGTGTGGTGACAGCGGCCGGTCACTGATACGTCTGTGGAGAGTCGAGGGGGACTCGACCGCGGACGGAAGGAACCGACACAACACGCAGTGGCTTGCGTGTGGGGGGATGACTCATGACGTCGACGCCGACGGGCGCCCGGCAGAATTTCGACCCGTCAGAAACCACCCAGCTCAGGGTGCCGTCTCATCGGAACAGCACGACAGGCCAGTTCCGGCGCATCAAGAAGACCCTGCCGAGATACGACTACGAGCACTACAGCCGGCTGGCCGGTCCCCTCACCCAGCCGGACCCGAACAAGCCGTACAAGGTGCAGTACCGCTCGCTGCTCTCGCAGGAGCCGCACCGGCTGCGCGCCGCCCTGATGCTGGGCGCGGCGCCGCTGCTCTCACTGATCCTGCTCGGCTGGCTGCTGCAGCCGCAGCACTGGACCGAGCGCGACTACCCCGCCTTCAGCTTCCTGCCGGCGCTGGACGTCGTCATGCTCGTCTCGATCGGTCTGATCGAGTTCTTCCGCTGCATGAACGTGCTGTCCAACGCGCACGCCACGCTGGTCGCCCGCGACCCCATCCCGGTGGTGCCCGAGACCGGCACCAGAGTCGCGTTCATCACGACGTACGTGCCCGGCAAGGAACCCCTGGAGATGGTGACGAAGACCCTGGAGGCGGCCGTGCGGCTGCGCCACCGGGGCCTTCTGCACATCTGGCTGCTCGACGAGGGCGACGACGCCGAGGTGAAGGCGGTCTGCGAGCGCCTCGGCGTGCACCACTTCTCCCGCAAGGGCGTCGAGAAGTGGAACCAGAAGAAGGGCCCGCACCGCGCCAAGACCAAGCACGGCAACTACAACGCCTGGCTCGAGGCGCACGGCGACGACTACGACTTCTTCGCCTCCGTCGACACCGACCACGTGCCGCTGCCCAACTACCTGGAGCGGATGCTCGGCTTCTTCCGCGACCCGGACGTCGGCTTCGTCATCGGCCCGCAGGTGTACGGCAACTACGACAACCCCATCACCAAGGCGGCCGAATCCCAGCAGTTCCTCTTCCACGCCCTCATCCAGCGGGCCGGAAACCGCTACGGCGCCCCGATGTTCGTCGGTACGTCAAATGCCGTACGCATCAAGGCGCTCAAGCAGATCGGCGGTCTGTACGACTCGATCACCGAGGACATGGCGACCGGCTTCGAGATCCACCGGCACAAGAACCCGGCGACGGGCAAGAAGTGGCGCTCGGTGTACACGCCGGACGTGCTCGCGGTGGGTGAGGGCCCGGGCGCCTGGACGGACTTCTTCACGCAGCAGCTGCGCTGGTCCCGTGGCACGTACGAGACGATCCTGAAGCAGTACTGGAAGGGCTGGTTCTCGCTGCCTCCGGGCAAGCTCTTCAACTACACGATGATGATCATCTTCTACCCGATGTCGGCCCTCAACTGGATCCTGGCGGCGCTGAGTTGTGCGCTGTTCCTGGGTCTGGGCGCCTCGGGTGTGAACATCGACCCGACGGTCTGGCTGATGCTGTACGGCAACGCGTCCGCGCTGCAGATCGGCCTGTACGTCTGGAACCGCCGGCACAACGTCTCCCCGCACGAGCCGGAGGGCTCCGGCGGTGTGGCGGGCATGGTGATGTCGGCCCTCTCCGCGCCGATCTACGCACGCTCCCTGCTGGACACCGTGCTGCGCCGCAAGAGCAAGTTCGTGGTGACGCCCAAGGGCGACTCGGCCAGCCCGGACACGCTGTTCGGGACCTTCCGGATCCACCTGTTCTTCATCCTGGTCTTCGGCGGCTCGATCGCCGCCGGTTTCACACTCGGGCACTCGCACCCGGCGATGATCATCTGGGCCACGTTCGCCCTGCTGATCACCGCGTCGCCGATCTTCGCCTGGCGCTACGGCCTCAGGCAGGCGAAGAAGCAGCCGCCCGCGCCGCTCTACGAGGAGCCGCAGGACTCGGCTGCGCCCGCGGCGGCGTACCAGCCGAAGCCGCTGCCCGGGCAGCACGCGCCGCACGGCTCGGGGCAGAAGCCCAGCTGGGCTGCCTCCGGCGGGGGTTCGAGCGCAGGCAATGACCAGACGATGCAGATCGCTCTCGGTGGATTTGGGGGACGTAAGGAATGAACGACCGTGCAGGCCGCCGCCGCGCCCGTCGACTCGCGATCGGCACGGCGGTGGTGCTCGCGCTGGCCGGGATGAACGGGCCGTGGCTCTACCGCGTCGGTTCCGAGAAATACCACCAGTACAAGATCAACAGACCCGAGTACAAGGCGGACAACGGGCACTGGGACATCATCGAGTTCCCGCCGGAGTACCGCCAGGACACCATTCACGCGGCGCTGCTGCGCACCGGCAAGGTGCTGTTGATCGCCGGCTCGGGCAACAACCAGGACAACTTCAACGCGAAGAAGTTCGACACCCGGATCTGGGACCCGGTCAAGGGCACGATCAAGAAGATCCCGACGCCCAAGGACCTGTTCTGCACCGGCCACACGCAGTTGGCGAACGGCAATCTGCTGATCGCGGGCGGTACGAAGCGGTACGAGAAGCTGAAGGGTGACGTCACCAAGGCCGGCGGCCTGATGGTGGTGCACAACGAGAACCCGGACAAGCCGATCACGCTGCCCGCGGGGACGAAGTTCACGGGCAAGGAGAACGGCAAGACCTTCGTGTCCAAGGACCCGGTGCTCGTACCGCGCGCGAAGAAGGTCTTCGACCCGAAGACCGGCAGGTTCCTGCGCAACGACCCGGGCCTGGGACGTATTTACGTCGAGGCGAAGAAGAGCGGGTCGAAGTACGAGACCGGTACTCAGGACAACTACCGGATCCAGGGCCTGACCGGCGCCGACGCCCGCAACACCTACGGCATCGCGCAGAAGCTCGCGCTCGACAAGAAGGACTTCCAGGGGATCCGGGACGCCTTCGAGTTCGACCCGGTCGCCGAGAAGTACATCAAGGTCGACCCGATGAACGAGGCGCGCTGGTATCCGACGCTGACGACTCTGTCGGACGGCAAGATCCTCAGTGTGTCCGGGCTCGACGACATCGGGCAGCTGGTGCCGGGCAAGAACGAGGTCTTCGACCCGAAGACCAGGAAGTGGACGTACCTGCCGAAGATCCGGCAGCTTCCGACGTACCCGGCGCTGTTCCTGATGCAGAACGGCAAGATCTTCTACTCGGGTTCGAATGCGGGGTACGGGCCGGACAACGTCGGCCGGGTTCCGGGTATTTGGGATATCGACACCAATAAGTTCACGAAGCTGCCCGGGCTGAGCGACGCCAACAGGATGGAGACGTCCGGCACGGTGCTGCTGCCTCCGGCGCAGAACGAGAAGTTCATGGTGATCGGCGGTGGCGGGGTCGGCGAGTCCAAACTGTCCAGCAACAAGACGCGGCTGATCGACCTCAAGGACGACAACCCGAAGTTCGTGGACGGGCCGACGCTGGAGAAGGGGACGCGGTATCCGCAGTCCTCGGTGCTGCCCGACGACACGGTGCTGGTGTCCGGCGGGTCGGAGGACTATCGCGGGCGCAGCGACTCCAACATCCTGCAGGCCCGGCTCTATCACCCGGACACCAACACGTTCCAGCGGGTCGCCGATCCGGAGGTGGGGCGGAACTACCACTCGGGGTCGATTCTGCTGCCGGACGGGCGGGTGATGTTCTTCGGGTCGGACTCTCTGTACGGCGACAGGGCGAACACGAAGCCGGGGAAGTTCGAGCAACGGATCGAGATTTACACCCCGCCCTATCTTTATCGGGATTCGCGGCCGTCGTTGTCCGGCGGGCCGCAGACCATTGCTCGGGGCGGGTCGGGGACGTTCACGTCTCCGCAGGGTTCGGCGATCAAGAAGGTGCGGTTGATTCGGCCCAGCGCGTCGACGCATGTGACTGATGTCGATCAGCGGTCCATCGCGTTGGACTACAAGGTGTCCGGTGACAAGATCACGGTCACCGTGCCGAAGAACCGGAATTTGGTGACGTCCGGGTGGTACATGCTGTTTGTCGATGACGATCAGGGGACGCCGTCGAAGGCGCAGTGGGTGAGGGTGCCGTAGCGCTCCCGCGGGTTGTCTTTCGGGGTGCGGGAGCGCTGTGGCTTGTCTCGCCCACGCGGCGGGGCCGTGAATGTCACAGCCCCGCGCCCCTCAAGAACTCGTCCCTTCCGTCAGCTTCAGAGCGTAGGTCGGCCACCAGTCGCCTGCCTTGGGGCCGCCCTTGCAGGTGCCGTCCGATTCTCCTGGGCGCTTGACCCACAAGTAGGCGTCGACCAGCGGATCCGCCGTCTTCGTTGTCGGGGTCTCGCCCAGTTTGCGGCCCGGCGGGTTGCACCAGTTCTCGTCCGGCTTGCCTTCCGTGTACGGGCCGTTGCCGTTGCGGCTGGTGTCGATGACGAAGTGTTTGTCGCCCACCTTGGCGGACAGCTGCTTGCCGTAGGCGATGGAGTCCTTGGTGGAGTAGAAGTTGGAGACGTTGACCGAGAAGCCGTCGGCCTGGGTGATGCCCGCGCGCTGGAGGGGCTGGAAGATCTGGTCGGGGTGGCCCCAGCCGGCATTGCCCGCGTCCAGATAGACCCTGGTGTTCTTCAGGGACTTGAGCTTGGTGATGGCGTAGTTGAGGAGGCTGTAGCGCTCCTCCTGGAACTGGGGCTGGGTGCAGCCGTCCACCAGGTGCAGTACGGCGTCCGGTTCGAGGATCACCATGGCGGCGCGGTCCCCGATGCCCGCGGCCACCCCGTCGATCCAGGCGCGGTAGGCGTTGCCGTCGGCCGCGCCGCCCTGGGAGTACTGGCCGCAGTCGCGGTGCGGGATGTTGTAGAGGACCAGCAGCGCCGTGCGGCCGGCCTTGTCGGCGGCCTCCGTGAAGCCCTGGGCCTCCTGCTCGGGGTTCTCCGGGCCGATCCACTCGCCCGTCGGCTGCTCGGCGATCTTGCGGATCTGCTCGGCCTCGGAGTCCTTGCCAGACTTGGCGTAGGCGGCGACCTGACGTGCCGCGTTGCCGTCCGGGTTGACCCAGAACGGGTCGCTGTCCTTGGGCTGTTGGGTGATCCTCGCGCCGGCGTCCTTGTCGTCGCCGCCCCCGGAGGAACATCCCGCGACCAGCAGCGCCGCCCCCAGCACCGCCGCGGAAGCCCTCACTCCGGCCCCCCTCATGCCGTACATCCAACTCCCCCTTGGGTGCACTGGTCCAAGTCTCAATCCTGACATACGGCCCGCCTCGCCCACGAGGTCGCCCGAACCTTGTCGGCGAGCTGTTACAGCCCCCTGGCCGGGATGGGCACGGCAGCACCCGCCCGGTCCGCAGGGTCGCCGTGGAGCCTACGCGGTAATGCCGGTCACCAGCGCGTATGACGGAGAGCCACCGCAACGGGACCTGGCGTCATTCAGCCTCTAGGCTCGGGCGCTCATCCGTTCTAGAGTCTTCTCATACGGCCCCGGCCCCCGGCCCGTCCTTGCCCACTGTGGCCCCATGACCTCCCGCGCCGGTCGCCGGGTTACTCCCGCAACCCGTGCGCGCGCGGTTGAGGACCAGCCCGGCCGGCGGCTTCGGGGGGAGCGGGCCGCCGGCCGGGCCAGGTGCAAACGGCCCCAGCGCAGGCGCGCAGGACTGCCTCACGATGTCCGCACCAGGCACGCCGGCGACCCGTCTTCCTGCCGGGGCCCCGGGGGCCGGCCCCCGGAACGGTGCAGCACTCCCGCAGCCCGAGCGCGTGCGGTCGAGAACCAACCCGCTCGGCGGCTCCGGAGGGAGCGGGCCGCCAGGCGCCAGGTGCAAACGGCCCCGGCGCAGGCGCGCAGGACCGCCTCGCGATGGCCTCACCACACACCCCGGCCACCCGCCTTCCTGCCAAGGCCCCGGGGGCCGGCCCCCGGAACGGTGCAGCACTCCCGCAACCCGAGCGCGTGCGGTCGAGAACCAACCCGCTCGGCGGCTCCGGAGGGAGCGGGCCGCCGGGCGGGGCGGGTCAGTGACCGGTTCCCGTCAGGTAGGCCGAGACGATCACGTTCGCCGTGTAGCTGGCGCTGTCCCGGTCGAAGGTGCCGCCGCAGGTGATCAGCCGCAGCTCGGCGCGTCCCGGTCGGTGCTGTCCGTAGGCCTGCCGGGCGTCGAAGCTGTCGCGGTCCTGGACCTGGACGTCCTCGACGGTGAACTCGGCGACCTTGCCGTCGTCGCGGACCACACGGACGGTCTGGCCGGGTCGTACGGAGCTCAGCCGGTAGAAGACGGCGGGCCGGGTCCGGGTGTCGAGGTGACCCACCATCAGCGCGGCCCCGGCGGCGCCCGGTCGGGTTCCGGCCGCGTACCACCCGACGGCGCCCGCCTGGCCGAAGGGCGGCGGTTCGATCGCTCCCTGCCGGTCCAGGCCGCGGGGCAGCACGGGCGCCTGGACGCCCAGGGCGGGAATGTCGACGCGCTGCGGCAGCGCGTCCCCCAACGGGCGGGCCGCGGGCGGGAGTTCCGTGTCCGGCGGCCGTCCGACCGCGGCCATGTCACCGGTGGCGGGTGCGGATGTGTTCTGCCGTACGTCGGTCACCTGGAGCCCCCAGTGCCACAGCGCCAGCAGCAGCACCGCCCAGGTCACGCCCATCAGCAGACGGCCGGAGCCGGAGGAGTGTTCGTCGTCGGCCATGGGCTCAGTCCGTTCCGCGGCTCCGGCGCGAGCTCAGGACCGCGACGGCCCCCGCGGCCGCGCCCACGAGCACCAGCCCGGTGATCGCCTGCCCCGCACCGGGTCCGGCCTCGCGGACGTCCACGGTGGCGAAGTGCGCGGTGCCGCCACCGCCCGCGTGGACGGGCGCGACGGGGGACGCCGCGAGGTGCGAGTCCGGCTGGGACGGGGACTTCGACGGCGACTTCGAGGGGGCTACGACGGTGATCCGGCCCGTGGTCACGGAGCCCGCGCAGGTGACCTTCACCTCGTAGGAGCCGGGCGCGGTCGAGGCACGGACGCGGGTGTCCCCGGTGAGGGTGCCGTCGGCGCCCGCGAGGCGCACGTCCGCGACGAACGCCCCGGACGCGGCGCTCCCCGCCTTCGCGGAGCAGCCGGTCACCCGGAGCGCGACGTCCGCCCCCGGTGCGGGGGACGAGGGGCTCACCGAGATGCCGGCTCCGCTCGCGGCGGCGGCGTACACCGGCGGGGTGAGGGCGCAGGCGGCCAGGACCCCCGTACAGAGAGTGAGACGTAGTGAACCCATCGTGAAACCTCCAGATATCTGGAGACTCCCCCGCGGGCCGGGGCCCCGCATCCTCAGCGGGGCCGCATTGCTCCGAATGGGTCAATCAGGGTTTCAGACCCGGTCGACGAGGTCCGCGATCGAGTCGACGACCTTGGACGGCCGGTACGGGAAGTCCTCGACCTGCTCGGGCCGGGTCAGCCCGGTGAGCACCAGGAACGTCTGCATTCCGGCCTCCATGCCGGCCAGTACGTCGGTGTCCATGCGGTCGCCGATCATCGCGCTGGTCTCGGAGTGCGCACCGATGGCGTTGAGACCCGTCCGCATCATCAGCGGGTTGGGCTTGCCCGCGAAGTACGGCTTCTTGCCGCTCGCCTTGGTGATCAGCGCGGCCACCGCGCCGGTGGCGGGCAGCGGGCCCTCGGTGGAGGGGCCGGTCTCGTCCGGGTTGGTGCAGATGAAGCGGGCACCGTCGTTGATCAGCCGTACGGCCTTGGTCATGGCCTCGAAGGAGTACGTCCGGGTCTCGCCGAGGACGACGTAGTCCGGCTCGTGGTCGGTGAGGATGTACCCGATGTCGTGCAGGGCGGTGGTGAGACCCGCCTCGCCGATGACGTAGGCCGAGCCGCCCGGCCGCTGGTCGTCCAGGAACTGGGCGGTGGCCAGGGCCGAGGTCCAGATGGAATCGACCGGCACGTCCAGTCCCATGCGGCGCAGCCTGGCGTGCAGGTCGCGCGGGGTGTAGATCGAGTTGTTGGTGAGGACCAGGAAGGGCTTTCCGGACTCGCGCAGCTTCTTGAGGAAGGCATCGGCGCCGGGGATCGGTACGCCCTCGTGGATGAGCACACCGTCCATGTCGGTGAGCCACGACTCGATGGGCCTGCGTTCTGCCATGTGCGGGATCTCCTGCCGTACGCATGTGCGCGGTACTGCGTGTGCGCCCCCAGCGTAGACACTGGCCGGATCTTGGGGAATGGGCGTCTCAGCGGCGCCTGCGCTGCCTGCGGGCCAGCAGCAGCGCACCGCCGGTGACGAGGACCGCGGCGGCGGCGAGGGCGACACCGGGGGTGGCCGGTCCGGTGCGGGCGAGTTCGTCGGCGAAGGGGAGGCGGGGGGCGCGGCTGGGCGGGGTGGTGCCGGTTCCGGTGGTGCTGGGGCCGGGTGTGGGGCTCGCGTCGTTGTCGATGCGGAAGACGTAGTCGTTGGACTGGCCGACCCAGTCGCCGTCGTGGCCCCGCCGCTGGACGACGGCGGCAGCGGCCGTGACCTGGTTGGGGGCGGTGTCCGAGGTGAGGGAGAGACGGATCTTCACGGTGACGGTCCGTCCGGGGCGGACGGTGAAGCCCGGGAAGCCGTCGTCGAAGGGCCCGACGAGTTCGTCCTCGTCGGTGGTCTCGAAGCGGACGGGGTGGGGGTGGGTGCCGTCGTAGAACTCCAGGTGGGGCTGCGCGGGCGTCAGCTCGTGCCGGTCGTCGACGAGCACGACGACCGGGTGGATGTTTTCGCAGGTCCGGGTGGTGTGGTTGGTGAGGTCCAGATACCAGATGCCGTATCCGCCGCCCGCTTCATAGGTGTCGGGGCCGCTGTGGATGCGGGTGGTGAGGGGGAAGCGGCGGTCGTCGGGGGCGGCGCAGCTGGGGGCGGCGGACGCATGGGCCGGGGGGGCCGCGGGGAGCAGGGCGGCTGCCGCCAGGCAGAGGGAGACGGGCGTGCAGGGTCGCATGGACAGGTGAGTCTGCCGGTGGGCGGCCGGCGGGGAGCGGTGCCGCTCCGGGCGGGGGGTCAGGTCCGCTCGTTCAGCGCATCCGTGCGGGGGGCTGCCGCCGGACGCATGCGTGTGTTCCGCCCCCGCCGCCCCTTCCCGTCCCGACCCTGGGGGCTGCCGCCCCCAGACCCCCGCTTCGGCCTGAACGGCCTCGTCCTCAAACGCCGGACGGGCTGAGAGGCCAAGCCCGGGCGGGT
>NZ_JBSFHW010000085.1:0-24377 GCF_053597275.1 Streptomyces sp. NPDC001492 | reverse complement strand
GGTGCCGTTGACGGCGGCGCCTGCCTGGTAGACGGTGCCGTAGGTGTCGTCGTGCTGGCCGCCGGCGCCCCAGATGTCCGTGCCCGCGTCGGTGATGGTGAAGTAGCCGCCGCTCTGGCCGGTCAGGGCGGTGGTGGAGGAATAGCCGCTGTAAGGGGCCGTGACGGGGTCCGTGGTCAGGGGCCGGTACTGCGGCTCGATGCCCGCGTTGTTCATGACCGTGCGGGCGCCGGAGGGCCAGTTGCCGTTGGAGACGACTACCGTGCCGCTCACGACATTGCCGCGGTTACCGTCGGATATGTCGGTCGAGGAGTTGCTCGTCCAGTTGCCCTGGACGGTCAGGGCGCCGGTGTTGTTGGAGGAGTTGGCGTTCTCGTGGGCCCACTCGCCCACATTGCGGAAGACGTTGTTGGTGTCCGTGAAGTGCCGGGATCCCTCGTCGTGGTAGAAGCCGAGGTAGTTGTTGTTGGTGTGGCAGTAGTTGCGTTCGAAGGTGCTGCCGGGCGAATCCGACAGGGTGTACAGACAGCCGCCGTCGTTCATCTGCTGCATGATGTCGTGGATGTAGTTGTCGGTGATGTGGTTGTTCGCGGCGGTGGTGGCGGTCTGGTAGATGGGCTGGTAGTTGTACAGACCGCGGTTCACGTAGTCCTGGCTGCCGCCCGGGTCGTTGACCCCCCAGCCGTAGCCGATGGCCAGCCCCGAGTAGGGCAGGTTGTACACCTCGTTGTGCGAGATGGTCGCGCCGTTGACGTAGGTGGCCAGGATGGCCGTCATGTCGCGGTAGTCGATCGCCACGTCATGGATGACGTTGTTGCTCAGGGTGATGTTCTTGTTGGTCATCCGGCTGTCACTGGGGTGATGCGCGTCCGCCTGGAGCCCGCCGACGGCTATGCCGCCGCCCGCGTCCCGGGTGAAGACGTTGCCGGTGGCGGTGATGGTGTCGGCCCCGAGGCCGACCCCGGTGGCGTGGGCGTTGGCGTCCTCGCCGATGCCGAGCGCCACCTGTCCGAGCTGGGTGAACCGGTCGCCGGTGAAGGTGATGTGGTCGGCGGCCGAGACCTGGACGGCGGCCGGCATCTGGTCCCAGTGCGGACGCGTCGCCTCGAACAGCTGGCAGCCGCTCTGGCAGGAGGTCAGCGCGTCGGAGGGACGGTCCCAGGTACCGGTGAGGTACGCGCCGGTCTGCTGGCTGGCGTAGCCGTGGGTGCTGGGATCCAGCCAGCTGGTGCCCGAGAACTGGAGCCCTGAGAACGTGATGTGGGTGGCGGGAGAGGCATAGCTTCCCCCGACGTCGATGAGCGATTCCAGCTTCGGCACCTCGACGTCCGCGGTGCTCATGCTCTGCCCCGGCAGCGGCTTGTAGTAGAGGGTGCCGGAGTTCGTGTCGAGGTACCACTCGCCGGCCGCGTCGAGGAACTCGTAGGCGTTCTCGATGTAGAGCGGTGCCGCCCGGAAGGGCTGGGTCAGGGTGTCGTAGCCGAAGGTGTTGTCGTCCCAGGCCGGCTGCTCCATCGTGATGGTGCCGTTGCTGATGCCGGACACCGGAGAGTAACGGTCGGTGAAGGAGCCGATGCCGTGGATCTCGGTCCGGCCGGGGTTTGCAAGGCTGTTGAGGTAGTTCAGCGCGGTGTTGGTGAAGGTGTAGCCGCTGGTGGTCGCCTTCAGGTCGGCGCGGTTGAGCGAGGAGCGGGCCCTGGTCGCCAGGACGCCGTCGACGTACAGCTGCCGGGTGTCGAACCCCGTCCCGACGTCGGCCTTCCAGATGTTCTTCGCCGAGTCCTGCAGCGTCCAGCCCGTGGCCCGCTGCGCGCCGGTGATGACCGGACGGGCGCCCAGCGCGGCCTTCCAGATCACCGAGTAACCGCCGGTGCCGGAGTCCGCCGCGGTGAAGGTGAGGGGGTTCGTCAGCCGGTACGTGCCGTCGGCGACCTCCACGACGATGTCGCCCGTCATGGAGTTGTTCATGGCCCGGACGTTGGTCTTGGCCTGGGTGAGGGAGCACGGCTGGCTGGTCGAGCAGGCGGTACCGGTGCCGTCGGGGGACACATGGAGTGTCGCGGCGGTGGCGGCGGACGCGGGCACGGCCTGCGCGACGACCGCACCGGCGGAGGCGCTGAGGAGGGCGAGTGCGGCCAGACATGGTCTGAGCCGGTCACGCAGTGCGGGGCGGAAGAGGGTTGAGCGCATCTGAGACCTTCCGATGGTCGAGAGGGCACGCACGGTGCGTCCTCCCACTCATGGGGACACGGGCCTGCGGTGATTGCGGAGGTGATACGGCGACGTAACGTTAGTCGTCATACGTATGCTGTCAATATGTGTCGCAGAAACAGATCTGCACCACAAAAAACCCGCCCCCGGCCTTACGGCTCGGGGGCGGGTACCGGCGCACGCAAGCGCGCGGGATGCGCTCAACCGGTGAGACCGGGGCGCGGGATACGGCGGCGGCTCCAGGCCTCTTCGATATGGGCCGTCATGGCCTGCGCTGCGCCCTGGGGGTCGCGGGCCAGTAGCCGCTCGGCGATCCGGCGGTGCTCGGCGTTCGCCTGCTCGCACGAGTGGCCGTCGGGAATGCCGTTATACAGGAACGTACTGCGGGCCTGGGTGTGGACGGTCCGGATGATGGAACGACCCAGCCTGTTCCGGGACGCCTGCATGATCCGGTCATGGAAGAGCACATCGGTCTCGTTGAACCGGGCGGGAGTGGCGATCTCCTCGTCGAGACGGCCGAGCAGCCGCTCGATCTCCCGGAGATCGTCATCGGTGGCGAGCTCGGCGGCCTGGGCCGCCATCTGCGCCTCAAGGACCGAACGCACGCCGACAAGCTGGTCCAGCACGACGAGTTCGTCGTCGTGCTGGACGGTGGCCGCCAGCACGACGGGATCCAGAAGATTCCACTCCTCGGACGGGGTGACCGTGGTGCCGGAACCCTGCCGGGCACGAACCAGCCCCTTGGCCTCCAGCGACTTGACCGCCTCACGGATCGTGATGCGGCTGACGCCGAACGTCTCGCACAGTTCGGGTTCGACCGGCAAGGTGGAGCCGGGCGGGATGGCACCCGAGACGATACTGTCGGTGAGGGACTCCACCACCGCATGCGCCAGCCGCGCCGGGCGCTTGGGCCAGGGTTTCAGGGCCGACGGATCCTCGACGCCGCTTCGACCGCTCTTCGCCATGGGGCCCCCTCACCGTTGTGGACGATCGCTGAGTCTACTGCTCCGAACACCTTGACAGCATTCGTATGACGACTTACGTTACACGAAAATTTCGCAGCAGTAGCTGCCACTGCAAGGGGTAACAACCGTGCGCATTGCCGACGTGGAGAGCTATCCGGTCCGGGTTCCGGGCGCCAGTCCGCCGTTCGTCTGGCGTGACGGGTTGCTGGGCAGCCCGCCGGACGGCGAGGCCGCGGTGCTGCGCATCTGCACCGACGAAGGGGTCGAGGGCATCGCGATGGCCCCCCGCCGGGGCACCGCCGTCATCCTGGCGGACCTGCTGGACCGCTTCCTGCGCAAGGAGCTCGTGGGCCAGGACCCGCTGCAGCGGGAGTGGCTGTGGCACCGGATGTGGGAGCTGGACCGCACCGAGGAGCTGCCCCTCTATCTGCTCGGCCTCGTCGACACCGCACTGTGGGACCTGGCCGGCAGGCTCGCGGACCGGCCCACCTGGCAGATGCTGGGCGGTTTCCGCACCTCGATCCCCGCCTACGCCTCCACCGTCACCTACTCCTCGGTGGAGGAGTACCTGGACATCGCCGACCAGGCCCTGGAACTCGGATACCCGGCCATCAAGCTCCACGCCTGGGGCGACGCACGCCGCGACGCCCGGCTGTCGGTGGCCCTGCGGGAACACGTGGGGGACGCGATCCCCCTGATGTTCGACGGGTCCGCCGGATTCGACCTCCCCGACGCGATCTACCTCGGACACGCCCTGTCCGACGCGGACTACCTCTGGTACGAGGAGCCGATCCGGGAGTTCAGCATCACCGCCTACAAGCGGCTCGCCGATGCGGTGGCAGTCCCGCTCCTGGTGGCCGAGACCTCCGACGGGGCCCACATGAACTCGGCCGACTTCATCCAGGCCGGCGCCGCCACCTTCGGTGTCCGCGCCTCCACACAGTTGCGCGGCGGCTTCACCGGCGCCATGCGCACCGCCCACCTCGCCGACGCCTTCCGGCTGCGCGCCGAGGTGCACGGGCCGGAGATCCCCAACCGACACCTCTGCATGGCCATCTCGAACACCACCTACTACGAGTCCCTGGTCATGGGCAATCCCATCAGCCGCGAGAGCGGCATCGACGCCCAAGGCCTCGTCCACGCCCCCACCGGGCCCGGCGTGGCGCTGCCCGCCGGCCTGGACTACCCTCCCGTCCTTGAGCGGTTTGTCGACAAGGAGACCGTGACGCCGCCGAAGGCCTGATCGGCCAGTCCACCCCACTCCCGCCCCGCTCCCACGATCGCCCCGCACCCGACCCTCCGCGCCTTCGCGCCAGCCGGTTGGGTCGGTCGCGCGGCGAGGTGCCTGCCTGCCGACACTGCCGGTGCAGGTCCCGTTCCGCGCGGCCTCCCGCCGAACCGGACATGACGGTTTCCCGGTCATCCGGCTCTCCAGTGACTACGGCGTGAGCGATTCAGGCTGCTCACGCAGGACACACAGCACCGTTTCGGCGATCTGCATTTCGCATACCTCCCGGGTCTGATGTATCCGAGTCACCTGGCCCCCTTCGCCCTGCGGACGGCTTTCCCGTCCTCCCTGGTCGGGCGTTAATCCGGCGACTACTACGGGGCCTCCGTCGCCATAGGACTCGCGTCCCGTAGGCGATCCCACGTTTGTCTCTGTCTGTACGTTCTAGCGCGAGTTAGGCGTCCCACTCATCTCCTTGAATGCCCTCGCTGGGCATCGCTCCGCACCCCGGAGGTGCACGGGGGCACGATCGAACCCCGTGCAGGGTGCGGCGCCGGTTTCAGCTGTCCTTCCGGCGGATGAGAACTTGCATCTTCTGGATATTGGGCTTCAAACAATCCAGTCTTCGCCATATCGCGCGGGCCGCCCAGCGCACCGTCTCCGACAACTGAGCCCGGTCACTGGTTTTCTGACATGCTGTTGTCCCCTTCACCTTTCGGATCCAGGTAAGTCATCCGGCCCAGGAACCTCCTTCCGAGTTCCTCCCGGCTCAGCCGGAGATACAAACAGAGCGCCTCGTGGCGCACAAGGTGCGCTCGACAACCCAACGTCGAGGGGTCACCTTGAACCCCTTGACGCCGGGGTCACGTTGGACGACTTCGATGTCGATTCCGAGGCGGGCGCCGTGGTCGATGGCTTTTGTCCGGTAGCCGGTGTCGGCCCATGCCTGGGTCACTCGCGGTGCTGCGGCGGAGACCTGGGTGAGCAGGTGGATGCCGCCGACGCTGTCGGAGACGCTCGCTGCGCTCATCCAGACGACCAGCAGCAGACCGAGGGTGTCGACGCCGAAGTGGTGCTTGTGGCCTGCGATTTTCTTGCCTGCATCGATGCCCCGGCCGGCTGATGGCACGTTGTCGGAGGTCTAGATGCTCTGCGCGTCCAGCACGCAGGCACTCGGCTCGGTGTTGCGGCCTTCGGCCTCGCGCACCAAACGTCGCAGCAGGCCGCTGAGCTGGTCGAAGATGCCCTCCTTCGACCAGGCGGCGAAGTGGCCGTAAACCGTCTCCCACGGTGCGAAGTCGTGAAGGCCGTCAGTTAGCCAGCCGAACTGGAACCTGAGAGGGAGGGGCAGGTCACCTGACCTGGCTGGCGGAGTCCACCGATCACAGCAGCCCCAGCTGCAGGATGCTATGCCGAAGCCGCTCCTACGACGACAGGGCGGCTTCGGCATGGTCGGTGAGTGGAACAGTGGGGCCGGAAGGCCATTGGCCTCCGGCCCCACCGGCTACCGCCTTGTATCGGGTCGGTTTGTCACTGGATCGTCCAGGCCTGGTTGGACTGGTTCAGGGGCATGTACTGACTGACGGTGGCTCCGTTGGAGGTCGATCCGCCACCGACCTCCAGGACCTGCCCGCTCTCGAAGTTGCGGATGACGTACCCGCCGCTGACCGGCTCGAAGTACCACAGCTGGTTGTTGCCGCCGTTGTAGCCGTATTGCTGCACCGCGGCGCTCCTCCAGTGGCTGGGCCAGCCGAAGTCGAGGACCTTGCCGCTGTTGCGGTTCATGATCTTGTAGAGCTGACCGCTGACGGGGACGATGTTCCACTGCTGGTTGGCTCCACCGTTGCTCGGCCACTGGATGACGCTCCCGCCGTCAGCGGTGGACCCGCCGGAAACGTCCATCAGCTGTCCGCTGTTGACGTTCTTGATCGTGTAGTACGTCGACGGGTTGGTGTTCGGCGTACCGGTCGCGTCCTCCAGCGCCCCGCCGGCCTGCTGCACACTGAAGTCCGCGATGAAGAAGTACGCGCCGTCGGTCTTGGCGACCCGCACATAGCGGAACTTCTGGCGGACATCGATGTTGCCCGTGAGCGTCGAGGCGAGCGGCAGGGTGGCCGTCTGGCGTCCCACGACGGTGTAGGTGGCGAAGGACGGGTCGTTGGAGGCCCGGATCTCGAAGTTGCCGCGGGTCTCGGACTGGTCCAGGTCCTGCCGGGTGGTCAGGGAGAACTGTCCGAGCTGGTAGGCCTGCCCGAGGTCGACCTGCCACCAGGCCGAGCTGTCGCTGCCGGTCGGCGACCAGCCGGTCGAGCCGTTGTTGTCGTTGGCGTTGGAGGCCGGCGTGAAGGAGGCGTAGACCGACGACGCGGACGCCGACTTGTTGTAGGCCAGGTTGACCTTCGCCGCCAGCCCCTGGTAGGCGGACTCCAGGCCGGATGCCTTGATCACCGAGTCACCGGACGTGGTGTTGTTGGTGAGCGTGACGTTGGAGCCGTTGCGGTTCTGGTTGATGAACCCGTCCGTGTGCGACAGCACGTTGTTCGACAGGGTCATGTTGTCCGACCCCTCGTCGGTGTAGATGCTGGCCACGGCCGAACCGCAAGCGGCCGGCGAACGCACCACGTCGTGGATGTAGTTGCCGTTGATGACCGTGCCCGGGTCGTTGGAGAGGTGGTAGATACCGGCGGAGTCGCACAGCCGGTTCATGACGTTGCCGATCCGGTTGTAGCTGATGCTGTTGTTGCCTTCGGCGTTGGCCGCCGACTGCCAGCCCCAACCCAGCGAGATGGCGGCCCACGGGGTCTCGGAGATGTCGTTGTGGTCGATGGTGGTGCTGTTGACGAAGCCCGCATTGATGCCCGCGGTGCCCAGGTAGTCCTCCCCGATCCCGGTGATCAGGTTGTTCTTCACGGTGACGTTCTTGACCACCTCCCGGGCGTCCTCACCAGCTGGTGAGGTGGGCGGGTTGTAGACGGTGTGGTACTCCACGGTCGGGTCGGAGAACTTGCCGACCATGATGCCGTTGCCGGCGATGTCGTAGACGAGGTTGCCGGTCACGGTGCTGTCGTGCACACCGTGGTGCAGGTCCAGGGCGGTGGCGCCCATCTGTGTGAAGGTGTTGCCGGTGAAGGAGAGACGGTCGGCGTACGAGGCCTGGACCCCGGCCGGCGGACGGCCGACGTACTGGTTGTTGGAGGTGTCGGCCGAGAGGTTGTAGAGGCCGCCCTGGCCGTTGAGGTAGCCGTTGTCCGTCGCCTCCATCCAGGTGGTCTGGGTGAAGGTGATCCCGGAGAAGCGCAGGTCGTGGGCGGGACTGTCGAGGCTGGTGCCCTTGATGTCGAAGAGCGTCTGCACCGTGGGCGCCTGCACGGTGGCCGTGGACATGTCCTCACCGGGGCGGGGCTTGTAGTAGACGGTCTGCGCGGCCGTGTCGACGTAGAACTCGCCCGGTTCGTTGAGGAATTCGTGGGCGTTCTCGAAGTGCAGGGGAGAGCCGTCGGAGAGCTGGGGCCAGGGACGCTGGAACAGGATCCCGGCTTCGTGGTCCTGGATCGACACGTTGGCGATGCCGTTGGCGGAGCTGATCGATTTCAGCCGCAGGTAGCTCTCGCCCCACTGCGTCTCCAGCATCATCTCGACCTTGCTGAGCTGGTCCCAGTTGGACACCTGCGAACTGAGCACCTTCAGCAGCTTGTTGGTCTTGTCGCTGCCCTGCAGCTGGAAGTCCGAACCGACGTCGGGGAAGCGGGCCCGGGTGGCGCGGACCCCGTTGACGTACAGCTGCCGGAAGTTGAGGCTGCCCACCGGCGCCTTGTACTCGCCGTTCGCGGCCGCGGTCCAGCCCGTGATCGCCTTGCCGCCGGTGATTACCGGGGTCTCGCCGTTGTACGCCTGGTAGACGACCGTGTGGCCGTTCGTGCCGGAGTCACTGGTGCCGAAGCTGATCGGGGCGGTGAGGGGGTAGGTGCCTCCGCGCAGGTTCACGACGATGTCGTCGGACATGTTCGCGTTGACGGCCCGGACCGCGGCCTGGGCGGCCTGGATGGTCTTGAAGGCTGAGGCGGTGCTGGTTCCCGAGTTGCTGTCACTGCCGTTGACCGGGTCGACGTAGAAGTTCGTCGTGGCTGCGTAGGCGGGTTGAGCGGGCAGAACGGCCGCGAAGACGACGGCCGCCGCCGCGAGCGCCTTGACCGTCCCCGCACCGATGCGTAGGGGTCTCATCTGTGGTGTGTCCCTCCTCCAAGCCCCCGCTGGGGTTATGAGTGGCATTTATCGGCGAGATGGACTGGTCCCGTCAAGACGATGAACCGACTTATTTTTCCACTTCCGTAACACCGAGGACACATGCGGGGTAGGCGTCGCTTCCACTTGGCCTCCTGTCGTGGGACAGTTATCCCAGTTAGAAGCGCATCTTTGGTAACGGGCAACGCCCCGCGCGGACCAATGGGTCCGCAAAATGAGTAGTACTCATTTAGGTTCGACCTTCGTCGAGTTCTCTCACTGATCAGTTGAGAATGAGGAAACCGATGCGGCGAAGGCAGATGAGGGTGCAGACCAGCGGCACTGGCTGCCGGACTCGCCCCACTCGCCACCGGCTCCGACCATCGCGGTAGCCATCCGGGTTCCCTCGGCTCTGTGCGGCGTAGACGGGTTTCGACCGCCCACCGGACAGGTGCCGTCGCTGCCGCCGCTCAGTCTCGACCTCTCGCCAGGACGGGCCGATGGCCCGTACGGTCACAGACTGTGCTCTCCTTTGGAACGTCATCGCCGGACCGGACCCCCCTCGACTCGGGAGGGCTTCGTAGTCGCGGGCAGGTAGCGCCAGGGGATGCCGGTGCGGGCCATGTAGAGCACCGCGTCCAGGAGGTCGCGCAGGTCGTGGCGGGGCGGGTGGCCGATGTTGAGGCCGCGGAGGATGATTTCCTCACGCCAGTTCGTCAGCAGCAGTGTGACCAGCGCCCACCGGGCGTCGGAGAGGTCGCTGGGGTAGCGGCGGCGTGCGCTCATGTTTCCGGCATAGCTCCGGCCCGGCCCGCCGGTCAGGGGCCTGGTCAGGCAGCCGGGGCATTCGGAGCCAAGTGGCCCACTCCGCGATGAAACAGGAGCAGAGGGAGCGCAACGGCCAAGGATCTCGCTGCACACGGCACGCGCGGGGCGTGCGTCGCCCCCAACTCCCCGGCCACTCACCAGAATTCACCGTACTGCTCTGGCTTGGTAGCGAAGCCCCGCCCGTCAAGGATCTCGGCGGCGCGGCAGCGTTCGAGGTCGTCAGTCCAGGACTGGGACAGATCAGCTCGCGGTCCATCAGGGCGCGTCGGCGGGTGGTGACGTATGCGGCAAGGCGCCGATCCGGCTGGGGGTATCCCCTCTGGAGGATCTCGGTACGGCCGGCGGTGCCGGAGTACTGGCGTTGCACGGCCACGGAGGTGGTGGCTTTCATCAGCCCATCGGGCGAAGACCGCTTCCTGTGGGGACGTCGGACCTGATCAGCCCTCGGTGCCGGAGGTCGTCCCACAGGGCCTGGGGGACGGTGCTCCGGTGGAGTTCCACGTTCCGTGTCACTTGTTCGCGGTTTCGCATGCCGAGCGTGACATTGACCGTGCTGGGGTGGGTGAGGGGGAAGGCGATCGCGGCGGCGGGCAGGGTGGTGCCGTGGGCCGCGCAGACCTGGGCGATGGCCCGAGCCCGCGCGACGAGCTCCGGCGGGGCGTCCTGGTAGTCGTACTTCATTCCCTCGGCCGGGTGGTCACGGGAGAGCAGGCCGGAGTTGAAGACGCCCACCGCCACCACACTCTTGCCGAGTTCCCGTGCCGCGGGCAGGACGTCGTCCAGCGCCGACTGGTCCAGGAGTGTGTAGCGGCCGGCGAGCATGACAACGTCGGCGGCGGTCTCACGCAGGAAGCGGGCGAGCATCGCCGACTGGTTCATGCCGGCGCCGATCGCGCCGATCACGCCCTGGTCGCGCAGCTCCGCGAGGGTGGGCATGGCCTCGTCGGCGGCCTGGCGCCAGTGGTCGTCGGGGTCGTGCAGATAGACGATGTCGAGGCGGTCCAGGCCGGTGCGCTCCAGGGTGGCGTCGAGGGAGCGCAGGATGCCGTCACGGCTGAAGTCCCACTGCCGGCGCAGGTCGTCCCGTACGACGAAACCCTCGTCGTCGACGCCCCGCGGCCGTTCGTTGGGGACGAGAAGCCGGCCCACCTTGGAGGAGATGACGTACTCGTCGCGCGGACGGCCTCGCAGAGCGGCGCCCAGCCGGCGTTCGGAGAGGCCGAGGCCGTAGTGCGGTGCGGTGTCGAAATACCGCAGGCCGGCCTGCCAAGCCGCATCGACGGCGGCTGTCGCGTCGTCGGCCGGGGTGACACGGTAGAGGTTGCCGATCACGGACGCTCCGAAGCCGAGCTCGGTGAGGGAGACGGACGTGTTCTGGATCTTCCGCTGGTGCAAGACGTGCTCCTGGGTACGGGTGATGGGCGCGGTCAGCGCCTGACGTGGGCCGAAGCGCCCGCGACGAGCGCCTCGACCTCGGCGAGCGAGACCATCGAGACGTCTCCGGGCGTGGTCATGGTGAGTGCGCCGTGGGCGGTTCCGTAGGCGAGGGCGCGTTCCAGGGAGTGACCGGCGAGCAGGCCGTGGATCAGTCCGGCGGCGAAGGCGTCGCCGGAGCCGATGCGGTCCAGGACGTGCAGGCCGGGCATACGCGGGCCGGTGACGAAGCCCGTTTTGGGGGACCAGGCGGCCGAGGACCAGTCGTTGACCCCGGCCGAGGGCACCTCGCGCAGGGTCGTCGCCAGTACCCTCGCCTCAGGCAGCAGGTCGGCCACCGCGGCGAGCGCGTCCGGCACCTCGTCGGCCGCGATGCGCGTCTGTCCCGGATGTGTCCCGGCCAGGCCGAGGGCGCCCACCACGACGTCGGCGTGCCGGGCGAGCCGCAGGTCGACCTCGCGTGCCCGCTCGGCGCCGCCGCGGCCGGCCCAGAGGCTGGGTCGGTAGTTCGGGTCGTAGGAGACGGTGACCCCGTGCCGGCGGGCCGCCGCCAGGGCCTCGTCGGCGACGTCCACCGTGGTGTCGGACAGACCGGCGAAGATGCCGCCGGTGTGGAACCAGCGCACCCCGGCCGAGAACACCGCGTCCCAGTCGATGTCCCCCTTGCGCAGTTGGGAGACGGCGGTGTTCGCGCGGTCGCTGACGCCCAGTGCCCCGCGGATGCCGAAGCCGCGCTCGACGAAGTTCAGGCCGTTGCGGGCCGTGCGCCCCATGCCGTCCGCCGCGACCCAGCGAAGGTGCGAGGTGTCGACGCCGCCCTGGAGGATCAGGTCCTCCACGAGTCGGCCCACCGCGTTGTCGGCGAGGGCGGTGACCACGGCGGTGCGCAGCCCGAAGCAGCGGCGCAGGCCGCGTACGACGTTGTACTCGCCGCCGCCCTCCCACACCTGGAAGGTGCGGGCGGTGCGGATTCTGCCCTCGCCGGGGTCGAAGCGCAGCATGACCTCGCCCAGGGCGATCACGTCGGTCACGGCGCGGTCCTCTCCACCGCCACGGCGGTCAGCCGGCGGATCTCGTCGTATGCTCCACGTTCGAGGTGGCCGGGGGTGGCGATCCAGCTTCCGCCCACGGCGAGCACCGACGGGTGAGCGAGATAGCAGGACAGCTGGTCGGGGCCGATGCCGCCGGTCGGGACGAAACGCGCCTTGGGGAAGGGCGCCGCGAGCGCCCGTAGCATCCGCAGGCCGCCGAGCGGTTCGGCGGGGAACAGCTTGACCGTGTCGACGCCGGCGTGCAGGGCGCCCATCAGCTCGGTCGCCGAGGCGATCCCCGGCACGACCGGCACCCCCAGCTTCCAGCACCGGGCGACGACCTGGATGTCGAAGCCCGGGGAGACGACGAAGCGCGCGCCCGCGGCCACTGCCCGCTCCACCTGCTCGGCACTGAGCACCGTTCCGGCGCCGACGGTCAGGCCGCCGTGGGCCGCCATCTCCTTGACGACCCGTTCGGCGTCCGGGGTGCGGAAGGTGACCTCTGCACAGCGGGCGCCGCCCGCGGCGAGCGCGTCGGCCAGTGGCCCGGCGCTCGCGGGGTCCGGCACGGTCAGCACCGGCAGGAGCCGGGCACCGTCCAGTACGGAGGCCAGAGATCTGCCGCTCATCGGCCGAGCCATCCGCCGTCGACCGGCAGGACGACACCGTGCACGTAGGCGGCCGCGTCCGAGGCGAGGAAGACGGTGGCGCCGGCCAGGTCGTCGGCGCTGCCCCAGCGTCCGGCCGGGATGCGGTCCAGGATCGCCTTGCTGCGCACCGGGTCGTCCTGCAGCGCCTGGGTGTTGTCGGTGGCGATGTAGCCGGGCGCGAGGGCGTTGACGTTCACGCCGTGCGGTGCCCACTCGTTGGCCAGGGCCTTGGTCAGACCGGCGACGCCGTGCTTGGCGGCGGTGTAGCCGGGCACGGTGATGCCGCCCTGGAAGCTGAGCAGCGACGCCGTGAAGATGACCTTCCCCTGGCCGCGGGCGACCATGGCCCCGCCGACCGCACGGGTCAGCGCGAACTGCGCGTTGAGGTTGACCTGGAGCACCAGCTCCCAGTCGGCGTCGCTGTGTGCGGCGGCCGGAGCGCGGCGGATCGTGCCCGCGTTGTTGACCAGGATGTCCACCGGCCGCTCGCGCCCGGCGAGGTCCTCGCCCAGGGCCCGTACCGCCTCGGGGTCGGCGAAGTCGGTGCGGATGGCCTCGAACGTGCGGCCCGCGGCGACGACGTCCTTCTCCACCGCACTGCCGGACTCCTCCAGCGAGGCGCTGACACCGATCACGTCCGCACCGGCCCCGGCGAGCGCGCGGGCCATCGCCCGGCCGATGCCGCGCCGGGCGCCGGTGACGACGGCGAGCTTCCCGGTCAGGTCGAAGGCGGTCATACGGCGGCTCCCTGGGCGTCGTCGGTGTTGTCGGTGCAGTCCACGAGGATCTTCATCACGTCGCCGCCGCCTTCCAGGGCCTCGAACGCGGAGGGCGCCTCGGTGAGCGGCACGACCTTGCTGATCAGCCGCTCGGCCGGGATGGTGCCGTCCGCGACCAGGGCAACCGCCTTCTCGAAGTCGGAGCGGTCGTACAACCGAGCCCCGACGAGGGTGAGTTCACGCCAGAAGAAGCGGTGCAGGTTGACCTCTCGGGGCCGTGGGTGGATCGCGACGAGGCAGAGGCGGCCGCGCACGCCGAGGACATCGACCGCGGTGTCCACGCCGCCCGCCGCACCGGACACCTCGAACGCGACGTCCGCGCCCGCGTCCCCGGTCCACGCGCCGACCAGCGCCGGCACGTCGTCGTCGGCCGGGTCCCAGGTCGCCAGGCCCAGCTCCTCGGCGAGCAGCCGCCGATGGGCGCTCAGCTCCACCACACGGACCTCGGCGCCCGCGGAGCGCGCGACCAGCGCTATGAGGATGCCGACCGGGCCGCCGCCGACCACGACGACCTTCTCACCGTCTCGCACCGCGGCCCGGCTCACGTCGTGCACGGCGACCGCCGTCGGTTCGACAAGCGCGGCCCGGTCCAGGGGGATCGAGTCGGGCAGCCGGACGAGTGTCGAGGCGGGCACGGTCCAGCGCTGCTGCATGGCGCCGGGGGAGTCGATGCCGATGAAGTCCAGGTGCTGGCAGATGTGCTGATGGCCGGCCTGGCAGGCGGGGCAGGTGTCGTCCCAGCGCAGCGGCATCACGGTGACCGCGTCTCCGGGCTGCCAGCCCTCGACGTCCGGGCCGACGCGTACGACGCGGCCGGACATCTCGTGGCCCAGGACGGCGGGCGTGTGGACCCGGGCGTCCATGTCGCCGTGGAAGATGTGCAGATCGGTGCCGCAGATACCGACGTAGGCGGGGGCCAGCTCCACTTCGCCGGGACCGGGCGGCGCGCTGAGTGCGGGCGCGGTGTCCAGGGTGCGGGCCGAGGTGTAGCGGACGGCGAGTGTCATGGTGTCGTCAGGGTCCTTTCGGCGCGGACGCCGATGGTCAGGAGAGGCGGATGCATGTCCCGCGCGGGTTCGCCGACGAGCGGGACGCGTGCGCACGCCGGGGTGGGCGTGAGGGTCAGATGGTGTGCGTGGCGCTGTCCGCCGCCACGTCGGCTTCCTCTGACACAGCGGAGGGGAGACGGTAGAAGGCGGTCGCGGTGCCGGCGAGGACCGCGTGGATCTCGGTGGTGGAACAGCCGTCGAGCAGTTCGTCGACGGTGGCGGCCCAGCGGTTCCAGCCGCCCGCGAGGTTCGCGACCGGCCAGTCGGAGCCGAACATCAGCCGTTCGGGGCCGAAGGCGGAGAGCAGCACGTCCCAGACGGGGCGGATGTCGTCGACGGTCCACTTCTCGTGGTCGGCCTCGGTGATCAGCCCCGACACCTTGCAGACCACGTGCGGGTGTGCGGCCAGCAGACGCAGCGGGCGTTCCCAGTCGGCCAGGTCACCGTCGGCGATCGGCGGCTTGCCCGCGTGGTTGAGCACCTGGGGCAGGTCGGGGAAGCGCTCGGCCAGCCGGATCGCCTGGTCGAGCTGGTGGCTGCGGACGAGTACGTCGTAGCCGAGCCCGCGGTCCCGGGCCGCTGCCAGCCCGCGTTCGACCTCGGGGCGTTGCAGCCACTCCGGGTCCGTCTCGCCCTGGACGAGGTGGCGCAGGGACCGCAGATACGTCCCGCCCGGCCCGGCGAGCAACCCGTCGAGCAGATCGCCGATCGCCGGGGATGTCAGGTCGGCCCAGCCGACCACGGCCCCGATCAGTGGCTCCCGCTCCGCGAGGGCGAGCAGGTCCTCGGTCTCGGGTACGTCCGGGATGCACTGCACGACCACCGTGCCGTGCAGCCGCCGGCCCGCGATGGACTGGGCGGCGGTGGAGCGCAGGTCATCGGGGGTGAAGGCGCGGCGGATCGATGCCACGGCGGGGTCGTCCAGCCAGGGCTGCGGGCGCTGTTCGAGGTCCCACAGGTGGTGGTGGGCGTCGATGAGGACGGGGGCGGGGGTCATGGCAGGTTCCAAGTCGACTCGGTCTGGTACGGGCCGCGTCAGGCGGTGGCGTCGTCGGCGGGCGGGCTCAGGTGCCAGATCTCGGGGAGTTCGGTCCACTGGCGGCCCTCGCCCCGGTCGGGGAAGGGCTCCTGGCAAGGGTCGGTGAGCTTCCACCACTCCTGGGTCTCGGGGTCGGCTTCGAGGGCGGCCATGTCGGCCTCGAAGTCGTCGCCGTGGTACTCCAAGTAGGCGAACAGCACGTCACCGTGGAGGAAGATGCTGAAGTTGCGGATGTTCGCCCGGTGCAGGGCCGCTTCGACTCCGGGCCAGACGGCCGAGTGGAGCCGGAGGTACTCCTCGCGGTGCTCGGGTCGGAGCCTGATGGTCTGAGCGATGCGCTTCATGCGGTTTCTCCCTCCGCGCCCGCAGGGGATGCGTCGGCCGGGTTGTCGAACGGAGTGCGGTAGCTGGGAGTACGGGTGCGCAACCCGAGGCGCAGGGTGAGCCGGATGCGGGTGGAGGCGGGCAGACGGACTGTCAGGAACGGTCCGTTGCATGTGGTTTCGGTCTCGGTGACGGCCGGCTCGGTGTGGCCGTAGTCGTACATGTCGCCGATCCAGCTGTCGTTGGTGCAGGTGGTGTACCGGACGGTGGTGATGGTGTGCTCGGCGAAGGCGCCGGCCTGGACGGTGACGGTGCGGTCGGTTTCGGGGGAGAGGTTGACGAGTTCGACGGTGGTTGCCTGGGGATCGATGGAGGTGACCAGGGCGGCGACGTCGGCGGGCAGGCCGGCGCGGCGGGTGTCGGCGTCGTGGTAGCGCAGCCGTGCCTGCTGCAGTCCGCCCTGGTACAGGACCTGGGGGCCGCCCCAGGTGAGCTGGACCAGGGCTTCGGTGACGACGGGGTTGCACTGCTGCCAGACGTGGATGTCGGCCTCGGGCACGTCCAGGTCGCGGTAGCGGTCGATGCGCCGCAGCCGGTGGCGGACCTGGGCCTGGGCGGCGGCGAGGATGCGTTCGGGATAGCCGGGGTCGTCGCCGGCGAGGAAGGCGAACCATGCCTTCTCGTGCCCGGAGTCCTCCTTGGACCGGAAGGGCCGTACGGTGCGCCAGTCGATGCCGTCGGCTTCGCGCAGGTGCTCCAGCCGGGCCCGGTCGGCCTGGGAGAAGGTGTGGTGCCACAGGGCCACCGGTACCGGGGGTGTGGCGGGGTTGTGGTCGAACCAGCCGGAGTCGTTGTGGCGGAAGGGCAGGTGCGGTGTGGGTGTGTGGATGTCGTCGGGGCCGAGTTCGACCGCCCATTTGGAGGGCAGGCTGGAGTCGGCCTCAGTGTGGGGCATGACCTTGGCGTGGCTGATGAGGGTGTCGAGTGAGGTGGCGATCATGGAGAGGTAGTCGTCGTCGCCGGTGACGGTGGCGGCCGCGAGTGCGGCCACGCAGGCTGCGTGGCCGAGGCTGTGCCAGCCGTGGGGCCAGGACCAGCCGTAGTGGCCGCCGTACCAGCGGCCCTCCAGCAGGCCGCCGACGATGCCGTCGGGGCTGACGTTGTCGGGGATCAGGCCGCCGTTGGCCTGGGTGCGTTCGCGCCAGGCGCCGACGTATTCGGTGATCCAGTCGCGGTAGCGTTCCTCGCCGGTCAGGATCCAGGCGTTGAGGACGAGTCCGGCCGCGGCGAGGTTCATCGTGGTGTCGCCGACACCCATCCGGTCGCGCATCTGCTCGCCAAGCCGCGGGTCGGCGGAGAGCGGGTAGGGGCCGTCCTGGGCTTCGGGGAGCCATTCGAGGGGGTAGCCGTAGGTGTCGGCTTCCTTCTGCAGCCAGGGGTAGACGTCGCCGTCGAAGAGGCCGGTGCGGTCGGGGTCGCTGCCGTTGTGGGGGCGGGTGATGATGCGGTGGGCGGGGTCGTAGTTGCCCTTGGCGGGGTCGACGTACAGTTCGGCGAAGCGCAGGGCGCGCTCGCGCCAGCGGTCGGGTGCGGCCATGCACAGGAAGTACAGCAGGAGCAGGCTCTCGCCCTGGTGGAACCAGTCGTAGCCGCGCTCGTACTCCTCGCGCAGCATGTTCAGTTCGGTCAGTTGTCGGGTGACGCCCTCCCAGTGTTTCTCGCTGGCGGGCAGGAGGTCGTCGGCGCCGCCGAGGAGGTAGAGCTGGGGCCAGTTGAAGAACACTTCGTAGAAGTCGTCGACGCCGTCGCGGGTGGTCAGTTGCCTGTGGTAGTTCAGGCGTCCGTCGGGGCCGGTGAAGGCGTCCTCGAAGCGCCGCCAGGCGTGGTCGAGCAGGTCGAACAGGGCGCGTTGGGCGACGGCCCAGCCGGGGGGTTCGAGCAGCGGCACCGTGGCCCCGACATCGAGGACGGGGGGCGGGGTGCCCTCACCGTGGGCCTGGAGAGGGGAGTCGAAGGGCATGAGAGCGGTCACTCCTTGGTGGCGCCGGCGAGCATTCCGCTGACCAGGAAGCGCTGGGCGAACAGGAACACGACGAGGACGGGGGTGATGGCGACGAGTGTGGCCAGTGCCAGTTGCGGGCGTTGGATGGCGAGGTTGCCGACGGTCGGGTTGAACGACGGCACGTTGCTGAGCAGGCTGCCGACGCCCACCTGGACGGGCATCTGGTCGCTGTCGGGGAGCATCACGTAGGGCAGGAAGTAGTTCGTCCAGTTGGCGACGAAGCTGAAGAACCCGACGAGCGCGATGACGGGGGTCGCCAGCGGCAGGGCCACATGGCGGAAGACGCCGAACTCGGAGCAGCCGTCCATGCGGGCTGCGGCCAGGAGGTCCTTGGGTACGGCGGTGGTGAAGTAGATGTACGTGAGGTACACCCCGAACGGGTAGAAGGAGTACGGCAGGATGATCGACCACATGGTGCCGATCAGGTGGACCGCGTTGATCTCCAGGAACAGCGGCACCACCAGGGTGGCGTTGGGCATGAGCATCACGACCAGGGTCGCGATCAGCAGGGTGTGCCGGCCGCGGAACTCGGTCATGGCCAGCGCGTATCCGGCGGGTATGGCCAGGCAGAGCGTGATGACCAGGGAGATCGCGGCGTAGAGGGCGGAGTTGCGCAGCCACAGCAGGATGGCGTCGTCCTGGAAGGCGGTCAGGGCGTGCCAGTTGGCTGTCAGCGCGTGCCAGGACCCGAAGGAGAGCGGGTTGTCGTGGACGAGCTGCTGGTCGGTCTTGGTCGCCGCGAGCAGCAGCCAGAGCACGGGCAGCACGAAGAACACCACGAACACGGTGAGCACGGAGCCCGTCAGCAGCCGTGACGTCATGTGCCGGGGGGGCCGGCGGCGCTGCCGTGGTTGGCCGTGTGGGGTTCGGCTCATGGCGTTCGCATCCCCTTCGGTGCGCGGGGTGTTGGCAAGGGGGGTGGTTCGTGTGTCAGTCGGCATCGAAGAACCCCGATCGTGCGACGAAGACACCGGCGACCGACACACTCACGACCAGGAGTTCCACCGAGACGGCGGCGGCGCCGTTGATGTTGTTCATCTGGAAGGCGAAGTCGTAGGTGAGCTGGTTGAGGGAGTAGTCGCGGCCGGCCACGCCGGTGCTGGCCAGGGAGAGCAGTTGCGGCTCGACGAAGAGCTGCGCGCCGCCGGCGAAGGCGAGGATCACCATGTACACGATCCACTTGCGGAGCATGGGGATCTGGACCCGCCAGGCGGTCTGCCAGCCGTTCGCGCCGTCGATGCGGGCGGCTTCCATGACGTCCTTGGGGATGTTGTTGAGGGCGCCGTACATGACGACGATCCAGCCGCCCGCGCCGGTCCAGAACGCGATGATCGTGAACAGCAGAGCGAGGTTGCCGGGGGCGATGACCTCGCCGAAGGTGTGGAAGCCCAGCGAGCCGAGCAGGGAGCTGACGGGGCTGACCGTCGGGTCGAGCATGAACAGCCACACCAGCACGCTCGCGGCGCCGGCGAGGGCTCCGGGGATGTAGTAGAGGAAGCGCAGCGCCTGACTGAGCGGTCCGGAGGACAGCCGGTGCAGCAGGAGCGCCAGGACGACCACGAACACCACGAGCGAGAGGAGCCAGAAGACCAGGTACAGGGCCACATGACTCAGGGAGTCGACGAAGCGGAAGTCCTGTGCCGTGGTGACGAAGTTGGAGAGACCTGTGAAGCCCCCGCCGGCGTCGGTGAACGCGAAGTAGATCGCGTAACCGGTCGGTAGGACGCCGAAGGCGATCAGCAGCAGTACGTAGCCGGCGACGAATGCCATGCCGGCCCGGCTCTGCCGGGAGGTGCCGCGAGGGCGCCCCCGGACAGAGCCGGCCGAGGAGTGCGCGGAAGTCACTGGGCGACCTTGTATCCGTCGGCCTGGGCGTACTTGACGATCGAGTCCTGCCAGGCGGGCAGCAGCGACTCGATGGTCTTGCCCTGGGTCAGGCCGGGCTTGACGGTGGCGGCCCAGATGGCCTCCTGGCTGAACTGGCCCGAGCCCCAGTCCGGCCACACCTGCGAGGAGGCGTCCTTGAGGGCGGTGAGGTCACCGGCGAAGTACCCGGAGGCGGCCTGCGCCTTGAGCCAGTTGTCGGCCGCCGGCGCGTAGGCCGGGAAGCCGGGGGCCTTCGCGCCCTGGTAGGCGTTGTCGGTGGTGACCCACTTCAGGAAGTCGGTGGCCGCCTTGATGTGGGCGGAGTGCTTGGACAGCAGCCAGGTCCCGCCGCCGACGTTGCCGGTCGAGGGCGAGGTGTCGCCCTGCCACTGCGGCATGGGCGCCACCGCGATCTGCTTGGCCGGGGTCTTGAAGGTGCCCTCGAACACCGCGCCGCCGTACCACGCCGGGCCGGGCATGAGCAGGACCTTCTTGGCCTTGTTCTTGCCGAAGTCGGTGCTGAAGACCCCGCTCGTCGACATCGACTTGTCCTTGATCAGCACATCCAGCAGCTTGGCCATCTTGGTACAGGCCTCGCTGGTGGTGTTGACAGAGACGGCCTTGGGGCCGGTGATGTGGTTGGCGCCGCACTTGCCCGCCCACAGGTAGATCTCGGGGGTGAAGGTGTCACCCGCGTCGCCCACGAGGTAGCCGGGGTGCTCCTTGGAGACCTTCTCACCGAGCGCCTGGTATTCCTCCCAGGTCGTCGGGACCTTGTAGCCGAACTGCTTCAGCAGCGGCGCGTTGTACCAGAGCACCGCCTGGGAGAGGTCGTTGCGCAGGCAGTAGAGGGTTCCGTCGACCGTGCAGACGTCGTTGGCGCCCTTGGCGAACCCGCTGAGCGTCGTGTCCGGTATCAGGCCCTTGTTCAGCGGAGCCGCGAAGTTCTGGTCGACGGCCCAGCTCGCCTCGTTGTTCTGGGAGCTGAAGACGACGTCCGGCCAGCCCTTGCCCGTGCGGTTGAAGAGTTGGACCTTCGTCTGGAGGTAGTTGGACCCGTTGGCGTCGCCGTCGTAGCTGACGATGTGCAGCTTCACGCTCGGGTGCGACGCCTGGTACTGCTTCGCCGCGGCCAGGCGCGTCGCGTCCACCCACACGGTCAACGCCCCCTTGTCCTGGGCGGCCTGGGCGAAACCGTCCTTGGTCGTCGTACCGGCGCCGCCACCGCTGCCGCAGGCGGTCACGGTCAGCAGCACCGTGGCCGCGCAACCGGCCAGCAACGCCGCACGCTTCTTACTGATCACTCTCTTCGAGCTGGACTTGTTGACCGTCATGAGTGGCTCCACTGGGTTCGCAGGTGCCCTGAGCAGTTCGGGGGCGCTTGGATCGGTCGACGCCGTGCCGTCCCGGGCGGGCGTCGGACACTGGGGGTGGCATTTCGCGTAACATAAGTCGTCATACGAATGCCGTCAAGGTGTTGGCGAGTAGACTCGCCCACCGTTCACCACAAAGCAAGGGGGGTCATGGCCAAGAACGCCAGCGACACAGCCGAGGAATCGCCGGTCCTCAAGCCCTGGTCCAAGCGCCCGGCCCGCCTGGCCCATGCCGTCGTGGAGTCCCTCACCGACAACATCGTCTCGGGCGCCCTCCCGCCGGGCTCAACCCTGCCGGTCGAACCCGAACTGTGCGAGACGTTCGGCGTCAGCCGCATCACCGTCCGCGAGGCCGTCAAGTCCCTGGAGGCCAAGGGCCTGGTCCGCGCGCGGCAGGGTTCTGGCACCACGGTCACCCAGGCCGAGGAGTGGAACCTGCTGGACCCCGTCGTGCTGGCCGCCACTGTCCGGCATGACGACGCACTCGTCGTCCTCGACCAGCTCGTGGCCATCCGGTCGGCGCTCGAGGCTCAGATGGCCGCCCAGGCCGTCGAGCTGGCCACCGCCGAGGACCTGCAGGCCATCGAGCGGATGCTCAGCCGGCTCGACGAGGAGATCACGACCCCGGCCCGGTTCATCGAGACCGACGTCGCCTTCCACGACCGCATCATGCAGGCCTCCCGCAACCGGCTCGGCCGTTCCATCATCCGTACCGTCCACGCCCAGGCCCGCACCACGTCGCTGTACACCGGCGCCCCCGACACCACCGGGTGCCGGCAGGCCAACGTGGAGCACCGGAAAGTGGTCGAGCGTCTCCTGGCCCGCGATCCCGAGGGCGCCGCGCAGGCCATGACCGACCACATCGCAGCAGCGTGGCGTCGCCGTCGCCTGCCCAGCGCGGCCCCGCCCGCTCCGTGAGCACAACCGCACCGACGCCCCCGAGCCGACAGGCCGGGGGCGTCGCATGTCTGGCGCACATCGTCCAAGTCGTCGCGACGGAACTATTGACGAAATTCGTATGACGTCTAATGTTGCGTCGCGGTTTCCCCTTTGTGCCCGCGCCACCCGGCCCCCACTCCGGTGAAACATCGCGAGGCCTTCCGAAACAATCCACCGGCAGGTGTCACGTGCGACCAATCCGCAACCACGCCGTCCCCGACCGTCTCAGATCATGGCTTGCCACGGCCGTCCTCCTCATCGCCTCGGCCGCTGCAGTCCTCGTCCAGGCCGGCCCCGCGTTCGCAGCCACGACGATGCTCTATGCCGCGCCGAACGGCACGGGCACCGCCTGCTCCGTGAGCCAGCCGTGCTCCCTCACCCAGGCCAAGACAAATGTGCAGGCCATCAACGGCTCCATGACGGGCGACATCACCGTCGTGCTCGCCGACGGCACCTACCGGCTGACGGCCCCGCTGACCTTCACCTCCGCCGACTCCGGCACCGGCGGCCACACGGTGAACTGGACAGCCGCACTGGGCGCGCACCCCGTCATCACCGGAGCCCAGAAGGCCACCGGCTGGACCCTGCACGACTCGGCGAAGAACATCTGGCAGGCCGACGTCGGCACCGGGTTCGACACCCGGCAGCTGTACGTCGACGGTGTCCTGGCGCAGCGGGCCCGCTCCACGGTCAACCGCTCGGACCTGACCGTGACCACCAGCGGCTACACGTTCACCAACAGCGCGCTGAGCTACCTCAACAGCCTTGCGAACCCCGGCCGGACCGAGATTCACAGCATTGCCTCCTTCACCGACCGCTACTCCCCGGTGTCCGGCATCAGCAACGGCACCATCACCATGACCCAGCCCGCATGGACCAACAACACGTTCGGCTGGGACACCCTGGAGCACCCGCTCCGGTCGGGCCCGCTCTACATCGAGAACGCCTACGAGTTCCTCGACACCGCCGGCGAGTGGTACCTGGACACCAACACCGGCACCCTGTACTACAAGCCGCTGCCGGGGCAGAGCATGAGCACCGCGGACGTCGAGGTGCCGAAGCTGCAGTCGCTCATCGATGTCGGGGGAAGCTATGCCTCTCCCGCCACCCACATCACCTTCTCGGGACTGCAGTTCTCGGGCACCAGCTGGCTGGGCCCGAGCGGCAGCAACGGGTACGCCAGCCAGCAGACCGGGGCCTACCTGGCCGGCACCTGGTCCGCCCCGTCGGACTGGCTGACCTCCTGCAACGCGGGCTGTAAGTTGTTCGAGGCGACCCGCCCGCACTTCAGCCAGCTGCCGGCCGCCGTCCAGGTCTCGGCCGCCGACCACATCACCTTCACCGGCAACCGGTTCACCAACCTCGGGGAGAACGGCCTCGGGATAGGCAACGACGCCAACGCGCACGCCACCGGCGTCGGACTCGGTGCCGACACCATTAACGTGACGGGGAACGTCTTCACCCAGGACGCGGGCGGCGGCATCCTCGTGGGCGGTGTCCAGGCCGACGCACACCACCCCAGCGACAGCCGGATGACCAACAAGAACATCACCCTGAACGACAACGTCATCCACGACGTGGCGATCGACTACCGGGACATGTCGGCCCTCCTCGTCACCTACGTCAACGGCGCGACCGTCTCGCACAACGAGGTGTACAACCTGCCCTACAGCGGCCTCGCCATCGGCTACGGCTGGGGCGTCAACGACCCGGGTGGCAGCCCGGAATACCAAAACCGCGGCCTGTACGACTACCAGCCTGTCTACTCGACGCCCACCACGGCCCAGAACAACAACGTCACGGGCAACTACATCCACGACATCATGCAGCAGATGGCCGACGGCGGCTGCGTGTACACCCTGTCGGCCTCGCCCGGCAGCACGATCACGGGGAACTACTGCCACAACACCAACAACTACTACGGCCTCTACCACGACGAGGGCTCCCGGAACTTCACCGACTCCAACAACGTCGTCCGCAACACCGGACAGTGGCTCTTCGCGCACACCGGCTCGACCCAGAACACCGGCGCCCTGACCGCCACCGACAACTGGACGGTCAACAACACCGCCAACATCAGCACCAACGACGGCCACGGTGACACCGTCAGCGGCACCGTCGTCGTCACCGACGGCAACTGGCCGTCCGGCGCGTCGACGGTCATGAACAACGCGGGCATCGAGCCGCAGTACCGGCCCCTGACCACCGGCGCCGTCACCGGCCCCTACAGCAGCTACTCCTCCACTCCCGCCACCACCGGACAGACCGGCGGCTTCTTCACCGTCACCGACGCGGGCACGGACATCTGGGGCGCCGGCGGCCAGCACGACGACACCTACGGCACCGTCTACCAGGCAGGCGCCGCCGTCAACGGCACC
>NZ_JBSFHW010000084.1:0-25168 GCF_053597275.1 Streptomyces sp. NPDC001492 | reverse complement strand
TTTCCCCCACCAGTCTGGCCTTTTTTTTTTTTTTGCCGGGCCTTCGACTGCAGTAGCGGGGACAGGATTTGAACCTGCGACCTCTGGGTTATGAGCCCAGCGAGCTACCGAGCTGCTCCACCCCGCGTCGTTGTGTGGCAACCGTACCACGGCGCGGGGTGGACATGATCAGCCGCTGCCGGAGCTGCCGCTCGGGCTCGGACTGCCGCTCGGACCGGGACTGCTGCTCGTGTTGCCGCCGCCACTCGTCCTGCCGGCCTTGGACTGCGCGTCCTCGGCCCGCTTGAGGGCGTCCTGGAGGTCCTTCTGCGCCTGGCCGTAGGCCTGCCAGTCGCCCTTCTTCAGGGCTTCCTGGCCGGCGTCGAAGGCCTTCTGGGCGTCGTTCAGCGCCTGCTGGACCGTCGGGTTGTTCGACGTCGGCGGCGGGGTCGTCCCCGTGTCCGACGGCGGCGGGGTCGAACTCTCCGCCCCGAAGACCTTGTTGAGGGCCTGGTCGAGGGTGTCCTCGAAGGCGGTGTTGCCTCCGTAGGTCACCAACACCTTGCGCAGCAGGGGGTACTTGAGTCCACCACCGCGTACGTAGACCGGCTCCACGTAGAGCAGTCCTCCGTCGAGCGGCACCGTCAGCAGGTTGCCGTACTCGATGTCCGAGTCGCCGCCCTTGAGGAGCTTGATCGCCGCGGCGATGTTCTGTTCGGAGTTGAACTTGCTCTGTACCTGTTTGGGTCCGTCGACGGTCGTGCTCGTCGGCAGTTTCAGGATTCTGATCTTGCCGTAGTCACCGGTGCTCGCATCGGCGTCGACCGCCATGAACGCACTGAGGTTGTCCCGGCCGTTCGGCGTGAAGGTCGTCGTCAGCGAGAACGCCTGCGAGGACTGGCCGGGCATCTTCATGCTCAGGTAGTACGGCGGCACCGCGTTGCCCGACTTGTTCGTCGGGTCGTCCGGCACCTGCCACACCTCGCTGCCGGTGAGGAAGGTCTGCGCGTCCGTCACGTGGTAGCGGCTGAGCAGCTCGCGCTGCACCTTGAACAGGTCCTGCGGGTAACGGAAGTGGGCCTGCAGCTCGGGCGAGATGTCCTGCTTCGGCTTCACCGTGCCCGGGAACGCCTTCATCCACGTCTTCAGGACGGGGTCCGCGGTGTCCCACTGGTAGAGCTTGACCTCGCCGGTGTACGCGTCGACGGTCGCCTTCACCGAGTTGCGGATGTAGTTGACCTGGTTCTGCTGGGCCACCACCGCGCGGTTGGTGTTGGTCGCGGTCAGCGAGTCGGCGGTGGTGTCGCCGAGGGTCGTCCGGGAGGCGTACGGGTATCCGTTGGTCGTCGTGTAGGCGTCGACGATCCACTGGATACGGCCGTGCACCACCGCCGGATAGGCGTCGCCGTCGATGGTCAGCCAGGGCGCCACCGCCTCGACGCGCTCCTTGGGAGTGCGGTTGTACAGGATCCGCGACCCCTTGCCGATCGCCCCGGAGTAGAGCATCTGCGGCTCGTTGAACGCGACCGCGTAGGCGGCCCGGTTGATCGGGTTGGCGAGGTTGACGCCGCTGTTGCCCTTGTAGCTGGTGGTCTTCTCACCGCTGTCGTCGGAGTAGTCGATCTCCTGCTGGGGACCGCCGACGATCGAGTAGGTGGTGGTCTTCTCGCCGTAGTAGATCTGCTGCTTGTACTTCCCGAGGTCGCCCGTGGACGGCAGGTCGGACTCGGTGAAGACGGGCTGGCCGTCCTCGACCTCGGTGCCCTTGGCTGCAACCACTCCGTAGCCGTGGGTGTAGCGGAAGTGGTCGTTGATCCAGTTGTTCTTCGGAATGCCGTTGAGGTTCAGCTCGCGCAGACCGATGACGGTGTCCTGCTCCTTGCCGTCCTTGCTGTAGCGGTCGACGTCCAGATTGTTCGGGAACGCGTAGTAGTTCCTGATCTGTTGGAGCTGCTGGAAGGTCGGCGAGACGATGTTCGGGTCCAGGATGCGGATGCTCGCGGCGTCGTCGACGCCGTCGCGCAGCTTCGTCTTGTCCTTGGTGGTGCTCGTGCCCGAGTAGTCGGTCACCTTGGTGTCGTCGATGCCGTACGCCTCACGCGTCGCCTTGAGGTTCTTCTGGACGTACGGCGCTTCCTTGGCCTGCTCGTTGGGCTGGACCTGGAACTTCTGGACGATCGCGGGGTAGAGCCCGCCGATGAGGATCGCCGAGAGCACCATCAGGCCGAAGCCGATCACGGGCAGCTGCCAGGTGCGGCGCCACAGGGTGGCGAAGAACAGCAGCGCGCAGATGACGGCGATGCAGAACAGGATCGTCTTCGCCGGCAGATAGGCGTTCGCGTCGACGTACCTGAGGCCCGTCCAGTTGTCCGTCGCCTTGAAGTCGCTGGACTTGACCGCGAGGCCGTACCGGTCGAGCCAGTAGGCGACGGCCTTCAGGGCGACGAAGATGCCGAGCAGCACCGAGAGGTGGCCGGTCGCGGCGGCGGTGGCGCGCGCGCCCGGGGAGGTGATCCTGAGACCGCCGTACAGATAGTGGGTGAGCGCGGCGGCGATCAGGGAGAGGATCGCGGCGGCGAAGCCGAAGCCGAGCAGGAAGCGGTACCAGGGCAGGTCGAAGGCGTAGAAGGACACGTCGAGGTGGAACTGCGGGTCCTTCTGGTGGAAGGGCACGCCGTTGACCCACATCAGCCAGGTGCGCCACTGGCTCGACGCCGAGGCGCCGGCGATCAGACCGACCAGGGCGGTGATCCCGAGCAGCAGCCAGGTCTTGTACGGGGCGATGCCCATCCGGTAGCGGTCCAGGCTCTGCTGCTCCATGGACATGGCGCTCAGCGGCGGCCGCAGCCGGTGCGCGAGCCAGATGTTGACCCCGACCGCGAGGGCCATCAGCAGACCGAAGACGAAGAACAGTCCGATCTTGGTCCACAGGGTGGTGGTGAAGACGGACGAGTACTTCACGGAGCGGTACCAGAGCCAGTCCGTCCAGAAGCCCGCGAACATGGTGAACGCCATGCCGAGGACGGCGAGGACGCCCAGTGTCATCAGCAGGGTCCGGACTCGCCGGGACGGGCGGCCCACTCTGATCCGTGGCCCCGTCGGGCCTCCGCCGCGGTCCGGCATCTGGAAAGCCAAGGTGCGCACCTCGAAGTCGCTGTCGGTTCGTCAGGCCCCCGCGTGTTCGTGAGCCCCTCCGTGGCCCCCCGTGATCGCGGGCCCACACCTATGCAACTTACTCACCGTTTACTCGGTTCCCGATTCCGGCCATGAACGAGGCAGGATTGTGACCATGTCCAACACTCCCATGGCAGCGAGCCCCCTCACCCGGGCCGTACTCGAGATCGACGAGTACACCTCCGGCCTCGGCTGGGACCAGCCCGCCCGCCTCTTCGCCCTCGTAGACACCGCTCGGCTGCGGGCCCAGGAGCCCGCACTCGCGGCCCAGCTGGGCCTTGCGGACGAGCCCGACACCACCGGACTCACCCCGGTCGAGCAGGACGAGATCCCGGCCGGCAAGCCGCTGGACGAGTTCCTCGCGACCATCGCCTGGCCCGACGCGGTGGCCGGCTGCGCGCTCACGGTGGAGCGGCTGATGCTGCCGCCCTCGGCCGAGTCCCAGGTCCCCGAGGGGCTGGACGAGGCGGGGCTGGCGAAGTGGGTGGCCGGGCACCCGGACCGTCAGGAGGTCCGGATGACGGTGGCGGTGCTGCGCGACGGTGCCCGTGACTCTGCGCTGCGGCTGCGCGAGAAGGACGCCCCGACAGAGGTCCTCACGGGCTCCGACCTGGTGCCGGGCCTGGCTCAGGCGCTGGCCGCGACCTTCGAGGAGTAGGCCGCCGTAGCCCTTCGGGCTACTTGGTCGTGCACTTCGGCAGGGCGGAGGTCTTTCCGGTGCGGATGTCCTTCAGCGCGCCGAGGGCGTCCTCGATGGTGTTCACCTTGACCAGGGTGAGCCCGCTGGGGGTGTCCTTGGCGGCGGCCTTGCAGTTGTCGGCCGGTGTCAGGAAGTACTGGGCGCCCTTGTCGCGCGCGCCGACCGTCTTCATCTCGATGCCGCCGATCGGGCCGACCTTGCCGCTGTCGTCGATCGTGCCGGTGCCGGCCACGAACCTGCCGCCGGTCAGGTTGCCCGGGGTGAGCTTGTCGTAGATGCCGAGCGCGAACATCAGACCGGCGCTCGGACCGCCGACGTCGGCGAGCTTGATGTCGATGGTGAACGGGAAGGTGTGATCGGTCCCCGCGGAGATCCCGACGATGGCGCGCTTCTTGCCGCTGTCGTCGGAGGTGGTGGTCGTGATCGTGACGTCGCGGGTCGTCGTCGCCGTCGTGTTCTTCTTCTCGGCGGCCTCCTTCTCCTTGGCGGGCACGATCGTGAAGTCGACCTTCTCGCCGGGCTGGTGCTTGGTCACCAGCTTGGCGACGTCGGAGGGCTGCTTCACGGCCGTACCGTCCACGGCCTTGATCACGTCTCCGGCGTGCAGCCGGCCCTGCGCCGGGGAACCCTTGACCACGGTCGAGACGATCACCCAGCTCTTCACCGGGATGCCGAGCTCCTTGAGGGCGGCGACCTTGGCGCTCTCCTGGGACTGGCTGAACTCCTCGGCGTTCTCCTGGGTCGACTGCTCCTCGGTCTTGCCGTCCGGGTAGAGCGTGTCGTGCGGCACGACCTTGCTGTCGTGGGCCAGCCAGCCGTAGACGGCCTCGACGAGGTTCATCTTGTAGTCGGCACTGGTGACCCGCACGGTCGTCATGTTGAGGTGGCCGTCGGCCGCGTAGGTCTTGCGCCCGGAGATCTGCAGCACCGGCTCGCCGTCGTGGTTCCCGAGCGTGTTGACCGTGGGTCCCGGGGACATCTCCGAGTACGGCACGGGAATGAAGACTCCCGCGCACAGGAGCGCGATCAGCATCAGGGTGGAGGCGAGCATCGTCGCGGTGCGGCGTGGCATGCCAAGACAGTACGGGAAGGTCCTGTCAGCGCACCGTCAGCCCCACCTCTGTCATGTCACGTACGGGAGGGCGGCTTCTCCATGGCCTCACGGAAGCGGGCGTACCCGTCGAGCTCGGGCCCGTCCCCGCGGACCTTGCGGGTCCGGTTGGCCCAACTGCCCCACAGACCGGCTCCGATCGCTGCCATGAGCGGAATCAACAACCACAGGAGCGCCCCCATGCCGACCTCCCGACCCCAGTGAGCGACCGCAAGAACTGACTGATCAGCAGATTAACCAGTCACACTGAGAACGCTGACGCCAGGGGTGCGGTTACGCAACCCGGGTGTGGCGGAGGAGGTTCAGCAGGCCCCCACCGCTCAGCAGGCTCCCATCCGCTCAGCAGGCCCCCACCCATTCCTCTGTTCCGTCCGAGAAGGTCTGGTGCTTCCAGATCGGCACCTCGTGCTTGAGATCGTCGATCAGCTTCCGGCAGGCCTCGAAGGCCTCGCCCCGGTGCGGGCACGAGACGGCGACGACCACGGCGAGATCCCCGACGGCCAGGTCACCGATGCGGTGTACGGCCGCCAGGGCCCGCACCGGGTATCCGGCCACGACCTTCTCGGCGATCCGCCGCATCTCGGCCTCGGCACTGGGGTGGCACGAATAGCCGAGCCGGTCGACATCGGCTCCCCCGTCGTGGTTCCGGACGGTGCCCACGAACAGAGCGGTCCCGCCGGCGGCGTCGTCCCCGACGGCCTGGAAGACCTCGTCCAGGGAGAGCGCGGTCTCACGGACGGCGATCAGCTTGATCGGGTCCTGCGCTGTCCGCTCGCCGGGGTGGTCGTTGCTGGGTGCCATGCCTCCATCGTGCCGTACGCCGCCGACAACCCGGAACAGACGTTTCACCCGGCACGCGCGTGTGCGGGCTTGGAGCCTCCTACAAGGTTCGCTCTCAGATCCGGCGGCGGGCCTTGCGGGCCCTGCGCACCACCGCCGCCGCGCCCAGCAGCGCCACCGTGGCACCCGCGGCCCCGGCCGCCGTCGCGTCCTTGCGGCCCAGCCTGCGGCCGGCGACGGTGTGCCTGCCGGAGACCTCCTCCAGGAGCTCCGCGAGCACTTCCTCGTTGGTCCACTGCGGCCGCCAGCCCGCGTCGTGCAGCCGGCTTCCGCTGACCACCCAGGGGTACATCGTGTACGCGAGGTCCCCGGCCGGGGACGGTGTCAGGCCGATCCGGTGCAGCCGGGCCGCCGCACCGAGGGCGACGGCCGACGGCAGTTCCATCCGCCGGATCCCGCTGAGCTCCTCGACCTCCTCCTGTTCCAGCCAGCCGTCGCACCCCACCGTGAGTTCCCCGTCGACCTTCTCCAGGACGGCGTACTCCAGGGCGCTGCACAGGTCCTCGACGTGGCAGAACTGCCAGGCGGGCCGCGACCCGGCGACAACGAGCAGCCGGGGCGACTCGAAGTACCTGGTCAGCGCGGTGTCGGTGCCTCCGACGAGCACCGCGGGCCGTACGACGGTGACATTGAGCCCCGGGTGCGCGCGCGGCGCGCGCCGGGCGAGCCGCTCGATCTCCAGGAGGTCCCCGACGCCGGTGGCCTCGGCCGTGGCCCGCAGCTCCGCGTCCTCGGACAGCGGCAGCTCGTTGTCCGGCAGCGCCCCGTACACCATGGCGGACGTGCACAGCACGACCCGGTGGACACCGGCCGCGGCGGCCGCGGTCAGCACGGTCTGCGTCCCGCGTACGTTGTAGGCCGTACGGGCGGCGGGATCGGTCTCCAGATCCAGGTCGAGCGCCAGGTGCACCACCACGTCGGCGCCCCGCAGCTTGTCCGCGATGGCCGGATCCCGTACGTCCAGGATGTGCCACTGCGCCCCCGCGCACTCGCCGCGCCGCTCGTCGATCGCGATGACCTGCTTGATCTCGTCGGAGGCGACGAGCCGTTCGGTGAGCAGTGCGCCGATGCCGGACGCGGCGCCGGTGACCGCGACGACGGGCCCGCGCGTGGCGGAACTGGTTGACTCGTTTCGCGCTGCGCGAACCTGCGGATCTGGGGAACTCACCGGGCGTCTCCAGCGGTTGTCTTCAGTAAGAACGCGAGTGACGCGTCCGTACCAGGTGGCATCCATCCTGCCGCAGGCCGAGAGTCGGCGAAGCACCGAGGCCCGAACCGCCCATGGTGTCTACGCTGGGTGGTGTTATCGGGCAGCCGTGCCGTCGGAGGAAACCCGGCGGCCTTACCAGCCGAGGAATCCCGTGAGTGACACCCCATTCGGATTCGGCCTTCCGCCGGAGGAGCCGGAAGACGGCGACGAGGGCAAGAAGAAGGACCAGCAGAGCGGTGGTGGTCAGGGACCGGCCAACCCGTTCGGTTTCGGCGGGCTGCCGGGGGCCGGAGGCTTCGGCGGCCCCGGTGCGGACAATCCGCTCGCTGCCATGTTCGGTTCGCTGAACCCCACCGACCTGGGCGCCGCCTTCCAGCAGCTGGGCCAGATGCTCTCGTACGAGGGCGGCCCGGTGAACTGGGAGATGGCCAAGCAGATCGCCCGCCAGACGGTCTCCCAGGGCACCCCTGACGGCACCAAGGACGCGAGTGTCGGCTCAGCCGAGCGCACCGCGGTCGAGGAGGCCGTCCGCCTGGCCGACCTGTGGCTGGACGACGCGACGTCGCTGCCGTCCGGCGCCGGCTCCGCGGTGGCGTGGTCCCGTGCGGAGTGGGTCGAGGCGACGCTGCCCGCGTGGCAGGAGCTCGTCGACCCGGTCGCCGAGCGGGTCGGCGCGGCGATGGGCGATGTCCTGCCGGAGGAGATGCAGGCCATGGCGGGCCCGCTGATCGGCATGATGCGCTCCATGGGCGGCGCGATGTTCGGCACCCAGATCGGGCAGGCCGTCGGGGTGCTCGCGGGTGAGGTCGTCGGTTCCACCGACATCGGCCTGCCGCTCGGGCCGGCCGGCAAGGCCGCGCTGCTGCCGGTGAACATCGAGGCGTTCGGCAAGGACCTGGGCGTGCCGAAGGAGGAGGTGCGGCTGTATCTCGCCCTGCGCGAGGCCGCCCACCAGCGTCTGTTCGCGCATGTGCCGTGGCTGCGTTCGCATCTGTTCGGCGCGGTGGACGGGTATGCGCGCGGGATCAAGGTCGACACGGCCAAGCTGGAGGACGTGGTCGGCCAGTTCGACCCGCAGAACCCGGAGCAGCTGCAGGACGCCCTCCAGCAGGGCATGTTCCAGCCGGAGGACACCCCGGAGCAGAAGGCGGCCCTGGCCCGTCTGGAGACGGCTCTGGCGCTCGTCGAGGGCTGGGTGGACGCGGTGGTGCACGCGGCGGCGAAGCCGCGTCTGTCGTCCGCGGACGCGCTGCGTGAGACCCTGCGCCGCCGCCGTGCCACGGGCGGGCCCGCGGAGCAGACGTTCGCCACGCTGATCGGCCTGGAGCTGCGCCCGCGCCGCCTGCGCGACGCCTCCCGCCTGTGGGCCTCGCTCACGGACGCGCGCGGGGTGGACGGCCGGGACGCCCTGTGGTCGCACCCGGACATGCTGCCGACGGCCTCCGACCTGGACGACCCGGACGGCTTCGTGCACCGCGAACAGCTGGACTTCTCCGAGCTGGACAAGATGCTCGGCGAGGCGGCGGGCGGCGGCTCCGCGGAGAAGCCGAACCTGAAGAAGGACGACGCCTCCCAGGACAACGACAAGGGCGACGACAAGGGCGACGACACCGAGTGAGCCTGTACGACGACGCGGTCCTCGTCCTGAAGGGGTACGAGGACCAGGAAGAGCTGCGCCAGGCGTATCTGGACCACTTGGCGGCCCATCCCGACGGCATGTGGAAGGCCTGTCACGCGGGTCACGTCACGGCGAGCGCCCTGGTGATCGACGCCTCGCGTGAGCGGGTTCTGCTCACTCTGCACAGGAAGCTGCGGATGTGGCTGCAGATGGGCGGCCACTGCGAGCCGGGCGACCCCACCCTGGATGCCGCGGCACTGCGCGAGGCCACCGAGGAGTCCGGGATCGCGGGACTGACGCTGCTTCCGGGCGGCCCGGTGCGGCTGGACCGGCATTCCATTCCGGCGCCTTGCCACTGGCATTTCGACGTCCAGTACGCCGTCCTGGCGCCGTCCGGGGCGGTCCACGAAATCAGCGACGAGTCGCTCGACCTGCGCTGGTTCGCCTACGACGAGGTGGCGGACGTGGCCGACGAGTCGGTCGTACGGCTGCTGCAAGCGACGCGCGCGAGGCTGTGAGCCTCGACGTGTAAGGGGCGCCCGCACTGGCGGGCGCCCCTTACGTTCGTGTTCCGGACGCTCAGCTCCAGACGTTCCCCTGGTTCTGCGCCCGCGCCCCCTGCTGGCCCATCCCGAACTGCGCGGCGAGGCCCTGCCCGATCTGGGCGTTCTGCGGCGGCAGCAGCTCGCTCGGCTGGACGAGCGCGTAGCCGCTGCCCATGAAGCTGAGCTCCCAGCCCTCGCCGGTGTTTCCGCGGCGCCGCCACACACCCGAGGAATGCGTCTGGGCCTGCATCTGGACGCGCAGCCCGGTCGACCAGGCGACGATCGCGTCGGCATCGCAGTTGACGTACTTGTCGGGCGTCACCTGCATCATCAGCGGCGCGCCCGAGGTCATCAGGGCGACCTTGCCGCGGCCGGTGATGTTCAGCTGGTACTTCCCCGAGCCGGAGATGCCGTAGAGGCTGTCGACGGCGATGACCTCGTGGTGCAGCGAGGAGTCCATCGCGAGGACGTAGCTGCTGTCGACGGTCAGGCCGTCCTGCTCCACGTCCACCACATGGATGTGCTGCGCGAGGTTGGCGAAGTAGACCGTGCCCTGCCCGTGGCAGCGCATCAGGCTGAGGCCCTCGCCGGTGTAGGCACGTGCGCGTGCCTGGTTGTTGCTCTGGTACTCGGCGTCGAACTCGACGAGGCCCTGGTAGGCGACCATGGTGCCCTTGCGGGCCAGGATGTCGTCGTGGCCCTCCAGGGTGACGCGCAGCAGCTGCTTGTTCTGCAGGCTGTAGCGCTCCTGGGACTGCGAGTCGTTCAAAGCGAAAAGCGGACTCTGCATGGTGTCTCTGGCTCCCCCTCAGCCCCGGAACCGCAGGCGGTCGGTGCTGTCCTCGCTGGGCTGGACGACGACGATGCCCTGACCGGAGAAGGCCATCTGGTAGGCCTCGCCGCTGCCGCGGCCGATCAGCGACTGCGCCTTGAAGCTGCGCTTGCCCTTCACCTTCAGGTTCGGGGACCAGGCGACGAGCGCGTCCGGGTCGACGTATGTCTCGTCCTCGCCGCCGCCGCAGTCGACGACGATCGGCTTGCCCCGGGAGGTCAGCGCGACCCAGCCCTGCCCGGAGATCTTGGTGTTCCACAGTCCCTGCCCGGCGAACTTCGCCAGCCCCTTGACCCGCTCGACTCCCCAGGTGAGGTGCGCGTCGAACGCGAGCAGGTTGGTGGCGTTGACGGAGATCCCGTCGCCGCCCAGGTTGATGACGACGACGTTCGCCCCGTAGTCGGCGAGGTAGAGCAGTCCGTCGCCGGAGCACTTCATCAGCGGCGCACCCTCGCCGGTGATCCAGTCACGGGCGATCTGGCGCACGGCCGGCGGGTTGGGCTCGTACTGGATGAAGCCCTCGTAGGCGATCATCGAGCCCACGCGCGCGAGGATGTCGTTTCCGGTCTGCATGGCGACCTTCAGCATGTGGTCGCCATGGGTCTCCATACGGGCGGTGACGGGTGCGGGGGCGTAGCCCGCGAGTGGCTGGTTCATGACGGGCTCCCTCAGACCTCGTACGGCTGGACGACGATGAAGTTGCCGGGCGCGCCCCGGAACTGCAGGTTGACGCTCTCGCCGGTGTCGCCCGGATAGGCGTTGCGGCGCATGCGGACCTGGCTGGAGACGATCACCTGGGAGGCTGCCGACCAGGCCACGACGGCGTTGGCGTCGGCGAACGTGGTCGGCGTGACCGGCAGCACCACGGGCGTGCCGTGCGTCTTGACGACGATCGTGCCGGTGCCCTGGAACTGCATCGTGAACAGCGCGCCCCCGGGGATGCCGTGGCCCTCGATGCGGCGGACCTCGTACTGGAGACCCTCGTCGAAGGCGAGGACGCTCTCGGCGGAGACGCAGATCGCGTCGCCCTGGAGCTCGACGGGGTGCAGATAGGTGGCGTTCTCGGCGAGGAAGACCTGGCCCTGGCCGGTGCAGCGCATCAGCTGCATCTCCTGGCCGGTCGCATTGCCCACGATCCGGCCCGCGAATCCGGCGCCCTTGTAGCCGAAGTCGACCTTGCCCTGGTAGAGCACCATGCTGCCCTGCCGGGCGAGCACGGGCTGCCCGCCCATGCCGAGGTCCACACGGATCAGCTTGCTGTTCTGCTGCGTCCAGCGCTGCCCGGTGGGTGTCTCCTTGAACATCTGGAGCGCCGCGCTCACCCCGGCGCCGCCCTGGGGGGCGCCCTGAGGCGCGCCGTAGGGCGCCTGCTGCCCCGGGACCTGCCCGAACGGCGGCTGCTGCTGACCGTAGCCGGGCGGCGGGCCCGGGGCGTACGGGGCCTGCGGAGCCGGGGGCTGGGCGTACCCGGGCGGCGGCGGTGCGCTCTGGCCGTACGGCTGCTGGGGCGGCTGGCCGTAGGGCGCGGGCGCCGGGGCCGGTGGGTGCACCTGGCCGCCGCCGGGCGGGGACATGGGCGCGACGATGGTGGGCGCTGCGTGCACATTCGGCGCGGGTGCGGGCACCGGGGGCGGAGTCGGCGCCGGGGGCGGCGCGAAGCCCTGCGGGGCCGGGGCGGGCGCGGGGGCCGGAGCGGGGGCGGCCGGGGCACCGAAAGCGGGCGGGGCGAAGCTCGGAGCGGCACTGGTCTGGGGCAGCTGCGGAGCAGGCGCCGCAGGTGCCTCCTCCTCCATGACCTCGCCGCCGAAGTTCTTCAGCAGCGCCTCCAGGCCGCCGTCGAAGCCCTGCCCGACGGCCGCGAACCGCCACACGTCCTTGAGGTAGAGGTCGCCCAGCATGACGGCCCGTTCGGTGGAGAACTCCGAGCCGTTGAAGGAGTACCGGGCCACCTCCTCGCCGCCCGCGACGATACGGATGTACCCGGGGGCGATCTGCGACATCTGCCCGGCGCCGTCGAGCGTCGCCGTGAACGACAGCTTCTGGATCTGCGCCGGGATCCGGTCGAGCGTGACCCGGAAGGACTCGGTGTCGCCCGCCTGGGCGCCCAGCAGCTGAATGGACTCCTCGGGAGACTTCGGCTGGTTGAAGAAGACGAAATAGCGGTCGTCCGAGAGCCGTTCGTCGGCGTCAAGACCGAAGCAACTGATGTCGAAGGTCAGTCCGGGGCCGCTGATCTGCACGCCTACATACAGATCGGTGCCCGCGGTGAGGTCACTAATCCTGGCCTTGTGGCCGCGTTGGAATTCCCTGGCCATGCGTAACGACCGTCCCCCATCCCGAATGTGAGTGCGTCGCGCCAGGTTAACGGCTAACTCGGACACCGGATGAAGTCGGTACAGACCCGGTACACAACCACCGCCCCACAGTGGCCGTCACTCCCCGCGCGCCCCCGGCAGGTGCGGCAACCGTTCCGCGGCGACCACCCCTTCGAGGTAACCCCGGGCCCGTTCGGTGCGCGGATACGCCTCCAGGAGCCGCCAGAAACGCGGACCGTGTCCCGGCACCAGCAGATGCGCGAGCTCGTGGAGGAGGACGTAGTCGACGACGTACTCGGGCATGCCCTGCAGCCGGTGCGACAGACGGATACTGCCTTCGGCCGGGGTGCACGAGCCCCAGCGCGTGTTCTGGTTGGTGACCCAGCGCACCGAGGTGGGCCGCGCGCGCCCGTCGAAGTACTGGCCCGACAGCCGCTCCGCCCGCTCGGCCAGCTCGTCGTCACCGAGGACCCGCTTGCTCTCCTGGGCGGCCAGCTTGTCGAGCATGACGGTTACCCAGCGCTGCTCCTCCGCCTCGGACATCCGGGCAGGGATGAGCACGACGGTGCGATCGCCCTCGCGGTACGCGGAGACCGTCCTGCGTCGACGGGAGCTCCTGCGGACCTCGATCGCGCTCGCCCCCGAGCCGCTCGGCGGCTGGCTCGTCGTACTGCGCTGTGGCATTCCGGCGCGGTGCAGTGGGTCGGCGGGCACGCCCCGACGTTACCCGCTGCACACGGGGGAAGTCCCGACTCCCGGACGGTTCCGTCTCGATCCGCCACCAAGCGTTTGATTTATATGACAAATATCCACCGCCTGTGGACAACTTTCGGCACCCATCCGCCCGCCCGGGCATGCTGGTTCCCGCCGGCACAGCCACGACGGACCGTCGACCGACCATCGGCCACCCGCCGACCGGGCTCCACCGGCGGACAGGAATGTTCAACGAGGGCTACGGGGGCCTGTCATGGATGCAATGGTTCCGCTCGCGCCGCTGGTGAAGCCGGCGCTCCGGCGCGGCTGGCGCGATCTCAACACCGTGCAGTTCGGAATGGCGCCGGCGCACGCACTGACCCTGGGACCGGTGGACACGGCAACGGGCAGCTTTCTCGACCTGCTCAACGGCACCCGCGGACTGCCCCTCCTGCGCGAGGAGGGACGCCGTATGGACCTGCCCGACGGCCATGTCGACAAACTGGTGGAGCGGCTGGCACGGGCCGGCCTCCTGGACGACGCAAAGGGCGGCGGGCCGGCCGCCGACGCACTGCGCCGCAAGAAGGACGTCCTCGCCAGGCTGCGCCCGGACCTCGCCTCACTGTCCCTGACCACCACCGAACCGGGCGACGCGATCAGCCGCCTGGCCGCGCGCCGCTCACTGCGGGTGCAGGTACGGGGTGCGGGCCGGGTCGGCTCGGTGCTCGCCTCACTGCTGGCGGGCGCCGGCATCGGAGAGGTCGAGGTGCGGGACGTCGGCCGGGTCGAGGCCGGCGACGTCGCGCCGGGCGGACTGCCCCCCGAGTCCATCGGCGGCCGCAGGGACGAAGCCGCCCGGCAGGCCGTACGCCGCTCCGCCCCGGACCGCCCCCCGCGCCGCAACCACACGGCCCCGCCCCCGGACGGCGAACCCGGCTTCTCCCTGGTGATCCTCGCCCCACGCGACGACGTCGCCGTCCATGCCCCCGCCCCTTCCACCGCCGAACCCCTCATCGCCTCGGGCACGCCGCATCTGTACGCCGGCGTCGTGGAGGCGACCGGCGTCGTCGGACCCCTCGTCCTGCCCGGGGAGACGGGCTGCGCCGGCTGTCTGCACGAGGGCCGCACCGACCGGGATCCGGCCTGGCCCCGGCTGGTCGCGCAGTGGCGCTCCGGCGCCCCCCGCCAGGCGCGGCCCTGCGACCTGACGCTGGCCACGACGGTGGCAGGGCTGGCGGCCGCACATGCGCTCGCGTTCCTGGACGGCCGGGTCCCGACGAGTGCCGGAGCACGCTGGGAGGTGTCCCTGCCCGCTCTGACCTGGCATGCACGACCGGTCTGGGCGCATCCGGCATGCCCCTGCGGGGCGGCGGAGAAAGGTAAGGGAGAACACACCTCCGAGGACGAGGAGTCACACGAGACAATGGGGAGGCAACGGTCGCCGAAGGAGCTGTGCCGTACGGCACAAGCAGCGAGGCCGGCAGGGACCTGGAGGGCGCATGTCTGATCTTCCCCGCAAGGCGGTCACCCGGACCGCCAAGCTGGCCGCGCTCCCGCTCGGCTTCGCCGGACGGGCGACCTGGGGACTGGGCAAGCGGATCGTCGGAGAGTCCGCGGAGATCGTCGGCCGCGAGCTGCAACAGCGCACGGCGGAGCAGCTGTTCAAGGTGCTCGGCGAGCTCAAGGGCGGGGCCATGAAGTTCGGCCAGGCCCTGTCGGTCTTCGAGTCGGCGCTGCCCGAGGAGGTCGCCGGCCCCTACCGTGCGGCGCTGACGAAGCTGCAGGAGGCGGCGCCGCCCATGCCGACCAGCACCGTGCACCGCGTGCTCGGCGAGCGGCTCGGCCAGGACTGGCCCGACCTGTTCCTCGAGTTCGAGGACAAGCCCGCCGCGGCGGCCTCGATCGGGCAGGTCCACCGCGGGGTGTGGCACGACGGCCGCGAGGTGGCGGTCAAGGTGCAGTACCCGGGTGCCGGCGAGGCCCTCCTGTCGGACCTGAACCAGTTGAGCCGTTTCGCCCGCCTGCTGGGCCCACTGATCCCCGGCATGGACATCAAGCCCCTGATCGCGGAACTCAGGGACCGTGTCTCGGAGGAACTGGACTACGGTCTGGAGGCCCAGGCCCAGCAGGCCCACGCCGAGGAGTTCACGGACGATCCGGACGTGGTGGTGCCGGGTGTGGTCCACCAGTGCGACCAGGTTCTGATCACCGAGTGGATCGACGGAATCCCTCTCTCGGAGATCGTCTCGGACGGCACCCGGGAGCAGCGCGACCGGGCCGGCCAGCTCCTGGCCCGCTTCCTCTTCTCCGGCCCGGCCCGCACCAGCCTGCTGCACGCCGACCCGCACCCGGGCAACTTCCGACTACTGCCCGGCGGCCCCGGCGGCGAGGACGACTGGCGTCTGGGCGTACTGGACTTCGGCACGGTCGACCGCCTCCCTGGCGGCCTGCCGGCCCCCATCGGGGACTCCCTGCGCATGACCCTCGACGGCGAGGCGGAGGCCGTCTACGAACTCCTCTGCGCCGAGGGCTTCGTCAAGGATTCAATCGAGCTCGACCCGAGCGCCGTCCTCGACTACCTCCTGCCGATCATCGAACCGGCCCGGGTCGACGAGTTCACCTTCACCCGCGGCTGGATGCGCAGCCAGGCGGCCCGCATCGCCGATCCCCGCTCCCCCGCCTACCAGCTGGGCAAGCAGCTGAACCTGCCACCGGCGTACCTCCTGATACACCGGGTGACGTTGAGCACAATCGGCGTGCTGTGCCAGCTGGGATCGACGGTGCGGCTGCGCGAGGAACTGGAGGAGTGGCTCCCGGGGTTCGCCCTGGAGGATGCCGCTGAGGAGGAGCCGGCCGCGGAGGCTTGATCGGGGCTGCGCGTCCGAGGAGGTTGGGGTGGGGCGGGGGCGGGGGGGAGGCCCCCAGAGGAACGGTCTCACCACCAGGCCGAGTCCAGCCGCCCCTCGATCGCCCTGAGGTTCTCCCGCGAGCAGCGGTCGCAGAAAAACTGGCGGGCGCCGTTTTCCACGGAGCAGGTCCAGGTGGGCTGCGGACCCCCCGCGCGGGCGCCGCAGCGGCCGCACACCAGGGGTTGGGGCTCCGCGGGGGAGCCTGAGTCGTCACTGCCTCCGGGAAGACTCGTCACCCGGTGACCATAACTCCGCGGTGGGCGGATCGCGGGCACAACGCACCGCGGGGGCCGGTCCGTTCGGACGGACCGGCCCCCGCGGGGAGCTACTGCCTCCCGGGGTCGGGAGGCCACCGCTTCAGGTGTGATCGGTTACTGCATGACCGCCATGGCGAGCGCCCGGCGGGCGCGCCGCGAGGCGCGCTCGGCCCGGTGCTGCATCCGGCGGGCGCTCGCCAGGCGCACTGCCTGGCGTTCCTGCTCGGCCTCATGCAGTCGCTCGCGCATATGCGCGCGAGCCAGGGCTTCTTGGAGGAGTTGCATGTCTCGGGTCCTGTTCTGACGCGAGCCCGTCGCGCCTGTGGTGGTGAAATCTTCGATCGCGGAGCCGGCGGGCTCGTTGGTGGACGGCTTCATCGGGGCCTGCTTCTTGGGGTCGTTCGTGAGGGGGCGGTCGATTGTTCCGGTGATGTTCATGCTGTGACCGGGTTCTTGCGCGGGCGGCCACGCGGCCGCTTCCGGGCGACGACGACTCCCTGGACGAACAGCTCGCCACCCCAGACGCCCCAGGGCTCACGCCGCTCCTTGGCGCCGGCGAGGCAGGCCTCGATCAGCGGGCAGGTACGGCAGAGGGACTTGGCGTACTCGACGTCGGCCGGCGACTCGGCGAAGAAGACCTCCGGGTCGTAGGAGCGGCAGGGGACGGGTACGCCGAGGTTCTCGATGGCGTCGTCGAGCGCGGTGAGCGCAGTGAGCGGGATCAAGGTGGAGTCCTCCGTGAGGCCGGGCGGGGGGATCGTTTCGGAAGGCGGTACGGACGGGGCGTGCGCTTCGAGTTGCACGGTTCGTCTTCCTCGTCTGGTCGTTCCGGTCCTGTTGGACCGGGTGGCGGCTGGTACCGGGTTCAGCTCTTGTCCCGAGGCCCCTTCGCTCCGTCGTCCCCGTTCGGGGAAAACAGAAGGGCCGCGGATCCCGGATGGGGTTCCGCGGCCCTGAAGGCGCCGGCCTGATCGACGATCAGGCTGGATCACTCCAGGGTTCTGGCCCACGGAAGGCCCACATCAGGTGGTGCTGCGTCGTCTGCTTCCGGCTGCCGGCACCGGCCGCCGTAAAGGCATAGGCCTGCGCCTGTGCCACTACTGCTTCCAGTGCCTTGGTCGGTCGCTCATTGCGCTCACGGATAGGAAGAACCGCGAGAGAAACGGGGGCGGACGCCAGGCGACCGGCACGAATGCCGGACAGACCGGTGCCCTGGTTCGAGGCGCCGAGCATGCACGTGGAGACGACCGAGCGATCGGTCAGTTTGGCGGTGCTGATGGAGCGGGTGCTGATGCTGATCACTTCAATCGCCTCCTCTCGGCGTCTCGGGGGACTGGGGGTGAGCCAGTCCGACGGATATGCAAGTAGAGCACGGAATCGGGGCCTTCGAGAAGGCCTCCGTCCCCGTGGATAAGAACCTATGGGGATTGCTGGGGCATGCGCAAACTATTTTTTCGACGAGTTTGAATCAGTCCCCTTCGTCCTGTTCTCCGGGTTCGCGGCCTGCGCAGAGGGCCAGGACGTCGGCGCCGTAGCGGTTGAGCTTGCGTACGCCGACGCCGGGGATCCGCGCCAGTTCGCCCTCCTCGTCGGGGGCGGCCTCGGCGATGGCCATCAGCGTCTTGTCGGTGAAGATGCAGAAGGCGGGCTGTCCGCTGCGCTGCGCCTGGTCCGCGCGCCATTCGCGCAGTCGCTCGTAGAGGCCCTCGTCCATGTCGGTGGGGCAGTCCTCGCAGCGCATCAGTTTCATCTCGCCGGCGTCGGTGAGGGTGCGCCCGCAGACCCGGCAGCGCGCCGGGGTGCGCTGGGTGCGGCGGGGTACGGCGTCCGGTCTACGGGTGAAGCCGGGCTCGACTCCTCCCGCGCCGCTCGCCGCGGTGCGGCCGGCGGTGGCGTTGGAGCCCGGTCGCAGGCCGTCCAGGAAGCGGCTGGGACGGCGGTTGGGGCGGCCGCCGGGTGAGCGGGACAGTGACCAGGAGACGTGGAGGTGTTCCCGGGCCCGGGTGACGCCGACGTAGAGGAGGCGGCGTTCCTCCTCGATCTGCTCGTCGGTCTTGGCGTAGGTGATCGGCATCATGCCCTCGGCGACGCCGACCAGGAAGACGACGTCCCACTCGAGGCCCTTCGCGGAGTGCAGGGAGGCCAGGGTGACGCCCTGGACGGTGGGGGCATGCTGGGCGCTCGCCCGCTCGTCGAGTTCGGCGACGAGGTCGCCGAGAGTGGCGGCGGGTTTGGCGGCGGCGAAGTCGTGCGCGAGGTTCACGAGGGCGGCGAGGGACTCCCAGCGTTCTCGGACCGCGCCGGAGCCTGCTGGGGGCTGAGGGGTCCAGCCTTCCCCGGAGAGCACGGCGCGGACCTGGGAGGGCAGGTCGACGGCGTCGTCGAGGAGGGAGTCGTTGCCGCCGAAGCGTGCCGCGCCGCGCAGGGCGATGCCCGCCTTGCGTACCTCGGGGCGGTCGAAGAACCGCTCGGCGCCGCGCAGTTGGTAGGGGATTCCGGCGTCGGCGAGGGCCTGTTCGTAGGTTTCGGACTGGGAGTTCGTCCGGAACAGGATGGCGATTTCGCCGGCGGGGACGCCGGCGTCCATGAGTTCGCGGATGCGGCGGGCGGCGCCTTCGGCTTCGGCGGGTTCGTCGGTGTACTCGGTGTAGCCGGGTTCGGGGCCCGGGTCGCGTTGTGAGATCAGTTCGAGGCGGTGGTCGGCCGCGCGGCCTCGGGCCTGGGCGAGGAGGCCGTTGGCGAGGTGGACGACCTGGGGGGTGGAGCGGTAGTCGCGGACGAGTTTGACGACGGTGGCTCCGGGGTGGCGGGTGCGGAAGTCGAGGAGGTGGTCGGGGGTCGCTCCGGTGAATGAGTAGATCGTCTGGCTGGCGTCGCCCACGACGCACAGGTTGTCCCGTTCGCCGAGCCACAGTTCGAGCAGGCGCTGCTGGAGGGGGCTGACGTCCTGGTACTCGTCGACGACGAAGTGCTGGTACTGGGAGCGGACCTGGTCGGCGATGTCGTGGCGGTCCTGGAGGATGGCGACGGTGAGCAGCAGGACGTCCTCGAAGTCGATGACGGAGCGGTCCCGTTTGAGGTCTTCGTAGACGGAGTAGAGCTGGGCGATCTCGGCCGGGTCGCGGGGGGTGTCGCGGCCGGCCTTGGCGGCGGCGGGGGCGTAGTCGGCGGGGACGGTCTGGGTGACCTTGGACCATTCGATTTCGGCGGTGACGTCCCGCAGTTCGCCGCGGTCGAGGCGGATGCGGCAGGCGGCGGCCGCGTCGGCGACGAGTTGGATCTTGCGGTCGACGAGCCGGGGCATGGCGCCGCCGACTGCTTTCGGCCAGAAGTACTGGAGCTGGCGCAGGGCGGCCGAGTGGAAGGTGCGGGCCTGGACTCCGGCGGCGCCGAGGTGGCGCAGCCGGCCGCGCATCTCGCCGGCGGCGCGGTTGGTGAAGGTGACGGCGAGCACGCTGGAGGGCTGGAGGATTCCGGCGCGGACTCCGTAGGCGATGCGGTGGGTGATCGCGCGGGTCTTGCCGGTTCCGGCGCCGGCCAGGACGCACACCGGTCCGCGCAGGGCGGTGGCCACCTCGCGCTGCTCGGGGTCGAGCCCTTCGAGCACGGCGTCGGGTGTGGCCGGTACCTGCGGGAAGAGCGTGGAGTGCGTTGCTGCTGTCACATGGCCATGCTGCCAGGTCGGCGGAGGCGGGTGCGGTGGTTGTCCACAGGCAGGTACCTGCAGTCGTACTAATGCGGCAGGCGTCACGTCCGGTGCGGTACCGCGTGCGGGAATGGTGGCTGTTTCAAGTACGTTCCATGACTGCGACCAAGCATCCCCGAGCAGCTGAGGAGCGCGAGAGACATGCTGGGCACTGTGACGATGTACAGCACCACGTGGTGTGGCTACTGCCGTCGGCTGAAGAGCCAGATGGACCGTGAGGGCATCGCGTACAACGAGATCAACATCGAGCAGGACCCGGATTCCGCGGCGTTCGTGGAGAAGGCGAATGGCGGAAACCAGACGGTGCCGACGGTGCTGTTCCCGGATGGTTCGACGCTGACGAATCCGTCGCTGGCGCAGGTGAAGCAGAAGATCGGCGCGTAGGCGCTGCACGGTTTTGTTCGGAGGGCGGTTCCTGGGGGGTTCAGGAACCGCCCTCTTGTGGTTAGTCCCAGTGCATGGCCAAGTCCTTGACGGGCATCCCGGCCGGGCCTCGTTTGCCATCAGTCGGCTGTGCCGGCTTGCGTGCGAGCAGCCCGTCGCCGCATCCGACGTCCACGGCCGTCCGGCAGCCGTCGGGGACGGCTGCGAGGACGACGGGGCGGTAGTGGACGCTGTGGTTCCGGTACGGGTCTGTCATCGCGGCGTCGGGCTCAGACGAAGCTCCTCGTCGGCAGGGGCTTGCCGTACCACATCTCGATCAGGCGGGCGGCGATGGAGATGCCGTAGGGAGGCAGTACCTCGCCGGCTTCGAAGGCGGCGCCCAGTTCGTCCCGGGAGAACCAGCGGGCTTCGTGGATCTCGTCGCCGTCGACGTTGATGTCGGTGGAGGTGGCGCGGGCCATGAAGCCGAGCATGAGGCTGGAGGGGAAGGGCCAGGGCTGGCTGGCGACGTACTCCACCGCGCCGACGGTGATGCCGGCCTCCTCGAAGACCTCGCGTCGTACGGACTGTTCGATGGACTCGCCGGGTTCGACGAAGCCGGCGAGCGTGGAGAAGCGGCCTTCGGGCCAGTGGACCTGGCGGCCGAGCAGGATGCGGTCCTCCTCGTCGGTGACGGCCATGATCACGGCGGGGTCGGTGCGTGGGTAGTGCTCGGCGCCGCAGGCGGAGCAGCGGCGGATGTGGCCGGCGGCGGCGATGACGGTGCGTTCGCCGCAGCGGGAGCAGAAGCGGTGGGTGCGCTGCCAGTTCTCCAGGCCGACCGCGTGCACCATCAGGCCCGTGTCGCGGGGGGACAGCAGGAGGCCGGCCTCGCGCAGGCCCGCGGGGCGTGCGGACTGGTCGATGCGGCCGGGCAGTGCGTCCTTCTGGAGGGCGAAGTAGCTGACGCCTTCCTCGTCGGTGCCCAGGAAGTAGCGGTGGGCCTCGGTCAGGGGCGCTTCGAAGGAGGGGGTCATGACGAGTTCGGTGCGGCCGTCGGCCGTCTCGTCGATGAGGACCTGACCGCCGGAGACGACGAAGCAGCGGGTCGTGGGGTGGCTCCATGCCGCCGCGAGCCAGGCCTCGTCGAGGCGGTGGTGGGCGGCGCGGTCGATGCCGCTGGGCGCGGTGAGGGAGATGGGGCGGTCGGCGGTGTGGTCGGTCCAGGTGGTCACGGGTGCTTCCAACTCCCCCAGTGGAACGGATTGTTTCGGCGGGCGGTACGGCGGTACGGACGACGGGAGGCGAACGGATCCGGCGGAGCTGGGCGGGGCGGCCCTTTCAGTGTGCCCCGCACGGCGTGCCGCTCCGGACGGCGCGGCACGCTCAGGGTGCATGGCGCCAGGTGTCGGCGAGGTCGGTCCACAGGTATGCGCTGGTCTCGACGCCTTTGAGGAGCAGGTCGAGCTCGACTTTCTCGTTCGGTGCGTGCCAGCCGTCGGAGGGGACGGAGATGCCCAGGAAGAGCACGGGTGCCCCGAGGACTTCCTGGAGGTCGGCGGCGGGTCCTGAGCCGCCCTCGCGGGTGAAGCGGACGGGCTTGTCGAAGGCGCGGCCCATCGCGCGGGCGACGGACTGCAGCGCGGGGTGGTCCAGCGGTGTCAGGCACGGGCGGGTGGCCGCGGCGAACGTGATCTCGTACCGGATCCCGGCGGGCATCTGTTCGGCGGCCCATGCGCGGACGGCCTTCTCGATGTGGTCGGGGTCCTGGCCCGCGACCAGGCGGAAGGAGAGCTTCACCATGGCCGTGGACGGGATGATCGTCTTGCTGCCGGGGCCCTGGTAGCCGCCGCCGATGCCGTTGACCTCGGCGGTGGGGCGGGCCCAGATGCGCTCCAGGGTGGTGTGTCCGGCCTCGCCGTGGGTGGCGTACGACTTGGCGGTGCGCAGCCACTGCTGCTCGTCGAAGGGCAGTTCGGCGAAGAGTTCGCGCTCGCGGTCGGTGAGTTCGACGATGCCGTCGTAGAAGCCGGGGATCGCCACGCGCGCGTGTTCGTCGTGCAGGGCGGCGACCAGGCGGGCGGCGGCGGTGGCCGGGTTGGGGACGGCGCCGCCGAAGGAGCCGGAGTGGATGTCCTGGTCGGGGCCAAAGAAGTGGATCTCGCACTCGGCGAGGCCGCGCATGCCGGTGCACACGGTGGGGGTGTCCTCGGACCACATGCCGGTGTCGGAGACGATCACGGCGTCGGCGGCGAGCCGGCCGGCGTGCTGTTCGACGAGGCTGCGGAAGTGGGGGGAGCCGGACTCCTCCTCGCCCTCGATCAACAGCTTCAGGTGCACCGCTGGGGCGGTGCGGCCGGTGGTGGCGAGGTGGGCGCGGACGCCGAGTGTGTGGAAGAACACCTGCCCCTTGTCGTCGGCCGCCCCGCGCGCGTGGAGACGGTTCTCTCGGACGACGGGTTCGAAGGGGTCGCTGTCCCAGCCGTCCTCGCGGGTGGCGGGCTGCACGTCGTGGTGGCCGTAGACGAGGACGGTGGGTGCAGCGGGGTCGCTGGCGGGCCACTCGGCGAAGACGGCCGGGGCGCCCGGTGTCTCCCAGACCTCTGCGGTCGTGAAGCCGGTGTCCTTGAGTTTGGCGGCGAGCCAGTCTGCGCTGCGTCGTACATCGGGTGCGTGGTCGGGCTGGGCCGACACGGACGGGATGCGCAGCCACTCGGCGAGGTCGTCGAGGAAGGCGGCGCGGTGCTGCTCGATGTACGTACGGACGGCGCTGACGGCACTGTCAACGGGCTGGCTCATGGTCACGAGCCTATCGGCCCGCACCGACATCCTCGGTGGGCGGTTCCTCACAGTTTGCTTGTGCGGCCGGCTCGTCCAGCAGCAGCCGCTCCAGTGCGGACCTGTCCGGCAGGCCGTCCGGTCGTACAACCTCACCAGTGCGTACGTACAGGAAGGCGGCGTCGACGGACTCCAGGGGCACGCCTTGCTGCTCGGCCCAGGCGAGCCGGTACAGGGCGAGCTGGAGGGGGTCGGCGGTGCGCGAGCGGCTGGTCTTCCAGTCGACGATCTCGTACGTCGTCCTGTCGCCGTCGTCTTCCTTGTAGACGGCGTCGATGCGGCCCCGGACCACACGGCCGGCGATGGCCAGCTGGAAGGGCGCCTCGACGCGGTGGGGTGTGCGGTGGGCGTACTCGGTGCGTTCGAAGGCTTCCTTGAGGGCTTCCAGGTCGCGTTCGTCGGCGATCTCGGTCTCGCTGCCGGGCAGTTCTTCCGGCTCCAGCATGGGGAGGGTCAGTTCTTCGAAGCGGGCCTCGACCCAGGCGTGGAAGCGGGTGCCCCTGCGTGCGGCGGGTTGTGGGGGGCGTGGCATGGGGCGGGCGAGTTCCTGCGCGAATCCGTCCGGGTCGGTGGCCAGGCGCAGCACCTGGGAAGCGGTGAGGGACGCGGGGAGGGGGACGTCCGTGACGGCCTGCCGGGCGCGCAGGAGTTCGCCGGTGAGGGCGTCGAGGTCGCGGTCCCAGGAGGCGAGGGTGCGGGCCTCCTCCGGGGTGAGGCGGGTGGGGGCGGCGGCGCGGGGGCCCTCGGCAGCGGATTTCCGTGGGGCGGGGTGCGGGTGTGCGCCCTGGTTCCCGGTTCCCTCCGGAGCAGCCGCCTGGTGCGGGACGGTCGGGCGGTCCGTGGACCAGGCGTCCCAGTCGGCCGGGTTCTCCTGAGCGAACGGATCCTCCTCTTCGTACGGCAGGTCCTCGTCGTCCGGCGGCGGGGGCCACTCCGGGTCGTCGTGGCTGTCCGGGTCGTGCGTGGCGGCGCCGCCCTCGTGAGTGGCGAGCTCCTCCAGGTGGGCGAGGACCGTTTCGGCGGCCGCCCGGCGCCGGGCCAGGGACGCCTCGTCCAGGGGCAGCGGCCACACCTGGTCGGCGGTCGCCGTGTGCAGGGCCGGGTTCTCCTCGCCCTCGGCGGGTTCGTCCGCCCACGCCTCGATCTCGCCGTGTCCGGCGACGCAGTGGTCGTGGAGGGCGCGCAGGAAGTCGGACGGGCCGCGGGGCTTCTTCTGGGTGGGGCCCCACCAGTGGCCGGAGCCGAGGAGAAGGGAGCGGGGGCGGGTGAAGGTGACGTAGCCGAGGCGGAGTTCCTCGGTGTGCTGGTGTTCCTTCATGGCCTCCTGGAAGGCCTTGAGGCCCCGGGAGTCCCAGGCGTCGACGTCGGGCAGGGTGTCGGCGTCGCCGCGTAGTTCGTGCGGCAGGACCTTGCCCTGGGCGGTCCACTTCTCGCGGCCCTGGGTGCTGGGGAAGGTGCCGGTGACCAGGCCGGGGACGGCGACGACGTCCCACTCCAGGCCCTTGGACTTGTGGGCGGTGAGGACCTTCACGGTGTTCTCGCCGCCCGGGAGGGCGTTGTCGAGGCCCTTCTCGTACTGGGCGGCGGTGCGCAGGAAGCCCAGGAAGGCGAGCAGGGTGGCCTCGCCGTCGCCGGCGGCGAAGGAGGCGGCGATGTCCAGGAAGTTGGAGAGGGTCTCGCGGCGGCGGGCGGCCAGGGCGTGCGGGGACGCCGAGAGCTCCACCTCCAGGCCGGTCACGGCGAGGACGCGGTGCAGGACGTCCATGAGCGGGTCGGCCAGCGAGCGGCGCAGGTCGCGCAGTTCGGCGGCCAGGCGGGCGAACCGCACGCGCGCGTCCGGGGAGAAGGGCAGCCCGTCGTCCTCCTGTTCGGCGTCGAGCGGCATCTCCAGGAAGGTGTCGAGGGCGTCCGCGAGCGAGGTCACCTCGGAGGGGTCGACGCCTTCGACGGCCTCGGCGAGCCGTCGGTCGCGGTCGTCCTGGTCGCCCACGCGCGGGGGGGGCGCGGGGCCGGGGCGGCGGGCGCCCGGGCTGGCGGGGTGGGGGGGGCGGCGCCCCCCCCGGGGCGGCCCGTGTTGG
>NZ_JBSFHW010000083.1:0-25828 GCF_053597275.1 Streptomyces sp. NPDC001492 | reverse complement strand
CCCCGATCGCCGTATACGGCGATCGGGGCCCCGAAATGCCCGGTCAGACGGGTCAGCGGGCGGCTCGGTTGACGGCGGAGACAACCGCCTTCAGCGACGCACGAGTCGTGTTCGCGTCGATGCCGATTCCCCACAGGACCTTGTCGTCGATCGCGCATTCGATGTACGAGGCGGCCTGCGCAGAGGCGCCCTCGCTCATCGTGTGCTCCTGGTAGTCCAGCAGGCGGGCGTCCACGCCCACCTTCTGCAGCGCGTCGAAGAAGGCGGAGATCGGGCCGTTGCCGGTACCGGTCAGGACGGTGTCCTGGCCGTCGACGGTCGCCTCGACCCGCAGCGTGTCCACGCCGTCGGTGTCGGTCGTCGACTGGCCGTTCTTGACCTGAATACGGCCCCACGGGTTCTCGGGGTTCGGCAGGTACTCGTCCTGGAAGACCGCCCAGATGTCGCCGCCGGTGACCTCGCCGCCCTCGGCGTCCGTCTTCGCCTGGATGATCTTCGAGAACTCGATCTGCATCCGGCGCGGCAGGTCCAGCTTGTGGTCGTTCTTCAGGACGTAGGCGATACCGCCCTTGCCGGACTGCGAGTTGACGCGGATGACCGCCTCGTAGGAGCGGCCGACGTCCTTCGGGTCGATCGGCAGGTACGGCACCGCCCACTCGATGTCGTCGACGGTGACGCCCTTGGCCTTGGCGTCGGCCTCCATCGCGTCGAAGCCCTTCTTGATGGCGTCCTGGTGGGAGCCGGAGAAGGACGTGTAGACCAGGTCGCCCACGTACGGGTGGCGCGGGTGGACCTCCATCTGGTTGCAGTACTCCCACGTACGACGGATCTCGTCGATGTCGGAGAAGTCGATCTGCGGGTCGACGCCCTGCGAGAACAGGTTCATGCCCAGGGTGACCAGGTCGACGTTGCCGGTGCGCTCGCCCTGCCCGAACAGACAGCCCTCGACGCGGTCGGCGCCGGCCATCAGGGCCAGCTCGGCGGCGGCGACGGCGGTGCCGCGGTCGTTGTGCGGGTGGATCGACAGGCAGACGTACTCGCGGCGGGACAGGTTGCGGCCCATCCACTCGAAGCGGTCGGCGTGGGTCGAGGGGGTCGAACGCTCAACCGTGGCGGGCAGGTTGAGGATGATCTCGCGGCCCGGGCCGGGCTGCCAGACGTCCATGACCGCCTCGCAGACCTCCAGCGCGAAGTCCAGCTCGGTGTCGGTGAAGATCTCGGGGCTGTACTGGTAGCCGAACTCGGTCTCCGGGCCCAGCAGCTTCTCGGCGTACTCCATGACCAGGCGCGTGCCGTCGACGGCGATCTGCTTGATCTGGTCCTTGGAGCCGCGGAACACGACCCGGCGGAAGACCGGCGCGGTGGCGTTGTACAGGTGGACGGTGGCGCGCTTGGCGCCCTTCAGCGACTCCACGGTCCGCTCGATCAGGTCCTCGCGGGCCTGGGTCAGTACGGAGATGGTGACGTCGTCGGGGATGACCCCGGGCTCCTCGATGATCGACCGTACGAAATCGAAGTCCGTCTGGCCGGAGGCGGGGAAGCCGACCTCGATCTCCTTGTAGCCCATCTTGACCAGCTGGTCGAACATCCGGCGCTTGCGCTCGGGCGACATCGGGTCGATCAGGGACTGGTTGCCGTCGCGCAGGTCGGTCGACAGCCAACGGGGGGCCTGGGTGATCCGCTGCTCGGGCCAGGTGCGGTCGGGGATGTCGACCTGCTCGTACTGGCCGTACTTGTGGATCGGCATGGTGCTGGGCTGCTGGCGGTTCGCCATGATGACTCGGGCTCCTCAGGGTGTCCGGAAGGACGGCCGACGACGCAACGCCAAGCTCCGCGGGGAGGGAGTCGACCTGGACTACAGGCCCTCGCCGCGGCAGCTAAGAAGAAGCAGCCCGAAACGCATGATGCACAGCATGCTAGCCGAGCCCCTTCGGATGCGGGGCGCTGTATCAGTATGCGGGACCCGAAGGATGAATGGGACAAAAAGTGCGCCATACCACTTCGTCACGGAGTGTGCACTTCCCTGTCCGCATATTTCACCAATCATGGTTGCGGGTAGTGACACGGGCATGACCCAGTGCAAGGGTGCCGTGCATGACGAAGACCAACGGGGGCTTCGAGCCCGTCTTCTGCACCGTCGTACCGCCGCATGTCCTCGACAAGCTGGCCCGCAACGACGACCCCGCACTCTCCGGCCCGGCTCGCCGGACCCTGATGCGCGACAGCGAGCTGCGCGGCCGCCGCCGCGTGACGACCGAGTTCGGCCTCGCGGCCGCGCCGGCGGCGAAGGCACCGGCGGACCAGCCGCTGCGCACCATCTACGACGCCGGGCACAGGACCGACCTGCCCGGCCGGAAGGTGCGCGCCGAGGGTGCCGACCCGGTCAGGGACGCCACGGTCAACCGCGCCTACGCGGGCCTCGGCGCCACCTTCGACCTCTACCTCAAGGCCTACCAGCGCCACTCGATCGACGGCGACGGCCTGCCGCTGGACGCCAGCGTCCACTTCGACCACGACTACAACAACGCCTTCTGGAACGGCGAGCAGATGGTGTTCGGCGACGGCGACGGCGAGATCTTCCTCGACTTCACCATCCCGATCGACGTCATCGGCCACGAGCTGACCCACGGCGTCACCCAGCACACCGCGAACCTCACCTACTACGGCCAGCCGGGCGCCCTGAACGAGTCGATGTCCGACGTGTTCGGCTCGCTCATCAAGCAGTACACGCTCGGCCAGACCGCCGCCGAGGCCGACTGGCTGATCGGCGCCGGCCTGCTCGCCCCGAGCGTCACCGGCAAGGCCCTGCGCTCCATGAAGGAACCGGGCACGGCCTACGACGACGACGTGCTCGGCAAGGACCCGCAGCCGGCGACCATGGACGACTACGTCCGCACCGGCCGCGACAACGGCGGTGTCCACATCAACTCCGGCATCCCCAACCACGCGTTCTACCTGGTCGCCTCCGCGCTCGGCGGCCACGCCTGGGAGAAGGCGGGACAGATCTGGTACGACGTCCTGACCGGCGGCGAGCTGTCCTCGCAGGCGCTGTTCAACGACTTCGCGAAGCTCACGGTCGCGGCGGCGAAGGCACGCTTCAACGAGGGCGAGGAGCTCCAGGCCGTGCAGAAGGCGTGGGAACAGGTAGGGGTGCGGATCCTCTGACCGCGTACTAGACAGGGACCCATGCGTATTCAGGTGAGGCGTACGGGTGGGTTCGCGGGCATCGAGCGCCGTGCCGAGGTGGACACCTCGGGCCGGCCCGACGCCCAGGAGTGGCACGCCCTGGCCGAACGCGCGCTCGCGTCCGGCCGGGGCACGCCTCCCCTCGGGGTGCCGGACGGCTTCAGCTACCAGATCACGGTGGACGGGAAGACGGTCTACGCGGCCGATCCCCGGCTCACGGAGGAACAGCGCGAACTGATCCGCCGGGTACTGAAGGAAGGGGCGTAACCGGCAGTTCATGCCTGGGCGTTGACTTCCGTTACCGCCGGTAAGGATGATCCCGCCCATGGCTTCTGATGCAGGCAATCCGATACCCCGCTTCCCGGCCGGCTTCCTGTGGGGCGTGTCGACCTCGGCCCACCAGATCGAGGGCGCCGTGGACGAGCGCGAGCCGTCCGTGTGGGACGCCTTCACGGCCGAGCCGGGACGGGTCAAGGACGGCTCGACCGCGGCGGTGGCCTGCGACCACTACCACCGCTACCGCGAGGACGTGGCCCTGCTGGCCGGCCTCGGCGTGGACGCGTACCGCTTCTCGGTCTCCTGGCCGCGGGTGCGCTCGGCGGACGGCCTCGACTTCTACGACCGTCTCGTCGACGAGTTGCTGGCCGCGGGCGTACGACCGGTGCCCACCCTGTTCCACTGGGACCTGCCGCTGGGGATGGACTGGCTGGAGCGGGACACGGCGGCGCGTTTCGCGGAGTACGTGTCCGTCGTCGCCGAGCGGCTGGGCGACCGGGTGAAGAAGTGGATCACCCTCAACGAGCCCGCCGAACACACGCTGCTGGGCCACGCGCTGGGCGCCCACGCGCCCGGCAAACAGCTGCTCTTCGACGCCCTGCCGGTGGCCCACCACCAGCTGCTGGCCCACGGTCTGGCGGTACGGGCCCTGCGCGCGTCCGGCGCCACGGACATCGGGATCGCCAACTCGCACGGGCCGACCTGGCCGGCGTCCGAGGAGAGCGCGGACGTGGAGGCGGCGGGCTTCTACGACCTGCTGCTGAACCGCCTGTTCGCCGACCCGCTACTGCTCGGCCAGTACCCGGAGGGCATCGGCGAGTTGATGCCGGGCGATGTCGAGTCCGACCTGAAGGTCATCGCGGAACCGCTCGACTGGTACGGCGTCAACTACTACGCGCCGACCCGGGTGGGCGCCCCGCAGGGCGAGGACATCGAGTTCGGCGGGCTGACCATCCCGGCCGAACTCCCCTTCTCGGTACGGCAGATCGAGGGCGTACCGGTGACGGACTTCGGCTGGCCCGTGGTCCCCGAGGGCCTCACGGAGCTGCTCACCGGCTTCCGCGAGCGCTACGGCGACCGCCTCCCGCCCGTCGTCATCACCGAGAACGGCTGCTCCTACCCGGGCCTGGACGACCAGGACCGGATCGCCTACCTCGACGGCCACCTGCGGGCCCTGCACAAGGCCGTCGAGGCGGGCGTGGACGTGCGCGGGTACTTCGTGTGGTCACTGCTGGACAACTTCGAGTGGGCGGAGGGGTACGAGCGCCGGTTCGGCCTGGTGCACGTCGACTTCGAGACGCAGCAGCGGACACCGAAGTCGTCGTACGGCTGGTTCCGGGATGTGCTGCGGGCGCAGAGATGACCGCCACCCGGCCCGTGGAGGCACTCGCCGAGCCCCTCGAACGGGTCGGCCGCGGCTGGACGACCGCCCTCTCGCTCGCCAACGGGGCGATCTGGGTGGGCTGGTACGGCCCCCTGCAGATCCTGCTGGCCTCCCAGGCCAAGGACTTCGCGCCCGGCTCCGGCATGTCCAAGGAGACGACGCTGGCGTGGGTGACGGGGGCCGGGGCGGTGGTGTCCCTGGTCGCCAACCCGCTCTTCGGCGCCCTCTCGGACCGGACGACGTCCCGCTGGGGCCGCCGTACGCCGTGGATCGTGGCCGGGGCGGCGGGCGGCGCGCTGTCGTTGCTGCTGCTCGCGGGCGCGGGCGGGGTGTGGACCATGGCGGCCGGCTGGTGTCTGGTCCAGCTGACACTGAACGCGGCGTTCGCGGCGGTGACCGCTGCGGTGCCGGACCGGGTGCCGCGGATCCAGCGGGGCTCGGTGGGCGGCTGGCTGGGGGCCGCGCAGATCCTGGGCGTGGTCGGCGGGACGGGGCTCGCCACGGCGGCCGGGGGCGTCGGGGCCGGGTATGCGGCCTGTGCGGTGTTCACCGTCGTGGGCGTGCTGCCGTACGTCCTGCGGTACGAGGACCTGCGGCTGGCCGTGGCGGACCGGCCGGCATGGTCGTGGCGGTCCTTCGTCGCCGGGTTCTGGCTGAGTCCGCGCCGGTATCCGGACCTGGGCTGGGCCTGGCTGACCCGCTTTCTGATCAACCTCAGCAACGCGCTGGTGCTGCTGTACCTGCTCTACTACCTGCGGGACCGCCTCCACTACGGCGACCCCGACCAGGGCGTGCTCATCCTGACGGCCGTGAACGGGGTGACGCTGCTCGCCACGGTCGTCGTGGGCGGGGTCTGGTCGGACCGGGTGGGGCGGCGCAAGCCGTTCGTGCTCTGGTCGGGGGTGCTGATGGCGGTGGCGACGGCGGCGCTTGCGGGCTGGCAGACCTGGCCGGGCGCGGTCGTCGCGGCCGCGGTGCTCGGGGTCGGCTTCGGCGTCTTCACCTCGGTCGACTTCGCGCTGATGACGGACGTACTGCCGAAGGCGCTGGACCGGGGCAAGGACCTGGGGGTCATCAATGTGGCCAACGCCCTGCCCCAGGTGGCCGCCCCCGCCCTCGCCGCGCCGATCGTGACGTATCTCGGCGGCTACCGGGTGCTGTACCTGGTGTCGGCGGTGATCGGGCTGGCGGGGGCGGTGCTGGTGGGACGGATCAGGGGGGTCGACTAGGACAGGCGCTGGGCCTGGGCCCCTGGCTAGAGCGCGCCCGCTTCCCGGGCCGCGTACACCGACGGGTACAACGGCCGGTAGCCCAGCTCGCGGCGGATGCGCTCCGTGGACATGATCACGAGCCACGGGTCCGGGTCGGTGCGGTCGTGGAGTACGGCGGGGACCTCGGCCCCGTTGAGCTGGTGCAGTTCGACCGCCGTGACAGGGGCGTCGTCGGCGATGTTGTAGATCCGGCCGGCGATGCCCGGTGCGTGCAGGATGCGCAGCAGTCCCTGGGCGACGTCCGCGTGATGGCCCATGTGCAGCCGCTGCGTGGCCGCCCAGTTCCTGGCCCACATCAGGGACTGGGCGAGATGCGGGTCGCCCTCGCCGTAGACGAAGGGGAGCCGGCCGACGCGTACGTCCATGCCGTCCAGGGCGAGCAGTCGGCGCTCGGCCTCGGCCTTGGACTCGGGGTAGGCACCCCACATCGCCCCGCCGGGCCGGCTCTCGTCGTCCTCGGTCACCGGGCGGCCCCTCCCGACGCCGTACACCAAGCCCGTGCTGACCTGCACGAACCGCCGCACCCCGGAGGCCAGCGCGGCGCGGCCCAGCTCCACGGCCGCGTCCCGGTTGACGGCCCGGGCCTCCTCGTTGGGCACGCCCCGAAAGGCGGCCGCGACGTTGACGACGGCGTCCACCCCGGCCACCGCCTTGCCGAGCGCCTCCGCGTCCCGCAGATCCCCGACCACGACCTCGGCACCCAGCTCGGCGTACGGCTCCCCGCGGGCCTCGTCCCGCACCAGGACCCGCACCTTGTCGTCTGCCCTGCTCTGGGCGATCAGCCTGGGCACGAACCGCCGTCCGACCTGTCCCGTCGTACCGGTCACCAATGTCAGCATGTTCTGCTCCTCTCGTCGACGACCAGCTTTGGACGAGGGGGCGGGGCGCGGGAGAGACCTCCCGATCGGGGGACCGGCAGTCCCTGGATAAGCCGGGCGGACTCCCGCACGCTGGAGAGGTGAACCGAGCCGAACTCGCCGACTTCCTGCGCCGCGGCCGCGCCCGCCTCGACCCGTCCGACGTGGGGCTCACGCCCGGCGCCCGCCGCCGCACGCCGGGCCTGCGCCGTGAGGAGGTGGCGCAGCTGGCGGGCATGTCCGTGGACTACTACACGCGGCTGGAACAGTCCCGGGGGCCGCGCCCGTCCCGCCAGATGCTGACGGCGCTGGCGCGGGCCCTGCGCCTGACGGACGACGAACGGGACCATCTGTTCCACCTGACGGGCGAGGAGCACCCACGGCGTGGAACGGCCGGCGCACACGTCCGACCGGGCCTTCTCCTGGTCCTGGACCGGCTGCACGACACACCGGCGATGGTGGTGAGCGACTGCGGCGAGGTGCTGGCGCAGAACGCGATGTCGCGGGCGCTGAGCGGCGACGCGTTCGCCCGCCCGCCGCGCGAGCGCAACCTGCTCCGCCGCTTCTTCCTGGACCCGACGGCACGGAACCTGTTCCCGCCGGAGGACGTGGCGGAGCATGCCCGAGCCCATGTGGCCAACCTGCGGGCGGTGGCCGCGGCACGGCCCGACGACCCGGAGCCGGCCGCGCTGGTGGCCGAACTGCGGGCGGGCAGCGAGGAGTTCGCCCGGCTGTGGGCCGAGCACGAGGTGGCGGTGCGGCGCCGGTCGACGAAAAGGTTCCAGCATCCGCTGGTCGGGCTTCTCGAGCTGGACTGCGAGATCCTCCTGAACGAGGACGACCACCACCATCTCGTCATCCACACGGCCCGTCCGGGGACGGAGTCGTACGAGCGGCTGCAGCTGCTGCGGGTGGTGGGCCTACAGGACCTGAAGGCTTCCCCCCGGACCCCCGCTCCTCAAACTCCCCCACTGCCTTAAGGGCGTGGGGGGACCCCCAAGGGGCTGAATTTCTTCAGCCCGTCCGGCGTTTGAGGACGAGGCCGTTCAGGCCGAAAGCGGGGGTCTGGGGGCGGCAGCCCCCAGCAGGGGCGGGTCGGCCTCCTAGCCGACCACCGCCCCCAGCGCCTCCTCCGCCCGCCGCTCCCACCCCGCCGCCCCCACGGCGGCGAAGCTCTCCCGCGCGGTGCTCAGAATCGCGCGGGCCGCCTCGTTGCGCCCCAGCCGTCGGTTCACCTCGCCGAGGACCAGGCCGACCCGGCCGGCCACCAGCCGGCTGCGGCAGTCGTCCGCGATCTCCAGCGCGTCCGTCAGAGTCGCCTCGGCCAGCTGTGTGTTCCCCTGGGCGAGCCGGGTCTCCCCCAGGCCGAGCAGCGCGTAGGCGAGGCCGATCATGTCCGCCTTCTCCTTGACGATCCGCACCGCCCGCAGGAACGACTCCTCGGCCGCCGCCGGCTCCCCCTTCGCGAGCCGCACCAGCCCCAGCCGGTACAGCGCCTGGGCCAGGTTGCGGGTGTCGGGCGCACCGCTCTCCTCCAGCTGCACGGCACTGAGAGCGAACGTGAGCGCCGAGTCCACGTTCCCCCGGTCGAGTTCGCTCTCCGCCATGTTGTGCAGGGTGTGCACCTCACCGGTGCGGTTGCCCACCTGGCGGAAGAGGGGCAGCGCCTCAGTGAAGCGCGCAGCCGCACTGTCCGAGTCGCCGCGCATGCGGTCGCCCTGGCCGAGGGAGCGCAGCGCCATCGCCCGCCCGTGGTCCTCCCCGGCCTCCGTGTAGAAGTGCAGCGCCTTCTCGAGATACGAGGCGGCGCTCTCCAGCCGGCTGTAGATCAGTTCCAGGGCCCCCAGACCGAACAGCATCGCCCCCTGACCGCGCAGATCGCCCACGGCACGGGCCGCCTCCAGGGCCACCTCGCAGCAGGCGCGCCAGTCCTCGGTGTAGCTGCGGGTGCCGAAGAAGGCCGACGCACACACCGTCAGGTCCCAGGCGAGTTCGGCCTCGCCCGCCCTGGCGGCCTGCCGCACCGAAGCCACCAGCGCCAGCCGCTCCGCCTCGTACCACGCCAGAGGGACGGTGAGCAGCTCGTCCATGAGGAAGGAGTCGATCCGCCTTCGCTGGACGGTGCTGTGCACCCCGGTGCCATGGCCGCCGTGCTCACGCCGGTCGGCCTCCTCCGCGATGGTCAGGAAGGTGCGCAGGAACCGGGTGGTCGCGGCGAGCCGGTCCGGCTCCGTCTCCTCCTGCCGGGCGCGCTCGGCCGCGTAGAGGCGCACGAGCGTGTGGAAGCGGTACCGCAGTTGTCCGGTGGCGTCCACGCTGACGACTTCCAGGAACTGGGCGTCGACGAGGTCCTCGACGATCCGCTCCGCGTCGAGGACCTCCTTGTTGAGCACCGCGGCGGCGGCCCAGGCCGTGAAGTCCGGTACGTCCAGCAGCCCGAGCCTGCGCAGCAGTCGCGCCGCCTCCTCGTTGAGATAGCGGTAGCTGAGCGCGAGGCTGGCCCGTACCCGCGACTCGCCCTGGCTGAGCTCGTCCAGCCTGCGACGCTCGTCGGTCAGCCGGTTCACCAGGTAGCGCACCGTCCAGTGCGGCTTCGAGGCGAGCCGCGCTGCGGCGATCCTGAGCGCCAGCGGCAGCCGGTCGCACAGCTCGACCAGGCGGGCGGCGTCCGCGCGGGCGGGCGCGATCCTGGCCTTGCCGACGATCGCGGTGAGCAGTTGGATGCCCTCGTCCTCGGAGAGCAGGCCCAGGTGCACCCGGGCCCGGGAGGGCCGGGCGACGAGCTCCTCCATCTGGTCCCGGCTGGTCACCAGGACACAGCACCGACCACTGCCGGGCAGGAGCGGACGGACCTGCGCGTAGGTGCGGGCGTTGTCGAGGACGATGAGGACGCGGCGGTCCGCGAGCAGACTGCGGTAGAGCGCGACGCGCTCCTCCAGGTCGTCGGGGACCTGCTCGCCGGGCACTCCGAGGGAGCGCAGGAACCGGCTGAGTATCTCGTGGGCCCGGACGGGTTCCCGGTGTTCGTCGTAGCCGCACAGGTCGGCGAAGAGCTGGCCGCCGGGGAAGTGCTCGGCGGCGCGGAAGGCCCAGCGCATGGCGAGACCGCTCTTGCCGATGCCGGCGGCGCCGGTGATCAGACCGACCGTGGTGGTGGCCTGGCCCTGGGCGTCGTCGCTCAGCAGGCTCTGAAGAGCGGCGAGTTCCTCGGTGCGGCCGGTGAATGCCGGTACTTCTGGCGGCAGTTCGGACGGGACGGCGGGCGCGACCGGTGCCGGCCGGTGCGACTCGGGCGACGCCGCGGCCGCCAGGGCCGGGTCGTCGCGCAGGATCGCGTCGTGCAGTTCGTTGAGGTCGGGCCCCGGCTCGATGCCGAGTTCCTCGATGAAGTGCTCGCGGGCCTCCCGGTAGGTCTCCATCGCGTCGGCGCGACGGCCCGAGCGGTACTGGGCGAGCATCAGATGGTGCCGGGTGCGCTCGCGCAACTGGTGCTCGCGCACCATGGCGGCGAGTTCCGGGATGAGCTCCTGGTGCTGGCCGAGTTCCAGGCGTACGAGGGTGGAGTCGTCGTAGGCGTTGAGCCGGTGTTCCTCCAGACGGGCCGCCTCGTCCTCGATCAGCTGCCCGTACACCCCTGCGAACGCGGGCCCCCGCCACAGTTGCAGCGCCTGCGTGTAGAGCTGCGCCGCCTGGGACAACTCCCCGTCCTTGGCGGCCTGTTCGGCCTCCCTGACGAGATCGGCGAAGTCGACGGAGTCGAACCGCGACCCCGCGGTGTGGAGCACGTATCCGGGATGCGCGGTGACGATGACGTCGTCGGTGACTCCCGCGGTCTTGAAGAGCTTGCGCAGTGCCGCGACACAGATCGCGACCTGGGTGCGCGCGGTGGGCGGCGGATTGCTGTTCCAGACGGCGTCCACCATGGTGTCCACGGGGACGACACGGCCGGGCGTGAGCAACAGCAGTGCGAGGATGGTCCGTTGACGGCCGCCGCCGATCGGGACGGTCGCCTCCCCCGCGGTCACCGCCAGGGGCCCCAAGACCTTGAAGCTGACGTGTGCGTCCACTCCGGCTCCCCCTTGTCGAAGTCCTGTTTTTCACGGACGACGACCAATGTAGGTCACCTGACGAGATGGTCCCTAGTGCGATGCACTGGCGGCACACGCAATCAACTTCCGTGCGGTGCTGATTGGTTAATTCTCGAACGCTCCGACGAAGCGTGACTCGAGCCGCGGGCCCGTGATATCGGCCCTTAATTCGGCGAGCGCATCGGAGCGGAGGGGAAGAGCAGCGGAAGGACAGAGCAAGGGCAGGTCGGGGAAACGCTCTACCAGCCGATGGGGTCGCCCTGGGAGCCGGCCGAGACCACCGTGCCGCCGGCGGGGGCGGAGTGCGACGTGCCCCACCCGATCGGGTCGGCCAGCACCGAGGCGGCGGCCTGCACCGGCGCCGTGACGGCCACGGCCACTGCGGGGACGGCCACCAGGAGGGTCGAGCCGGCGGTGAGCGCGACGGCGAGGGACTTGACAGCGGCATTCAGCTTCTTCGTCATTGTCTTCGTTTCCTGTCTGTGAGGCGCTCAGTGGTTCTGAGCTGCGCTTCCTTGCGGCTGACAGAAAACTTAAAGACCGGTCTTTTCGGACCGTTATCGGATCAGCTTCGCCTGCCGGGCACGGCGATAACGACGGCGTGCGGAGGTTTTCCACCCCCCGAAGAGCGGAGGATTTCCGGCTACTGGAGCGGCTCGGCGAAACGAAGACTCGGTAGGGCGGCAGAAGCACTGCCGCCGTACGGAGGTGAAAACCCATGACGCCGTTTCCAGCAGCCACGGCCACACTCGCGTCCGCGGTCGGCACCGGTGCGCGGCGGTCGGTCGCCGAATGCCGTATCTGGTCCCTGCCCCCGCTGCCCCGGCCGTCGTCCTGGTTCCATCTGCTCGACAGCACCGAGCTGTCGCGCACCTCGTCCTTCGCCCATGAGCTGGACCTGGCCCGCTTCGTCACCGGGCGCGTGCTCGCCAGGACGGCGCTGGCCCGTCTCCTGGGCACCGGCCCTCAGGCGATCCGTCTGCGCACACGGTGCCCGGGGTGCGGCGGCCCGCACGGCAAACCACAGGCAGTCGGCCTCGCCGAGGGGTGGCAGCTGTCCATCTCCCACTCGGGCCGGCTCGTGGCGGTGGCCCTCGCCCTGGACACCCCAGTGGGCCTGGACGTCGAACGCTACGAGCCCTGGCACGGCCCCGGCCTGCCGCCCGAGTACGAGCTGGTCCTCACGGCTGCCGAACGGGCGGCGGTCGAGCGGCTGCCCCCTCAGCGCCGCACCCGCGCCTGCCTGACCTACTGGGTGCGCAAGGAGGCCGTGCTGAAGGCCACCGGAGAAGGACTCGACACCCCCATGACGGACTTCACGCTCTCCGGCCCCGGACAGCAGCCCGCACTGCTCGGGTGGCACGGTCCGCGGTCCGCCCGTCCGGTTCCCGCGATCGCCGACGTGGAGCTGGACGAGGGCTATCACGCCGCCGTGGCCGCGCTCGACGTCCGTTCGGTACGGCCGACCGTGCACAGCGGCACGGAACTGCTGCCCCGAAACGGCGCTGAGCTGCTCGTTAACTCCGCGCGTTTTCCAGGAAGTTAAAAGGGTCGGCAACGATCGGCCACCGGGGCCTGCCCCTGCCTCACCCCTTCAAGCCTCAACGCCCTTCGAGGAGAACCCGATGCCCAAGATCACCTACGTGGCCGCCGACCGGAGCGAGCAGACAATCGACCTCCCCGTGGGCACCACCGTCATGCGCGGCGCCCTGTCCAACGACATCGACGGCATCGTCGGCCAGTGCGGCGGCTACACCCAGTGCGCCAGCTGCCATGTGTACGTCGACGAGGAAGCCGCCGCAAGGCTGGACCCGGTGAGCGCCGAGGAGGACGAGATGCTGGAGTTCACGGCGTGCCCGCGGGAGCCGGGCAGTCGCCTCAGCTGCCAGATCAAGGTCGGCGAGGACCTCGACGGCCTGCGGGTCCTCCTCCCGGAACGGCAGGGCTGATGGGCACCCACTCGACGCCCGCCCGCATCGTCGTCGTCGGCGCGGGACAGGCCGGCCACCAGACCGCGGCGTTCCTGCGCGAGCGCGGTCACGAAGGCCCGCTCACCCTCGTCGGCGACGAGGGTCTCCTGCCGTACGAACGCCCGCCGCTGTCCAAGGCCTATCTGAAGGGAACAGCAGACGAGAGCGGGCTGTGGCTGCGGCCGGAGACGTTCTATACGCGCAACTCCGTCGAGCGGGTCACCGGCAGCGCCGTCGGCCTCGACCGGGCCGCGCGCACCGTCCGCCTCGCCGACGGAAGCATCCACCGCTACGACCACCTGGTCCTGGCGACCGGCGCCCGGGCCAGGGCCCTGCCGGTTCCCGGCGCCGGACTGCCCGGCGTGCACACCCTGCGCTCCCTGGCGGACGCCCGGGCGCTCAAGGCGCAGCTCGCCGGGGCCGCGCAGGTGGTCGTCGCCGGCGCGGGCTTCGTGGGTCTCGAGTTCGCCGCCGCGGCACAGGAGCTGGGGCATCGCGTGACCGTGGTCGAGGCCATGGGACGTCCCCTCGCCCGGGTCGCCTCGGCCGCGACCGCCGAGCACTTCGCCCGCCTGCACGAACGGCACGGCAACCGGCTGCTCTTCGGGCAGGGGATCACCGGCTTCCACGCGGAGGGCACCGGGCGGGTGGCCGCGGTGGAACTGACCGACGGCCGCCGGCTGCCCGCCGACCTCGTACTGGCCGGTGTCGGGGCCGTGCCGTGCACGGAACTGGCCGAGACGGCCGGACTCGACGTCGCCGGCGGGATCGTCGTGGACTCCCGGCTGCTCACCAGCGACCCGCACATCTCCGCGATCGGCGACTGCGCGATGTTCCCGCACCCGCGCGCCGCCACGCCGCTGCGCATCGAGTCGGTGCAGAACGCCGTCGACCAGGCCCGTCTGGTCGCCGACCGGCTCACCGGCACCACGAGGACCTACGACGACCTGCCCTGGTTCTGGAGCACCCAGTTCTCGGCGACCCTCCAGATCGCGGGGCTCGGCCACGGCCACGACGCCGAACTGGTCCTGGGCGAGCCGGATTCCGGCTCCTTCTCCGTGCTGCTGTTCCGCGACGACCGGCTGATCGCCGTCGAGTCCGTCGGCCGGCCCGCGGACCACATGGCGGCGCGCCGGCTGCTGGCGGGCGGCATCCCCCTCCTCCGCTGGGAGGCGGCCGCGGCGGACTTCACCCTCAAGGGTCATCTCAAGGCCCGCACGGGCCGCCTCGTACCGACACCTGCATGAGGGGCCCACCTGCCCCGCCCCGGCGAGATCCGCTGCCCACCGGCCTGGCTCTCGCACCCCACGCCCCGGCAGGGCGGGCCCCGATCGGGCCACCCGGCCGGCGTCGCGGACGAAGCGGTACCCGATCGGTACCGGTGCTTCCGCGACCACCGTCGCGCACGCGCCCTACCGGTGCGTGCGCGACGTCCCGTGTCCGCCTAGGACAGCGCGGCCGCAGACGGCAACTCCTCGGCCGGTACCGTCCCTTCGACGGCGGCCGACGGCTCGTCGGTGTCCTCGATGACCTGCTCGGCGGCGGAGTCCAGGGTGGTGAGCACCCACTCGGCGACCTCGACACCGCTCTGCTCGGCGGCCCTGTTCCAGCGCTGGTACCGCTCCCGCGCGACGGCCAGCTGGCGGAAGGGGACGGCGTCGGACGCCGCCGTGGGCTCGGCACCCCGGGCTTCCCGCAGCGCGTTGCGCAGTTGCTTGGTCGTCCAGGACAGTTCCTCGGCCCTGAGGAGCCACCGGTCCTGCTCCTCGGTGGGCAGGGAGGCCACCTCGGCGTGGTGCTGGAAGGTCAGCCGCGCGCGCCGCCTGGTCATGTCGAACCGCCGGGCCACCCAGGCGTAGTTGCGCAGTGTCTGGTAGCGCAGCCCGGCGCTGCGGATGCCCTGCAGATAGCGGTCCGAGTAGTGGTCCTTGCCGTAGGTCAGCCAGTCGCCCAGCCACCACGAGGACGAGTCCACCACACCCGCCAGCTGGCGTCCGGCCCGCTCCCACTCGTCGAACGAGAGCACGTCCGGTATCTGCAGGCCGACCCTGGTCGTCAGCACCTGGTCGTTGCGCGGTTTGCGCGTCCCGCGCTGCGGCGGAACATTCCTCGTCGTCCACGGAGTGGGCTGCGGCAGGGCCGTCGTGTGCCCCTCGGCGCCATGGTTCGAGCTCACGTACGTTCCCCCGTCTGTGTCAGTGATCTGGGTCGGTCGTCTCGGTTCTCTGTTCGGGCCGGGGGTCAGGACGCCATCTCGGCCTGGACGTCGAGGACATAGCCCCGGCCCCACACGGTGCGGACGGTGAGGCCCAGCGCGTCGATCCGCTGCCGGACGCGCATCATGTGCAGGTCGAGGGCGTTGCGGGTCATCGGCTCCGCACCCTGGCCGGCCTCGAACCTGAGCACCTCACGCGGCACGACCTGGCCGAAGCGGGACACGAGCAGCGACAGCAGCTCGGCCTGGGTGGGCGAGAGCGTCACCGACCGGGAGGCGAACCACAGCACGCCGTTCTCGTCGAGCTGGGGCGAGCGGAAGCGCCGGTAGCGGTACGCCAGCGCGTCGGCACGCGCCTTGAGGTCGTGGGAGGGCACCGGCGTACGGACCCAGTCCTCGTAGATGTCGTCGCAGACCGGCGCCTGGAGGCCCGCCTCGACCACCAGGATCCGAGGCACGCCACGGGACCTGCACTCCTCGCGCAGGTCCTGCTGGGCAGGCCAGCGCAACAGTTGCACGTCCCTGTTCAGCGACTTGTTGTGGGTCTGTCCTTCTTGCGTGATCATCCGAACCCCGTCTCTTCGGCAGGCCACTCCGCCACAGGACCGCCATAAACATACCAGTGCCCAGGTTTTTTTCACCCTCCCAAGCCGGGATTTTGCACGACCACCCAGAGAGCCCCCCTCACGCAAAGTCCCCTAAATCCGCCCACTGTTGGCAGGTTGGCAGCAGGACGCACGCGGAGGGCTACCTTCAGTGAAGAGACTCGCAACAAACCATCTTGCTGGTTTGTTAATCTTTTACACCGCATCCAGCCTCGGGGAGAAGCCGATGATGAAACAGGAACGTGCCGCCCGCACCCGCCAGTTGCTCATCCGCTCGGCGGCCGAGGCGTTCGAGAGGCACGGGTTCACCCGGGCGAGGCTGGCGGACATCAGCTCCAGCGCCGGGGTCACCACCGGAGCCCTGCACTTCCACTTCCCGAACAAGGACGCCCTGGCCTCGACCGTGGAGACGACGGCGGCCGCGGTCCTGCGCCGCGCGGCCGGCCGTGCAGGACAGCCGGAAGCGAACGCCCTGCAGCGGCTGGTCGGCGCGTCCCACGCCCTGGCCGACCGGCTCCACCAGGACGTCGTGGCCCGCGCGGGCTTCCGGCTCAGCTGCGGCGAGGGCCCGCATCACCCGGACCTCGACCTGCGGGGCGAGTGGTTCGAGTGCATCCGCCACCTGCTCACCGAGGCCGACGGCGACAACCTCCTCGCCGAGGGCGTCTCCCGGCAGGACGCGGCCGCCTCCATCGCAGCGGCCACCACCGGCTTCGAGGTCCTGGGCCGTACGGACCCGACCTGGCTCTCCTCCGCCTCGCTCAGCCGCTTCTGGCGCCTGGTCCTCCCCCGCCTGGCCACGACGGAGGCGCTCGCCGCCCTCGACCTGCCGGCCGGCGAACCCCCGACCGGGTCGCGCGGTGTGAAGATTTTGGAAAATAAAAACTGACTGCCCTGTCTTCTTCGCACAGTTGGCCGGTTACGTTGCCGAGGTCGGCCAGGACATGGAGACGGGGGAACGTTCGATGACACCTGCGCAGGCTGCGCTGAGACCTGCCCTGAGCACGTCCGCGGGGGACCTGTCCCTTGCGGGGAAGGTCGTCCTCATCACGGGCGCCAGCAGCGGGATCGGACAGGCGGCGGCACGCCTGTTCGCCCGGCGGGGAGCCTGTGTGGTGCTGGTCTCCCGCAGGGAGAAGAAGCTGGTGGACCTCGTGGACGAGATCCGGGCCGCAGGGGGGCAGGCCTCCTGCGCGGTGGGGGACGTGCAGAACTCCGAGGAGATCGCCCGCGCCGTCGCACACGCGACGACCACGTACGGCCGCCTGGACGCCGCCTTCAACAATGCCGGCACGGTGGTGGCCCCGCTGCCCCTTCATCTGGTGGAGGACGAGGCGTACGACGAGGTCATGAACACCAATGTGCGCGGGGTGTGGAACTGCATGCGCCACGAGATCAGCGCCCTGATCTCCTCGGGCGGCGGCTCCATCGTCAACACCAGCAGTACGGCCGGCCTGGTGGCCACGTCGGCCGGTGCCGCGTACATCGCCTCCAAGCACGCCGTCATCGGCCTGACCAAGGCGGCCGCGGTCGAGTACGTGAAGGACGGTATCCGCGTCAACGCCATCGCCCCCGGCCTGACCCGGTCGGAAATGACCGACGGCTGGTTCGCCCGCCACGCCGGGGCCAGGGAGCGCAGCCTCACCTCGGCACCTCAGGCCCGCGTCGCCGACCCGGAGGAAGTGGCCGAGGCCGCCGCCTGGCTGTGCAGCGACGCGGCCTCGTTCGTCACCGGCGCGACCCTGCCCGTGGACGGCGGAGCCACCGCCTGGTGAACCACCCGGTCAGACCGGCTGCGCCGCCTCGAGCTCCTTGCTCCTGATCTGCCCGTACACCCGCGCCCCGCGGTCCGCCGCCGTGTCCAGGTTCGCCAGGACCGCGGGGGCCGCGATCGAGGGCAGCAGGTGCCGGAAGAGGACAGAGATCCGGTGCTCGATGTCCGCCAGGTCCTTCTCGAGGTGCGAGTAGGTCTGGGCGCCGTGGAAGGACGTCAGGACGAACTCCGCGGTCTCCCGCGGCACCACGTGCGCGAGGACCTCGTTGCGTTGCTGCGCCTCGACCAGATAGCGGGTGAGCAGCTCTATCCAGGCCGGCCAGGCGCTGCCGTAGTGGCTGCGTCCGTCCCGGTCCTCCGAGAGCTTGGCGCCGGCGCGCAGCACGGGATCGTGCGACAGCCGGTGGGCCACCACCATGGCGGTGTCCACCATCTCCTGGAGCTTGAAGCTCTGGGCGGGGACGTCCAGCGACGTCTGCACCTCCAGGACCCCCTTGGCCAGGGCCTGCTTCGAGTCGAAGTGGAAGTACAAGGCGCCTTTGGTGACTCCGGCGACCTTGAGGATGTCGGCGACGGTCGTGGCGGCGTACCCGCGCTCGGCGAACACCTCGGCTGCCGCGTGCAGAATCACCCCGCGGGTCCGGATCGCACGCTCCTGCTGCGCCATGGGACCTCCCCTCAGGTCGAGGACTTGCCTGGGACGGTCACACAAAGAAACCGCCAAGCACGTACCTTATATACCCAAGGGGAAAGCCGTAAGAGACCGAGTGGTCCAATTACCGGTCCGGACGTCGATCTGCACAGATCGAACACGGCACGCCTCGGCACAAAGGAACACGGACTGCCCGGTTCCGGCGCTCGGCCCGGGCGGCACGGAGATACGCGGCAGAGCGCGGATCAGCGGCGGCCCACCGCGGTGGCCGCGGCCGCGGCCTCGGCGTCGACGGTCCGCAGCAGCCCTTCGTCGATCGCCTCGAGCGACGGGACCACATGGCGCACGCCGGCCCGCCGCATCAGTTGCTCCTGGAAACTGTGCTCGTAGTCGGTCGGGCACCCGATGAACGGAGCGCCGAGCGCCTGCGCCGCCTCCGCCACGCTCGCCGCGTCGTCGATGAACAGCGCCTGGTCGCAGCGGAGCCCGAAGACGTCCTCCGCGATCTCCCGGATCCCCGGCCGGACGGCATCGGTGCACATGTACACGGGATCGTCGAAGAACCGTGCGTACGCCTCGAGATGCGCGTCGAAGTGCGAGCGGTCGAGCCCGCCGTAGCAGACCACGCGGACCCCGAGATCACGCAGCACGGCGAGCAGGTCGCCCGCGCCGGGCTGCACTCGGAGCGGATGCTCCCGGAGGTACTCGTCCCGCTCGCGGAAGTAGGCCCGCGCCAGTTCCTCCGGGGTCCCCTCCAGCCCGGTGGCCGCGGCCGCCTCCAGCCGCGGGCGGGACAGCACCGCGTGTTCGACCTCGGCCGTGTACCGCCCGCCGCGGCTCACGATGAACCGGTGGATCACGGGGCTGAACGTGTCGTTGAGCAGCACGCCGTCGATGTTCACCGCGACCAGTCGCAGATGGCAGAGGGTCATGTGGGCTCCCGCGTTTCATAAACCAGGCACGCGGTTTCATCGGCGGGTCATTTCGCCCCCCGTGACCCGATCGCGCCCCAACTCCTGCATCATCCATCGCAATTGGTGGCCACACCAGCCTTGAAAAAAACCGGTGAGTACGTATCTTTGGAGCATCCATTCGCCTCCTTGGGGGAGAGGTCCATGAGTGTGCTGACGGTTCATGAGCCAGAGCACCGCCACATCGACCGACCGGAGGAACACCTTCCCGGAGAACGACTCGACGAGCTGCCACGGCTGACCACCACGGTCCCTCGGGAGTACGTCCACCGGGCCTCCGTCGCCGAGGTCTTCCTGACCAGTTGCACGCGGATCGACGAGACGCACTTCGCGCTCACCGGGCAGTGGCCCCGGGCGCACACCTACTTCAACAGCTCCGACGGCCTGCGGCACGACCCTCTGCAGATCGCCGAAACCATTCGCCAGGCGGGCCTGTGCCTGGCCCACGCGGAGCTCGGAGTTTCGCTCGGCCAGCACTTCGTGCTGTGGGACCTGAGCTGGACGGCCGCACCGGAGCAGCTCGGCATCGGGGCCACGCCGACCGACTTCGCCGTGGACGCCGTGATCGCCACCGAAGGCCGCAAGAACGCCGTGACGGTCAAGAGACGCCTGGAGGTGACGATCCGGCGCGACGGCCGTACCGCCGCGACGGGCACCTCTCGCTTCACCTGCCTCACGCCGGAGACCTACCGACGACTGCGGGGGGACGCGCTGTCGTCCTCACCCGGCCCCGGGCCGCAGGAGCACCCGGCCCGCATGGACCCGGCCGAGGTCGGCCGGACCCTCCCGAGCGAGGTGGTGCTCGCGCCCACCGACCGGCCGCACCGCTGGCTGCTCGCCCCCGACACCCGGCACCCGGTGATGTTCGACCACGCCGGCGATCACATCCCCGGCATGGTGCTCATGGAGGCGGTGCGTCAGGCCTCCTGCGCCCTGCTCGGACCGGCCGCCACCCTGATCCCGGTGCAGGCGTCCACGGAGTTCCACCGCTATGTCGAGTTCTCCGCCCCCTGCTGGATCGAGGCCACTCCCCTGCCCCGCCGGGCGGACGGACGGGCCGGCTTCCTGGTGACGGGCCGCCAGGACGGCAGGACGGTGTTCACCTCCTCGGTCTCCGGCCCGGTCGCCCCACGCTGATCGTTTTCAGAGCACCGCTCATCCTCTGATACGCTGCTCCAGCGACGTCACCCCAGCTGACGAGGGCCCCCGCAGTCACCAGATGACAGCGGCGGAAACTCGCTGGGGACACGCAGAACGGTGTGCGACACTGGGTTCACTGGTTCGCACAACACAAGGTCCTGTGGAGCAGTTTGGAGTGCTCGCCACCCTGTCAAGGTGGAGGCCGCGGGTTCAAATCCCGTCAGGACCGCTGAGGTCTCCTCGGAGACCTCGTGGCTGGGTAGCTCAGTTGGTACGAGCGATCGCCTGAAAAGCGATAGGTCGCCGGTTCGACCCCGGCCCCAGCCACACGGCATGAAAGCCCCGTCTCCGGACGGGGCTTTCGTCATGCATACGGCCGTGGAGGGCTGCGATGAGCGACGGGTTCCAGGGCTTCGACATCGTGCGGCGAGGCTACGACCGTGCCCAGGTCGACGAGTATCTACGACTCCTCGGAGCCGGCACGGCACCCACCGCACCGCCCGCCTTCGACCTCGCCCGCCGGGGCTACGACCGGGCACAGGTCGACGCCCGGATCGCCGAGCTGCGGGCCCGCTGAGCCTGTCGGGCCGGCCGCTTGGCAGCGCTGCGGTGCAGCGCTACGTTCTGGCTGGTCGGCGTAGGACCAAGGGGGGCGGGGGACGATGAGCCGGGACGAGGCCAAGGCCATCCGGGATGTCGAGCTGGAGAAGGACCGGGCCCGGTACGGGCTGCTGGCCGTGGTGATCAGCAATCTTGCGATCGCGGGCGTGGCAATCTTCGGGGTGTGGCGGCTCGACGGGGACAAGGCGGTGATCGTGGGCGTGCTCACGGCCGCCTTCACCGCCGTGAGCAGCATGACCACCGCCTACCTGGGGATCAAGGCCGTCTCCAACACCGCCAGGTCCATCGCGCTGGGGGACGGCGGTCTGCGGCAGCAGCAGCCGCCCGCGCCCGCGCCGTCTCCGGGGCAGCGGACCGGCTGAGCCACCCCCGCGGGGCCGCCGGGCGACAATTCGTTCGCCACGGATTTCTCCGGGATGAGATCCTGGATCGCGTATGTCTACGCACCCTGCCCCCGCCACCCCGGCCCTCGGCACCCTCGCCCCCCGCCTGACCGAGCTGTCTCTGCGCGACGCGCACCGGCTCGGGCGCAGGCTCGAAGGCGCGCGCAAGATCCGTAAGCCCGAGGCCCAGGCCGCGGTCCTCGCCGAGATCGAGGCGGAGATCGCGAAGGCCGAGGGGCGGATGGGCGAGCGGCGCGGCCGGGTCCCCGCCGTCTCGTATCCCGAGCAGCTGCCGGTCAGCCAGAAGAAGGACGTCATCGCGGAGGCCATCCGCGATCACCAGGTCGTCATCGTCGCCGGTGAGACCGGGTCCGGAAAGACCACCCAGATCCCCAAGATCTGCCTGGAGCTCGGGCGGGGGGTGCGCGGCATGATCGGGCACACCCAGCCCCGTCGTATCGCCGCCCGCACGGTCGCCGAGCGGGTGGCCGAGGAGATGGACACCCCGCTCGGCGAGGCCGTGGGCTGGAAGGTGCGGTTCACCGACCAGGTCAACCAGGACTCGACCTTCATCAAGCTGATGACGGACGGCATCCTGCTCGCCGAGATCCAGACCGACCGCGAGCTGCGCGCCTACGACACGATCATCATCGACGAGGCCCACGAGCGGTCCCTCAACATCGACTTCCTGCTCGGGTATCTCGCGCAGCTGCTGCCGAAGCGGCCCGACCTCAAGGTCGTGATCACCTCCGCGACCATCGACCCCGAGCGCTTCTCCCGGCACTTCGGCGACGCCCCGATCATCGAGGTCAGCGGGCGGACGTACCCCGTCGAGGTCCGCTACCGGCCCCTCCTCGAAGAGGACGGCGACGACTCCGACCGCGACCAGATCACCGCGATCTGCGACGCGGTCGAGGAGCTCCAGGGCGAGGGCAAGGGCGACATCCTCGTCTTCCTCTCCGGCGAGCGCGAGATCCGCGACACGGCGGACGCGCTGGTGAAGAAGAACTACCGGTTCACCGAGGTCCTGCCGCTCTACGCGCGCCTCTCGCACGCCGAGCAGCACCGCGTCTTCCAGCCGCACACGGGCCGCAGGATCGTTCTGGCCACGAACGTCGCCGAGACCTCGCTGACCGTCCCGGGCATCAAGTACGTCATCGACCCGGGCTTCGCCCGGATCAGCCGCTACAGCCACCGCACCAAGGTCCAGCGCCTGCCGATCGAGCCGATCTCGCAGGCCAGCGCCAACCAGCGCAAGGGCCGCTGCGGGCGTACCTCCGACGGCATCTGCATCCGCCTCTACTCCGAGGACGACTTCCTCGCCCGCCCGGAGTTCACGGACGCGGAGATCCTCCGCACGAACCTGGCGTCCGTCATCCTGCAGATGACCGCGGCCGGCCTCGGCGACATCGAGAAGTTCCCCTTCATCGACCCGCCGGACCACCGCAACATCCGCGACGGCGTGCAGCTGCTCCAGGAGCTGCACGCGCTGGACCCGGCGGAGAAGGACGTACGCAAGCGGCTCACCCCGACCGGCCGCAGGCTCGCCCAGCTGCCCGTCGACCCGCGGCTGGCCCGTATGGTCCTGGAGGCCGACAAGAACGGCTGTGTCCGCGAGGTCATGGTCATAGCCGCCGCGCTGTCCATCCAGGACCCGCGCGAGCGCCCCGCAGACAAACAGGCCCAGGCGGACCAGCAGCACGCCCGCTTCAAGGACGAGACCAGCGACTTCCTCGCCTACCTCAACCTGTGGCGCTACATCCGCGAGCAGCAGAAGGAGCGGGGGTCGAGCTCCTTCCGCCGGATGTGCAAGCAGGAGTACCTCAACTTCCTGCGCATTCGCGAATGGCAGGACATCTACACGCAGTTGAGGACGGTCGCCAAGCAGATGGGCATCCACCTCAACGAGGAGGACGCCCCCGCCGACCGCATCCATGTCTCCCTCCTCGCCGGCCTGCTCTCGCACATCGGCATGAAGGACGTGAAGGACGGCGCGAAGAACGAGTATCTGGGCGCCCGGAACGCCAAGTTCGCGGTCTTCCCGGGCTCGGCCCTCTTCAAGAAGCCGCCGCGGTTCGTGATGTCCGCGGAGCTGGTGGAGACGTCCCGGCTCTGGGCCCGCGTCAACGCGAGGATCGAGCCGGAGTGGGTCGAGCCGCTCGCGGAGCATTTGCTGAAGCGCACGTACAGCGAACCGCACTGGGAGAAGGACCAGGCGGCCGTGATGGCGTACGAGAAGGTCACGCTGTACGGCATCCCGATCGTCGCCCAGCGGAAGGTGAACTACGGCCGCATCGACCCCGAGGTCTCCCGCGAGCTGTTCATCCGCAACGCGCTCGTCGAGGGCGACTGGCGCACGCACCACAAGTTCTTCGCCGACAACCGCAGACTCCTCAGCGAGGTCGAGGAGCTGGAGCACCGCGCCCGGCGCCGGGACATCGTCGTCGACGACGACACGCTCTTCGACTTCTACGACCAGAAGGTGCCCGAACACGTCGTGTCCGGCGCGCACTTCGACTCCTGGTGGAAGCGGAAGCGGCACGAGCAGCCGGAGTTCCTGGACTTCGAGCGGGAGATGCTCATCCGGGAGTCGGCGGAGGCGGTCACCAAGGCCGACTATCCGGACTCGTGGCGGCAGGGGCCGCTGAAGTTCCGGGTGACGTACCAGTTCGAGCCGGGAGCCGACGCGGACGGTGTGACGGTCCATGTCCCCCTCCAGGTCCTCAACCAGGTCACGGACGAGGGCTTCGACTGGCAGATCCCGGGCCTGCGGGAGGAGCTCGTCACCGAGCTGATCCGCTCCCTGCCCAAGCCGATCCGCCGCCACTACGTGCCGGCACCGAACTTCGCCAAGCGCTTCCTGGATACGGCCGTCCCCTTGCAGGAGCCGTTGACGGTGACGATGGCGCGCGAGCTGAAGCGCATGGTCGGCGTGCCCTTCGAGGCGTCGGACTTCGACTGGTCGAAGGTCCCGGACCATCTGCGCATCACGTTCCGCATCGTCGACGAGCGGCGGCGCAAGCTGGCCGAGGACAAGGACCTGGAGGCACTGCGGCTCCAGCTGAAGCCGAAGGCCCGCAAGGCCCTCTCCCAGGCCGCCGCGGCCACCGCCTCGCGCGAGGGCGGCCCCTCCCTGGAGCGCAAGGGCCTGACGGACTGGACGATCGGCTCGCTGACCCGCGTCTTCGAGACGCGCCGGGCGGGCCAGCCGGTGAAGGCCTATCCGGCGCTGGTCGACGACGGCGACACGGTCTCGGTCCGCCTCTTCGACACGGAGGCGGAACAGGCGGAGGCGATGTGGAAGGGCACGCGCAGGCTGATCCTGCGCAACATCCCGGTCAATCCCGCCAAATTCGCGAGCGACCGCCTGACGAACGCCCAGAAGCTCGCCCTGTCCGCGAACCCGCACGGCTCGATCCAGGCCCTGTTCGACGACTGCGCGATGGCGGCGGCGGACAAGCTGATCGGGGACTTCGGCGGCCCGGCCTGGGACGAGGAGTCGTACCGGAAGCTGTACGACAAGGTGCGCGCGGAGATCGTGGACTCGACGGTCCGTACGGTGGGGCAGGTGCAGCAGGTACTGGCCGCCTGGCAGGCCTGTGAGCGCCGTCTGAAGGCCGTACGCAGCCCTGCGCTGCTCCCGAACCTCCAGGACGTCCGGGGGCAGTTGGACGGCCTGGTGAAGCCCGGCTTCGTGACGGAGACGGGGCTTCGCCGCCTGCCCGACCTGATGCGCTACCTGGTCGCCGCGGACCGCCGCCTCCAGCAGATGCCGACGGGTGTCCAGCGGGACACGACGCGCATGGAGAAGGTCCACGAGATGCAGGACGAGTACGCATGGCTCCTGGAGCAGCTGCCCCAGGGCCGGCCGGTTCCCTCCTCGGTGCTGGACATCCGCTGGATGATCGAGGAGCTCCGGGTCAGCTATTTCGCCCATGCGCTGGGGACGGCGTACCCGGTCTCCGACAAGCGGATCGTGAAGGCGATCGACGCGGCCGCCCCGTAACCGGCCGCACACAGTGGGTGAGTTCGACCGGCGGGCTCACCCTCCTGTACAGTCTCTTCTCGCAGCGCAACGCACGAATGGCGCCGCGAAACCTGGTCCTGTGGAGCAGTTTGGAGTGCTCGCCACCCTGTCAAGGTGGAGGCCGCGGGTTCAAATCCCGTCAGGACCGCAGCGAAGTGAGAAAGCCCGCACCCACAAGGTGCGGGCCTTCTTCGCACCCGAACACATCCCTCACTCGCCACCCTGCCAAGGTGAAGGCCGCGCCCGCGGCGCAGCCGCCACCGGGTACAGCAAATCCCGTCAGGACCGCAGCGAAGTGAGAAAGCCCGCACCGACAAGGTGCGGGCCTTCTTCGCACCCGAACACATCCCTCACTCGCCACCCTGCCAAGGTGAAGGCCGCGCCCGCGGCGCAGCCGCCACCGGGTAC
>NZ_JBSFHW010000082.1:0-26441 GCF_053597275.1 Streptomyces sp. NPDC001492 | reverse complement strand
GCGTGGTCCTGGAACGGCCGGTGACCGCGGACGAGATCAACGCCGCATACCGGGAGGCCGCGGTCGGCCGAGGACCGGGAAGCCTCAACTGCGTCGGCGCATACCTGTGCGGCCGTCCCGTGCCGCGTGAACCCTTGGCCTGGCGTCCGGGACCTGCGTCGTTCACCGGACGGCGGCCGCCCGCTACCGGCCGCCGATCGACCGGATCACCGCCGCCGCGTCCGTGTCCCGGTCGGCCCGTAGGGACAAGTCCGTCGCGAGGATCGCCAGCTTCCCGGCCATGTCCATCAGCATGCTCGGCAGGATGCACTCCGGGTCGGAGCCCGCTGCGGCGATCCGGGCGAAGGACTTCTCCAGTTCGTTGGAGAACTCCGCCTCCAGGTCGGCGCCTTGCTGCTCCGGGGAGCGCGCCTCGGGGACGGTGAGGTGTTCCATGCTGCGGTCGGCCATGAGGCACGCCAGGCGGGTGCACTCCTCATCGAGGGCGGTCATGTCGACGTACACGCGGGTCTCCTTCTCCGGTAGGTCAGGTCTCCTGCATACCGGACGGCACCGTCAGCGAGTTGCGAACAGGCCCGAGCCAAGCGGCCCGTTTCTCACATATCTCCTCCGGCCTCCGAGTTGCTCACCCTGTTGCGCGCCACCGGTCCAGCTGGCTGAACCGGTGGCGCGCAGCGCGCGGTGGGGAGGTTGCAGTGCACGCTCCGCAGTAGCGTCCTGGCATGTCCTGCGTAGCTGCCACGCTGTACGGGGTTTCCGGCACTCTTGAGACGATCGGTCTGATCGTGACCGTTGCGGACATCAGCGCCGCGCGCCAACGGGTGGTTGAGTTCCTCACCCGCACGCGCCACGTCTCCGGATTCGAAGCGGTGCGTGGCGAGGACACCTGGATGCCGTTGCCTGCGCCGGATGAGTCGCAGACGGTCGAGCAGCGGGTCGAAGCCCTGGAGCAGTGGGCACGGGAGATGCCCAGACAGATCGAGCAACGGGACGATCACCTCGCTGACTTCCTCACCCTCAGCTATCAGGGCGAGTTGGAGGCTGCGCGAAAGACCGTCAATGATCAGCTCGACGGGCTCCAGAAGTACATCAAGGGAACCGAGCAGAGCACGTGGGACAGCTACAAGGGGCCGATCCTGCTCGTCCTCGGTGTACTCGTCGGCACGGCGGCGAACTTCACGGCCCTCAGCTGACGATCGACGGTGCGGCTACAGCGGGTCGCCGGGTTCGGTGACGACCTCCCGGTCGACGACCCACTTGCGGATGATCCGGCGTGTGCCGTCGTCCTCGTCGGCAACGAACTGGACGACGACGGCGGGGTCGTGGGTGTAGAGCCCGACCCACCCCTTGTACTTGGTGCGGGCGACGGCGGGGTCTGTCCACTCGCCGGTGACGGCGGGGCCGTTCTTCACGAACTGGAGGATGGCCCGGTACAGCGTCATCGCCCGTCCCTGCCGGCCGGGGCGGACTCGTCGGCGAACGGGCTCGGCGAGTGGGCGACGACGTCCGGATGCAGGCCGGGCGCGATCTCTTCGAGGTCGGGGTGGGTGGCGGCGACCTCGCGCAGCAGCCGGGTGAAGGTGACGTGATCGAGGGCGCGGCCGGTGCGGGAGACCAGTAGCGGGCCCTCGGTCTGGGTGGAGTGCGGGGCCTTGTGGGTGCGCACCGGCAGGTACTCGTCCAGCGCCCACACCAGCGGCCGGAGGATGGGGGTGAGCGGGCCGACGGCGCTGGAGCTGTTGTTCTTCACCGGCAGCCGCCAGGCCGGACCGGCCTGGTTGTCGCGCTGGATGTACTGCATGACGACCGCGATGGACTGGCCCGGGCGCAGGCCTGCGAGGGTCATGTAGGAGGCGAGGCGGGCGCGTTCGGGGTGGGGGCCGCGGTAGCGGTCGGCGGCGGTGCGCAGCGCGTCGGTCTGGAAACGGGTGAGGGTCTCGCGCTCGGCCGGCGGGGTGGGCCCGGCGAGAGCGCGCCGGGGCGGCAGGTTCCAGCGGGCCGCGCCGAGGTCGTCCTCACAGTGCGCGTAGAACGAGCGGACGGCGGAGACGGCGCGGCCACGAGAGGCGGCGGCGAGCGGGCTGCCGTCGAAAGCGGTGAGCCTCGAGGCCCAGTCCTGGATGTGCAGGGGCTCGAAGTGCCAGACGAGATCGCCGATGTAGCCGAACCAGTCCTGCTTCCAGCCGGGTGGCGCGTCGATCCCGGCGAGGTAGAGGCCGTAGCGGTACTTGGTGTCCTCGTCCCAGACGCGGCCGATGACCTCCTGGCCGTCGGGCCGGACATAGGATCCGGCGAGCCAGCCGGTGAGGATGGCGTACGGGTCCGGGGCCTGGGGCGAGGAGCTCATGGCGCCACTCTATGAACTGCCCGTGCGGCCTGGGCGGCGGCGGGTCAGCCGACGCACTAGCCGCCGCAGGTCCGCCCACACAGCGCGCGCCTCGTATCCCGTGAGCATCGCGGGGCCGCCTAGAAGTGCCCGCCGCGGCGCGGGTTCACGTCGGCTTCGGCGTCGTTGTAGGTGAGGCGGACCGTCCCGGTGGTGTGCGTCATGACGATCATCCTGACAGCCACCCCCGGCCAGTGCATTCGCCGGCCGACCTCTATACGGGTGGCTCGTCCAGGTGGGTCCGCACCGCCTCGATGAACGCGTCGAGTGTGGTTTTGATGGCGGCGGAGGCATCCGGGATGCCGCCGGGGGTGAAGCCGCCTGCCGGATGGTGCTGCCAGTGCTGCCGCAGCGTGCCGAGCTGGCGCGGGGTGAGCAGGCCCGTGCCTTCTACCGCCCGCCAGGCTTCGGCTCGCTGTTCGTCGGTTCCGGCTGGTTCGGTGAGCTGAGCCAGGGCGGCGGCGATGATCTCGTTTCCTGTGTCTGCGGCATGCCGGAGGGCGGACTGCGCGTGCCGGAGGCGGTTCATGCGGAGGGCGCGGACGGTGAGGTTGGCCATCGCGGCGTTGACGGTTTGGGCGCGCTCGGTGAGGACGTCCGGCCCCTCGATGCGGATGACGGCAAGGGACCGGCTGACATCGAGCGGCACGCGTTGCTCGGCGTGGATGAGGTAGTCCTCGACGGGGTCGTCGCTCTCGGCGAGCAGGAGCGCAGCCTTTCTGGCCTTCTCGACGGCGATGATGAATTCGACGGCGGCGTCGCGGCGTGCTTGTCGGCGGACCTGGTCGTGGGCGGCGCGGGCGGTGAGCTCGGCGGCGTGGCGGGCCGCGCGTGCCTGCCGGTACCCGACGAGGAGAGCGGCCGGGACGCCCAGGACGGCGGCTGCGGAGGCGGCCAGGGCGGCGATGGATTCGGTCTGCACCGGAGCATCCTTCCCGATGCAGTGCACCCGCGGGGCCCGATGCTGAACTTTAAGGAACAGACCGGCCACCGCCACCAAGAGCCAAGAGGTGGCTGAGCGCCGTACGGACAGTGCGGAACGGCGCCGCGCCCCGCCCCTCCCACTCATTTGGCTGGGGAGCCGGTCTGTTCCTTAAAGTTCAATGCCGAATGCGGGGCCGGTTGTCGGTGGGGGCTGGCACACTCTCTCCCGACCGCATCGCCCCGGAAAGGACGGCACGCCGCGCATGGAGACGTTCACGTTCGGGCCCTTCGCCCCCGGGGCAATCGCCTTCGCCCTCGCGGTCGGCCAGCTCTACATCCCCCGCATGCGCAAGGAACAAGGCCTGCCCAGCGGTCGGGCCTTCCTCGTGGCCTGGATGCTCGTGCTCACCGCGGTGTCCCTCGCACCGTGGGCCCTCTCCCACGTCGTCGACGGCCACTCACCCGACGACGTGTTCAATTCCTGGGCCATCGGCTACCCGACCGGCATCATCCTCGGCACCTTCGGTGGAATCCTGCGGACCCGCTCCGCCCTCAAGGCGCACTTCCCCGAACGGTACGGACGGCGATAGCCGCACACCGCACGACGGAGGCCGCCATCCCCAGTCGGGGGTGGCGGCCTCCGTCGTGCGGCGGTCTACGCCGCCTGCTCCTCGGGATGACGGGCTCGCTTGCGCAGCTCGGCCTCGACCTCGTACCGCGTCCTGCCCTCATCCTTCGCGAACGAGGTGACGGCCTCCTGCGTCTTCCAGGCCCGATCACGCCACAGACGCCAGGCCTTCTCGTACGCCGCGGTCTGCTCCTCACTCCACGGCTCGGACGTCGGCCTGCCGAAGGCGTCTCGCAGCTCCAGCACCCGTGCGTGCGCCTCGTCGGCCTCCAGCTGCAATCCCACCAGGTCCTCGAATGTCTGTGTCACGAGGACGGATCCTAAGCGGCTCCCGCCCGCATCCCCGTCACGGACTGGTGCCGGGGATGCATCGCGGGGTGGAGGTCTCCCCGTCAGGAACGATCGGAGCCAAGCGTCCCAAGGAACGCGCGCCAGGCGAGGCCGGAGACCCCGAGCGGTCGACGGGCACGGTCCTTGGTGTCGCGGACGAGTACCCCGCGGCCTCGATCGTTCGCGCAGGCCTCCACGCACGCCTCTTCGAAGTCAGTGCTGTAGCTGCTCTTGTGCCAGCCGGTGGACGGAAGAGCCACGGAGCGCCTCCAGATGGTGAGGAGAAACGGGCAGGGCGCTACGGCCCCTTACATGGGAGTCTACGGAACAACACGTCCTGTACACGGGGGTGTTGCCGTGCCGAATGCGATGGGGAGACGGGGCGCTTATGCCGCAGCCCACGGGGCGGCGTCCGCGATGGACGCCACAGGAGATGGACGACTACGAGCGGGCGCGCTCACTGCTGAGCGCGATGATCGCCGCCTACAGCGCGCGTATCGCTGATGCGCCGGACAGCGAGGCGGCCCGTGCGCTGCGCACGGAACGCACTCCGCTGCTGGAGGAGCGGGACCGGCTGACCGCGGACCACAGGGAGCGCGTCGCGGAGATCCTCCGGGACATGCCGGACCGTCTCCGTGCCGTACGCGAGGGCGGCAGCGGTGAGTGATGAAGCAGCGCCGCGGCTGCTGACGGACGAACAGATAGCTGAGATCTTCCGCGAGGACGTGCTGCCGTCACTGGAGCGGGTCTCCCCCCAGGAGACACCCCGCATGGTCATCTTCGGAGGGCCCCAGGGGTCCCGGAAGACGACGCTGCGGGGTGTGGTCGCCGAACAGCTCGGGCTGGGTGAGGACGTCGTCTTCTTCGACGGCGACGACCACAACGACTTCCACCCGCACTACGACCGCCTGGCCCGGGAACACGGCGCTCCAGAGGCCGCCCGCCTGACCCGCTCCGACACCGAGGTCCTGCGCGCCGCCATCCTGAACGAAGTGCGGACCCGACGGCTGAGCATCATGTTCATCGGCCCGTACACCAACGAGGAGTACACCGTGGGGCGGGTGGCGGCGTTCCGCGCGGACGGGTACCGCACCGAACTGGCGTACACCGCGCTGCATCCGGCGCTGTCGCAGCTCGCCACCATGGACCGCCACCTGGACGCGCTGACCAACGGCCCCGGCTACAGCTTCCTGGTCTCGCAAGAGCTCCTGGAGGCCGTCATCAACGGGGTTCCGACGGTGATGACCCGCGTGGAGAGGGACCGGCTCGCCTACGCGCTGCACGTCGTCGACGCCGGGGGCATCGCCTTCAGCAAGCAGCTCGGCGACGACGGTGTGTGGGTGCCGGAGCGACCGGCGGCCGACGTGGTCGAGCAGACCCGAGCCCGGCCCTGGGATTCCTCGGTGAAGGCGGACTTCTCCCGCCGGCGGGAGCGGGTCACGCCTGTCCCCGCGGGGGAAGACCCGGCACTGTGGGCCAGGCGACTCGCCCGGATCGACGAACTCGCCGCCCCTATGACGGCAGCACCGGGTACCCGGCCCAGCATCGCGGAGGCGGCACGGAAACGCTCCACCACGACCCCGGCCCGTGGCGCTAAGAAGGCGGCAGCCCCGCCACCGACACAGCGTCCTGCTGCTCCGCCCCGCGCACACGGACAGGAAAGCAGCTCAGGCCGGAGCCGGTGATGGCGGAAGCGAAGTGGTCGGCGGCCCGCGCTCCGCTGTGCAGGAGACGCCGTCGGACCGTGCAGATCGAAAAGCTGGCGGAGCTCGGAGTCCCAGGTCTTGGTCCTCCCATGTTGTCCTCTCACATGTCTTCGCAACCGGTCATCGCACATGGCTCTCACATCTACCCGCTGGAGCGTGCACACAGAAGACAGCTGATCCGTTTGGATCCGGCCGCCTCGTACGGCAAGGTTCAGCGGTATGAAGAGCACAGCAACCGTGGCGGCAGATGTGCAGCCGCCCAAGATCACCGGCCGGGAGACGCGGGCAGCGATGCTCAAGCGCGCGGTGCGCAGGCACGTGCCCCTGCGCAAGGCCTTCATCCAGGCCCCGCCCGGCAGCGCGAGCCGCCACGGCCCTCTCAAGGAGTTCGTCACCAACGGCGACCTGCGTGGCCTGCGGGCCTTCCTCATGGTCGTGGCCTGCTGTAGTGCGCCGAACGATGACGGTTGGACCACCACCCACGACAGCGCCGTGTGGGCCCGGCTGCTCGACACCGACGTGGCCGCCACCGACCAGGCCGCCCGCACGGCCGCGTGGCGCACCCTGCGGCGTCTGGAGGGCCGCGGCCTGATCCGGTGTACTCGCAAACGCGGCAGTACCAAGATCTCCGTCACCCTGCTGCGCGAGGACGGCACCGGCAAGGACTACACCCGCCCCGACGGCAGCACCGAGGCCGACCGGTTCATCAACATCCCCACCGCGTTCTGGCTCAAGGGATACGACGAGCAACTCGACGTCCCGGGCCTGGCCATGTTCCTCACCATCGCCCGCGAGAAGCCCTGGTCCGCCTTCCCTGCCGATCCGGCCCCGCAGTGGTACGGCTGGTCTCCGGACACCCACCAGCGCGGCCTACAGAAACTGCTCGACCTCGGCCTGGCCGAACGCCGCGCGACGTACCGGAAGGCCCCCTTGTCCCCCACCGGGTCCGCCTTGGTCTACCAGTACCGCCTCGCCGCATCGATGCGCCCTCGTCGCAAGAAGTCCGCCCCCTCGGCAGCGCCGACAGGCACCAAGAGTGGGACGTGATGCTGCTCCTGCCCCCCGCCCGCTCTCTCGGCGCGCTTCAGCGCGTCCTGCTGGTCGCGCTGCTGACGCCGGTGGTCCTCATCGTCGCCATCGCGTCGGTCCCCGCGTTCGTCGTGCTGCCGTTCTTCCCTGGGGGCACCGACCGTGTGACCCTCCTCCTCACCACCCTCACCGGGTACGTCACCGCTCTGCTGACCAACAGCCGCCCCGACCCGTGACCTCGCCCCCGCCTGCGCGACGAAACGCCGCAAGGAGGCCATGCAGGACCAGTAGACGGGCTCCGGCAGCGCGAAGGGGCCCGTCTACAGACGGGCCCCTTCGCGTCGTCAGTCGATGGCGGCCGGGGCCGACTGGGTGGGGAGCCTGACGTCGGGATGGAACTCGGCGTACACCTCGCGGTGTTCGGCGAGATGGTCCCGCCCGGCCTGGGTGACGTGCAGCAGCGGCCAGTTGTCCCCGTAGTGGCCCCAGCCGTCGAACCGGGCCAGGTTCGTGTACTCGGCAAGGCCCCGCTCGACGAGGACTCCGGGTGCCTTCTCGCTGCGGGTTGCCTGCTTGACCTCGTACGAGAACAAGCCGCGCGGAATCGCCGCCAGCTCCTTCTCGGTCGCCCGCCCGTACCGCTCGACCTCGATACGGGCGTGGTGGGCCCGCCGGGGGTGCTCGGTGCCCACGAGAGCGACGAGCAGCCGTAGGGCGGGCTTGTCCAGCAGCCCGGCCGGGCGGCGCTTGCGCAGCTGTTCCTCCTCCGGAGGGGCGTTGAGCAGCCGGTAGAGGTAGCCGTTCCGCAGGGCGCGGTGCAGGTGCACGGCCAGTGCCCACGGCTGTTCGAGTGCGGTGCCGCGCGCCGGGCTGGGCACAGCCTCGGTGTGGAGTCCGGCGGCGGCCTTCGCCTTGCCCTTGCGATTGGTGCTCGCCCGGCGCGGCCGCCTGCGCTGGCATTCCGCGTACAGCCGCTCGCCCTCCACGTCGACCGCGACCACCCCGGTCGGGGTGTACGCCGGCAGTTCCGTCACGGCGGCCTCCGTGTACGTACGGATCGCTGCCACCGGGTCGGCGCCCTCGACGAGCGCGGTCACCGCGGCGAGTGTGGCGGCCGTGTACTGCGGCAGACGCTGCGCCAGTTCGATCCGCATCTTCGCCCGGTAGCCGTCGAAGGTGTCCGCCAGGGTCTTCGCGTGGGCGCGCTTGAGCTCGTGGACTTCCCGGTACATCGCCAGGGCCAGCTGCCCCTCCTGCCGGTGGAGCTCCTCCTTGAACTCGGCGTCGGCCCGGGCGCGTTCCTCCTGCGCCCTCTTCTCGGCCCTCTCGGAGGCGTGGGCGAGCGACCAGCATTCGCCCCGCAGCCCGTCGAGCAGCCGGTCCGCCTCCTCCGGCCAGCCGACCCCGCCCGACGGGTCGGGCAGGTTCAGCTTCGGGTACGCCGCGGCGTAGGCGGCGTGGTGCTCGGCAAGGTGGGCGACGCCCTCCTTGGTGATCTCGAATCCCTGGTAGGTGCCGCGCGAGCGGGCCAGCCCGCGCGGGATGAGGTCCTTGTCGATGGTGGGCGAGCGCGTCCAGTCCAGGTATCCCTTGGGGCTGCTGGACGCGTCGTAGAGCTGTCCGAGGACCTCGGCGGCCCGCTCCTTGAGAGGCACCTTCGTCCGGGAGGCGCGGGGCTTGGTCACCCACCGCATCAGGGCCCGGCCCTGTTTGGTCATGGCCACCTGGTGCATCCGCCCGAACGGGGTGGCCCGGTCGTCCAGCGTGATCAGGCCGTGTTCGACCAGGACCTTGATGGTGGAGCCGGTGCCCTGGTCGTGGTGTCCGGCGCCGCGCCAACGGATCTGGAGCTCGGTGCGGCCCACCAGGTCGGGCAGGGACGGTTCGTGGTACGCGTCGATCGTGCGCCACTCGGTGGCGGGGAGACGGCTGTAGTTCCCCGATGCACCCGCCTGGCGCTGCGCGGCCTCCCGTCCCTGGTCCTCCTCGAAGATGGTCTTCAGGTAGAACTGCTGACGCGGGTTCAACCGCTTCCACAGCTCGGCGTAGTCGGTGGCCACGGCCTCCCTCCTAGGCGTCGCCGGCGTCGGACGCCAGCGCGGTGACGACGGCTCCGTCGAGACGGTTGGCCACGTCCTTGGTGTGACCGGCGCAGGTCCTCATCGTGCCGCCCTCTGCGTCAGTGACCGTGTGCGTGACGGGCTCTCCGCAGGCGTTTCCGAGCCGGTCGTAGTCCCAGGACCTCCCGCAGCCCAGGGCGGTGCACCAGGCGCGGCCGCCGGAGCTGGACAGCGTATTGCCGTGATCCGGGCACACCCCCCAGGGGACATCGCACAGGCTCGGGTCGCGGGCGACGCGCGTACGGGCGAGATCATTCGCGGTCTCGCCGAGCGCTTCCCCGGCCTGCGCCACCCACCCTGCGGCGTCGTCCAGCCGGAACGCGGTGTGCCGGGTCTCCTCGCTGGTCCTCAGCCGCTTCTGGACGTCGTTGATGCGCCGCTGGAGGGCGGTCGCCTCGGCCATCAGGGCGCGCAGCTCGGCCGGGGTCGGCTCGCCGGCCTCGGCGGGCTTGGCGGGGTCGGTCACTGGTCTCCAGTCCTCTCCTTCGTGGTGGGCATCGCGGTCACAGGCCGATCCCCTCGGTGGCGGCGTCCTCGAACATCTCGCCCTCGTCGACGTACTCCCAGAACACCGGCGAGTTGGCGCTCCAGCCGCCCTGCTTGCGCAGCTTCTCGACGCGCCTGCCCTTCTTGCGGCCGGTGGTGACCAGGCCCCGCCGGCCGGAGTGGCCGGTGATGCGGCGCCCGGTCAGGCCCGCGTACTTTGCGGCCCGGGCCATGGCCCGGCCGACCCCGTCCGGGGACAGCCGGGCAGAGCCCAGGTAGCCCCACTGGTCGACCGGGAGGAACGCGGGGCCGCCCGGCGCGGCCCCGGCGGCGAGCTTGGCCGTCTGCCAGGCCTGCCAGCAGCGCACCGGGCACGTGTCGGCGTTCTCGCCGTAGGTGACGGGAACGTCCCGGGCCGGACGGTCCTTGACCTCCGGGACGTGCACCTTCAGGCCCTCCTCGACGACCTGGATGTGCGGGTCGTCGAGTACGGACATCTCCTCGTTGCGCCCGGCCACGGCGAACTTCAGCGTGTTCAGCGCCCGGTCCCGCAGCCGGGCCAGCTCCGGCACCACGTACGTGCGGCGACGCCGAGCGCCCTCCTGCGGGGCGCGCTCGCGGGCCGCCGTGTTCATCACGTGCAGGTCCTTGGGGGCGATGGGAGAAGCCTTGCCCCGCCCCCGGGCCTGCCGCTCCTTGTGCTTCTTCAGCGGCTTCAGCGCCCGGCGGGCCGCCTCGGTGGCCGCCTTGGGCACGATGTACCCGAAGCGGCGGGCCTCCGAGGTGACGCCGGTGATCCTGCGCTCGATCGAGTTCGGCGCCGCCTCCTTCACCTCGTCCAGCCACGTCACGAAGCCCACGAAGGTGCCGACGGTGACGGCGCTGAGCGGGAGTTCGGTGCCGGTCTTCTCCTTGAGCCATCTATGGAACTCGACCCACAGCTGCCAGTCGCGGGCGTACCCAGTGCGGGTCTTCCTCGGCCGGACCCGCTGAAGGTGCTCCTCAGCATCCTGGTCGAGAGCCTTGAGGACGGCGGCCGCCACCGGGTCGTACGTCTCGACCGCGCCCTCGGCCCCGCTGTCCTCGTCCTCGACGAGCTCGCCGACGACGACCTCGACGTGCTCCAGCTCGGTGGTCATCGTCCTCCGTTCGTGGTGCCGTTCCCCTCGACGGCCCGGGGCGACCAGTTCGGGGTCGGGTTCACCGGCCCGCCTCCGCGGTGTCCGGGGCAGTCTGCTGCTGGCCGCGCAGGGCACCGACGCTCCAGCGCAGCGGTTCGTGCTGCGGGTGGCTGGTGACGAGGTCCATCAGGTAGGCGTCCATGCCGGGCGAGCGGTCCTCCAGGGTGAGCGGGTGTTCGGGGTCGGGGTGCGGGAGGACGGCGAAGGCGAGGGCGCGGGCGAGGATTTCCGGGCCGGTGCCGCCGTAGCCCCAGGTGACGTCGTCGTGGGTGTAGCGGGGGTCGGTGGGCAGGATGTCGCACCGTCCGTCCGGGAGCAGAACGAACACGGTCATGCTGCCAGGGGTCGCGGCAATCTCGGCGTCGTCGGGATAGGGGGCGGCGGGCAGCGCGCGGGGGCGTTCGACGGCCACCGTGCCGGTGGTGGGGTTGTGCAGGACCAGGCGGCCGAAGGGGTCGTAGCCGGTGCGCAGGCCCTCGAGGTCCTTGTCCCACAGGTGGCCGCGCAGGGCGGCGGCCCGGTGGGCGTCGCCAGCGGCCGGGCCCCACCAGGAGACGGTGGCGAGGTAGGCCTCTTCCGCGTCGCCGAGCTGGGAGATCGCCTGAGGGGCCGGGCCGGGGTCGTCCACCAGCGTGGGGTCCAACAGGTGGCGGGTGCTGACCAGTTCCGGTTCGGCGGCGGCCAGGGCGTCGCCGAGGTCCGGGTCGGCGTGCGGGCCGCCGGTCTCGGCCTGGTCGGCCAGCGCACCGGCCAGGGTGCGCACCGCGGTCAGGGCACGGTGCACGGCGCCGGTCGACAGTTCCCGCTCGGGCAGGTTGGCGTAGCGGGTCAGCAGGTGGTTCTCGTCGGGGGTGGGCTCGTAGAAGCGGCGTTGGACCAGGTGCGCACCCCGGTCCTCGGTGGCGGCGTGCCGACGGTAGTAGTCGGCGGCGGTGAGGGCGTCCGGTACCAGGACCCGCACGGCGATGCCCAGGGCCTCGGCGACGCGGGCCGCGTCGTGGTGCCCGCCGTCGGCCAGCAGGCCGAGCGCTGGCAGGCCGGGGCGGGCGTCATCCCCGGCGAGCAGGGCCGTGCGGTAGGCGTGCAGACAGCCGAGGCGGCGCAGCTGGCTGCGCAGGCCGTGCGGGTCGAAGTCGATGACGGCCGGGCGCTGTCCGGCGGCCAGCGCGGTGACCACGGCGGCGGTGTAGGTGCCGGGCGGGAAGTCCAGGTCGGGTTCGGTGCCCAGGATACGGGTCAGCTGGGCGGGCTGGACGCCCTGCCAGACGGGGCTGTCGAACTCGCCGTTCCAGGTGTCCCGGCTGCCGCGCCGCAGGAGGGTGTCGAGCAGTCCGCCGTTGCCCGCGGCGCGGGGGAAGGCGAAGGACACGTACTGGATCTGAAGTTCGGGGCGCGGGAAGCCGCGCGGCCAGAACCCGAACCACCAGGCGCTGCGGGCTTCGCCGATGCCGAGGTGCTTGGCGGCGATGGCGCGGGCCACGGTCTCGGCAAAGTTGACGATGATGCCGTGCGACTCCGCCAGGGCACCGTAGAGGACCACGGTGCGCCGCGTGCCGGCGGTCGGGCCGCGCCAGATGCGCACGTGCACGCGGGGCGGCTCGTCGAACCAGACGCCGGGCACGGTGAGCACCTCGTCGACGTCCAGGCGCAGCGGGGCGTCCGGTGCGGCGACCGTGTCCCAGTCGGGGGTGGGCGGCCGCCCGGTGGACGGATCGCTGCCCGCCAGGGCCAGTTCGATGTCGGCAGCCCGCCACATCCGGGTGCGCCCGGAACGGCCCACCGGCTGCGGCAGCTGCCCGCTCTCCACGAGCTGGTCGACGCGCTGTCGGCTCACGCCGAGCCGCTTGGCGATCTGCGGGCTGGTGTACAGCTCATCCAGGCTCACGCCACCCCTCCTCTCCCGGCGCAAGCACGCGCCTTCCTGAGTGTCTGTCAAACAAGACGTTCCCATGTGCACTTGCTTCAAAGCAAGTGCCTTCGAGGAAGAAGTAGCGGTATCGCATCGCCGCAACTCCCGTATGGGCAGCGGTGCAAGACGGTGGCGGTCGGTGTCCGTTTTATCGCCTCGGATATGGCACGTTATCCGAGGCGATAGCGGTCCGTCCCGGCGACGCCGGGGCTCGTCAGGCTGTCCCTGACACCGACCGTGAGGCAGGGGCAGCCTGACAAATACGGGCGTCAAGATCTGCCGTACACGTGAAGGGCGTCAGGAGCAATCTGCCCTGTCGGCACGATCGGGCAGACCTGACGTATGCGGGATGACAGGGTGGCCCTGACGGTGTGACGAGTCAGGCCCGCCCGACGAGTGAAGGGGTGTCAGCTATAGCCTGACGGGCATGACCGACACCGCACCGCCCCGGCCGGAGTTGCTCTCGCCCCGGGACGAGGCCCACGTCGCCTACGGCCTGCGTGCCAAGACGCTCGGCGACCTCGCCTACGACCTGCTCGCCCACCCCGCCGACAGCGGCGACGACACCAATGTCGTGCCGCCCGGCGAACGGGTCCGCCGCGCGCTCGCCCTGCGCGCCCGCCTGGACCTGCTCATCGCCCAGGCCGGGGTCGCCGACCGCGAGGACGGCGCCACCTGGACCGAGATCGGCGCGGCGGCCGGGATCACCCGGCAGGCCGCCCAGGAACGATGGGGCCCGCACGTCGCCGCCTGGGCAGCCGCTGGCCGCCGCGCCGTGCCCGAACACCGGGGCGTGAGCGCCCTGGAGGCCGCCACCGTCCTCAACCTCGGCTACGCCCGCCTCGCCGACGACCGGCCCGCCGACGCGTTCAGCCGCGCCCTGGACGCGGTCCGTTTCCCCGGCGCCGAGGCCGCCGAACGCGCCCGCCGCGAACGCGCCGTCACCGTGCGGGCCAGCCTCGCCGGGCTGGCCGACGCCGAGAACCGCCGCCAGGACCACCTGCACCGCCTGGCCCGCGACGGGGCCGAGCCCGCCGAGCGCGCCGCGGCCCTGCGGAGCCTGGCCGAGCTGCGCGAGGAGAGCGCCGAGCGACACGACGAACTCGCCGGCCTCGAACCCGACCACGCCGACAGCCACCGCAGCGCCGCCGCCCAGGCCCGCGACCGCGCCGCCCACGACCGCGAGTTCGCCGCCCTGCTCGCCCCGCAGGACACCCCCGCCCCCGCACCGTGACCCGGATCACAGCGGATTTCCGGAGATTTGTTGCCGGTGGCGCCGCTCCCCGGGACCGAGAGGTGAAGCATCCCCTCGTGCAAGGAGCAGCAGGACCGTGAACCCCGAGTCGGCCCACGACTGGCCCCACCCCATCCCCGCCGGGCCCACCGTCGGTCCCTTCGCCGACTTCGTCATGCCGACCGAGGACGGCATCCGCCTGGAAGACCAAGCCGAACGACGTCGCCGCCATGTCAGGGTGCACCCCATCGAGAAGCTGGTCGCTCCGGCTAAGGACGGCCCCCCGGACCTCGTACGGGCCATCGTGATCCGCGGCACCGTCTGCGGCATGTGGAACACGATGGGCCTGCACCTCAGCCCCGCCGACGGCGCTGCCGCCGTCGACCGCCTCACCGCCGAGATCCTGGTGCTGCCGCGCAGCGAGCGGTGGCGGGAGGCCGTGTCCACCGCCGTGGCCGGACCCTGGTGCGAGCCGCTCTGGCAGACCGGGCAGTTGCCGGCCACCGCGCTCGGCGCCCTGAAGGCAGAGGCCCGCACCCTTCATCACCAGCTGGTGCCGGTCTGGCGGCACGGGACCCGTGCCGGGCGGGTGCTGTCGCTGGACGCGGACCTCGGCGGGCTGTCGCTGTACGACCTGGTCACTGACGACGTCGACCTGCTCGCGCACACCACGGGCGGGGTGTACGACGACGACCGGCTCAACCGCGTGCTGGGCCGCCTGCATCCGGCGGAGCGCGCTGTGGTGGTCGCGTACGCCGCGCGCGAGGGGACCACCTGGACCGAGGCAGCGGCCGCCGCCGGCGCGGCCAAGCCGGAGGACTTCGGTGATCGGGTCCGGCGCAAGGTCAACCGGCTCGCCGCCGAACAGCGCCGCCGCGCAGCCCAGCGTCGCCCCGCTCCCCCGGCCGCCTGACACAGGCTCACACCCCTCTCGCCGGGCGGGATCCCCCCACGTCATGCCCGTGACTCTCCTCACGTGGGCGTGGGTTGCGCGGCTAGCCCATCACCGGCTCCGACGTCCGGCGCCTGCTGCGTGAACGCACTGAACGCGCAGCTCAGGGCCTATCCGGACACCGGCGAGAGGCCTCAGCGACACCTTCCCTTGGAGCACTTGCGCGGCTTACCCCCGGCTCCCGCACACTCCGGGCCCTGTTGGTGTCCCACCCCGCAACACAAGGGGTGAGACCTGCCCACGCTCCACTCCGCATGCGAGACGCGCATGCCCGAACCCACGGGAGAGATCCGCCGTGTCCACGCTCGCCCTGCTCGTCGCCGTCCTGCTCGGCCTGGCCTTCGTCCTCGTCCCCGGCGGCCTCGCCTACCTGGCGTACCGCCACCCCGCCGCCCGCGGCCCGATCGGCATCGGCCTGGCCGCCGTGGCCGCCATGGCCGCGATCGTCGTCCCGATCGCCCTCCGCTGAGCCCGCATGGGTCGCCTCCCCCGACCTGGCACCTCCATGCAGAATTATTGGCTGATTCTCCATCGTTCTACATTGACGGCCCCGGCTCCCCTCCGGCACACTCAGGGCCATGCAGAACAAGAAGAACAAGGGAAGAATCCACCGGAGGCCCGCCGCATGAGGATCACGATCGAGGGCGCCTCGGAGGAGTTCGGACGGAAGCTGCTGGAGATCGTCGCCGAGCACCGGCACGAGCTGACCGTCGCCGTGGGCACCGAGTGGACTGTCGAGCGGGCGGAGCGCTACCTGAGCGACCTGACCGCTGCGGCCCTCCGCTTCGCCTGGCTCGTGGTGGAGGCCGACGGGTCGAAGGACGCCGACGAACTGCGCGACGCCTTCGACGGAGAGCTGCGCGGCCCGACCATCACCCTGTCCCGGGCGGTGCCGCGCGGGGTGCGCCGGGGCTGGTGGCCGGAGGGCACCCCGGCACCCATCCAGCCGCTCTACGACCCGGCCAACCCGTCCTGGCAGAAGGCCATCCGCTACGTCATGGACGCCGAGCACCTGGACGCTTTCCGGGAGGCCTTCGCCCGGATCGGAGCCGGACGCCCGGCCGCCGAGCAGGACCAGGACGACGGGGAGGAGCAGCCGTGAGCCTGCGCCTGATCGTGTGGACCATGCTGGTGCCCGGCCTGGTCGGCATCGCCGTGATGGGGGCGATCCTGTGGCCCGTCCACGACAACATCCCCTGGCCGCGCCTCCTCGTCGCGGGCGCCGCCATGGCGGCCGTCCAGCTCGCCGGAGGCGCCCTCGGTGGCTTCCTCGTCGGCTACCGCCACGGCTGGCGGGTGCTGCTGCCCTACGCCCCCACGGACCCGCCCCCAGCCTCCAACTCCGACCGCGAGGAGAAGAGTTGAGCACCCCTGACACGCCGCTGGCGACCGCCCGGGCCGCCGCCGCCGAGGTCCCGGACCCGGCGCCCGGCAGCTGGGCGGCGCACCTGCACGCCGCGCTCGCCGAGGTCGACCGGCTCACCGAACTGCTCGATGCGTACCGCGCCCCGCTGCCTCAAGGCTCCTCGTCGAAGCCGGAGCGGGACCCGTCGTACGAGCGGATGGAGCAGCGCCGCCGGGAGGCGGAGACCGGCTACACCGACTACCCGCCGTTCGTCGGCAGGGTGCTGTGCCCGGCCCGCTGGAAGTGCACAGCGGGCGTGCTCGCCGTCTTCCAGCCGCTGAAGGACGGACGGCTGCCCATGCACCGCCACACGACCTTCGAGACCCCGTGCCCGGGCGCGCACAAGAAGCCGGTCACCCCGCCGCTGAAGCTGTGGGAGCCGACCCCGCCGGCCGAGGACACCGCCCCCGAGGACGAGCCGGTCGACGTCGTGGACCCCGCAGCCCGGCTGTCCGCCCGTCCCACCACCGACACCAACGAACAGGAGACACCGTGACGTTACCCGCCGCCCCCCGCCTCGCCGCCGCCAAGGAGTACCTCGGCATCCCGGTCGTAGTCGCCATCTGCGGATCCACCCGCTTCATGGCGGAGATGAACGAGGCCGACCTACGGGAGACCGCCGCCGGGCGCATCGTCGTCAAGCCGGGCTGCGACCTCAAGCAGCCGCACCCGCTGTGGGCCGACCCGGCCGAGGCGGAGGCCCTGAAGTCGCGGCTCGACGACCTGCACCGGGCCAAGATCCGGCTCGCCGACGAGGTCCTCGTCGTGGGCGACTACATCGGCGAGTCCACCCGCGCCGAGATCGCCTACTCCCGCGGCCTGGGCAAGCACGTCCGTTTCACGCACCCCCAGGTCGACCCCGACCGGGAGGCGCTGGCCGCGTCCCCGTACGAGATCCGGACCGCCGGATCGGCAATGGCCCTGACGGTGATGGCCGTTGAGCCGGTGCCCGGCCTGTACGTCTACGAGCAGCCGGAGGATCTGCGCGGCCCGGGCGACGAGACCACCCACCCGTGGCGGCTGGGCCACCACTCGGGCCTGCCGCTGGCCGCCTTCCCCTCCCAGGACGACGCCGTCCGCGCCGCGTTCGAGGTCGCCGCCTTCGCCGACTGGACCCGCGACGCCGAGGACCTGCGGGCGGACGCGTCCTTCGACCTGAGCGGCTACTACGACCGGCTGATGGAGCGCACCAACGGCCTGCTCATCACGCGGTCGTCGAAGGAGGCGTCGTGACGTACGAGAGCGACCTCGCGGCCGCCAAGCGCTCGGGCACCGCCTGGGGCTGCACCTGCGGCGAGGACAACCCGCCGCACTACGACGCCTGCCACGCCTGCCAGCGCCCGTCCTGGACCTGCGCCACCTGCGGCACCGTCAACACCTGCGCCCGCAGCGCCTGCAACGAGTGCGGCAACGACATGCCCGCCGAGCTCCTCGGCGACCGGGAGGAGGGCTTCGAGATGAGCTGGGAGGAGTGGATCGCCACGCAGGTCGGGCCCCGCACCGTCGGCGGCCGCTACGACCACGGCGACCCCGCCGGCGCGTACGAGGTCCTCGCCATCGACCGCGGCCCCCGGCCGCTCGGCACGTGGCCCGTCTGGGAGATGACCGTCCGCTACGACCGGGACGGGCAGGACACCTCACACTGCTCCGGCTGGAACCCCGCCCGGGACCGAGTCCTCTCCCCCGGCCTCCCCACCGACTCCGGACGAAAGGACGCGCCGTGACGTTACCTGCGCTCCCCAGCCCCGACCCCGTGGCCAGCGCCGACGCTCTGTGGCGGCTACTCGCCGAGCACCAGCCCGCCGTCGCGGCCGCCCTCGCCGTGCAGCTGCGACAGATGCCCGAGGACTGGCCTCTGCGCGTCCTCGGCGTCGGCCGCCCCGACACCGCGCTCGCGCTGCCCTCCCCCGAGCATCCGCTGGAGATCGAGCCGTACGACCCCGACGACTGGGAGAACTGCGGCGCCTGCGCCGGGCTCGACCAGCCGTGCCGCTACCACACCGGCTACATCGCGGGCTACGAGGCTCTGAACGGGCCGCTGACCGAGGCGGCCAAGGTCGACCCGACCGTCACCGTCGCCACCGCGCTGAAGCGGCTGACGGAGGCGGAAGAGGCCCAGGAGAGCGGCCAGCTGACGGCCGCCGTGGAGAAGCTGACCGGAGGTGACCAGGCATGACGGCTCTGCCCACTGGCCCGATCGTTGTCGTCCCGCCGCTCGTCCTGGCGCCCGGCACGCTCGTGGTCGCGATCGGCTCGGGGGCGTCGGGCAAGTCGACGTTCGCCGCCGATGCGCCGGTCGACGTGGTGATCTGCCTCGACTCCCTGCGCCGCGAGATCGGAGGGGACGAGGGCGATCAGTCCGTGACCCCGGCCGCCGTCGCCCGGCAGAACGCCCTGCTGGAGAAGCACCTGAGCGCCGGAGACTCGGTTTTCCTCGACAGTACGAACGTCGAACGGCATGTCAGGGCCGACCTGGTGACGCGGGCCCGCCGCCACCGCCGCCCCATCATCGCCCTGCGCTTTCCCCTCGACCTGGAGACCTGCCTGGCCCGCAACCGGCTGCGGCCGGCCAACCGGCAGGTGCCGGACCGTGTCCTCGCCTGGCAGAACGGCCTTACTCAGGAAGCCACCCCGCAGGCCCTGCTTGCGGAGGGCTTCACCGCCGTGCACCAGGTCCACCACCACACCCCGACAGGAGCCTCCATGCCCGACGACCTGCCCGAGATCCGCTTCGCCGTCATCACCGACCCCGACCGACGGCACGCCTTCTTCTGGGCGGCCCCCGCCGAGTCCTTCGACCGCCTCCTCGCCGCCTGGAACCGCGACGAGGACCTGACCGCGAAGCCGTTCGAGTTCACCGACCCCAAGACCGTCGCCGAGACACGGGCCTGGGTCGCCGACGTCCAGCGGAGCAGCGACCGTCCCGCGATGGTCATGGTCGGCTCGGTCGAGAACGGCCAGTGGGTCAACTGGAACCTCGAAGCTGTCCCGCGCCCGCCCGTCCCCACCTACTGACTCTCCCCCGCACCTCCGTTGCGACCAGCGGAAAGGAAACCATCCCATGCCCGTCCGTAAGCAGCGCCTGCGTACGCCCGGTTGGCGCAGGGGCGACAACTGCATGATCGTCGACCGCACCAGCGACTTCGGCAACCCGTTCACCATCGCGGCCGCCATGGACGCCTTCGGATACACGGAGGCGCAGGCCCGCACGACCGTGGTCGCCGAGTTCGGCCCCTGGCTGGGCGGGAGCCGCTCCTACTGGCAGTCCGACGAGGGCGACCAGCGCCGGGAGAAGATCCTCAAGCGGCTGCCCGAGCTGCGCGGCAAGGACCTGGCCTGCCCGTGCGAGCCGGATGAGGCCTGCCACGCCGACACCCTGCTGGAGTGGGGCGCCCTGTCGGTGCTCGCCCTGGACGTGCGCATCGCCTCCGCCCGCGCCAAGGTCGACCGGCAGCGCACTGCACGCGGCGAGGAGGCCATGTACGACGCCGAATCCCTGGCCGCCGTCCTCACCCGGAAGGTCCCCTGGCGCTGCCTGGTCGACGTCGACCCCGGCGACGGCATCCCCCAGCGCTGGGACGGCGGCACCTGGAGCCAGCACCTCATGCGCCAGCGGCTCGCCGGGGAGCCGGTGACGGCCCGCCTGGTGGAGGTCTTCGCGTGAGCGCACCGGCCGAACTCCCCCGCCTGGACCGGGCGGAGGCATACGCGAGGGTCGTGCACCGCATCTACCAGGACCGGCGGGCCGCCCCGCCGGCGCGGGAGCTGCTGATCGCGGTGGCGTACGCGGTGTTCGTCTCCCCCACCGATCCGGAGCGGAGGCTGACCGCGGCCGCCCGGGTGCTGGGCCGGAAGGCGGGTCAGCCGCGGTTCGACACGCTCGTCGCGGCGGACGCCCCGCGCTACCAGCCGCCCCGCGAGGCGGGCGACTGGAGTCCCGGGCAGGCACCGGGCTGCCAGGCCCCCCGCCTGCGCGAGTACGTCTACCGGCCGCGCCGATCCGCCCGAAGCGGGGAGGAAGCGGAGGAAGCCGTTGTGCCGCTGCGTCGTCCTCCCGCGCCGGTCGTCCACGTCCCGGCCGGATACGTCCCGCCCGTCGACTACCGCAACGCCCGGGGCATCTGTGGCGCCAACTCCCACCACAAGGTGCTGGAGCACGACCCGCGCACCGGTCGGGTGATCCCGCACTGGTTCTGCAAGCGGCACGTCGAGCACGCCGAACGGGTCGCTGCCCAGGTCGCCGAGCAGAACGCGGCCGCCCCGGAGCCGATCCCCAACACCGGTGGCCTGCTCGCCTCGTACTTCAAGGCGCCGTGGGGGGAGGTCTACCGCCGCTACGCGCCGAAGACGTGGTCTCCGCCGTCGTACGGACTGGCGGCCGACGACTGGCCGGACCCGGGCAGCCCGCCGCCGCCGCGCTCCCGGCTCCGCCTTGTCGCCGACTGACGACGGCAGACGCCACGAACGGCCCCCGTGCGATAGAGGCGCTCGGGGGCCGTTCTGCTGCCGCAGCGTACTGGTCCGGCCCGACTGTCAGTGCCGTACGCCAGGATCCCCCCATGGCCAGCCTGGATGAACTGCCCCCGTACCGACGCGCACAGCTCCTGTGGCGCTGGTCCCACCAAGGCGCCGAGTTCGTCGAGCACCTGGTGCACAACGCCAAGAAACGGCCCTGCCACCTGCCGACTCCGCCGCCCGGGCCGCCGGGCAGAACCCTCGCGCTCCCCGGCGACGACGGCCGGTTCCATCTCGAACGGGCGGGCCGGATGCTGTGCGGGGAGACCGAGGCCGCCGGCGCCTGGAGCCACCGACAGCACTGCGGGTGGATCGAGCGGGCCAACGGCCCGGAGCCGTGGCGGGGCGGCCGCGTGGACGGCACCGACACGGTGGTGTGGGGCGCTCTCGTCGCCGAGTGGACGGTCCAGGCGACGGGCCCGGGCGTGGATCCCGGCACCGTCGAACGGACGAACCGCTGCGACGGCGGGAGGTACGAACTGCGGCACCTGTGGCCGCCACCTCCGGCCCGTACAGCGTCCATCCGGCGCCTGCGCGCCGCGCTGGTCGACGCGCTCGGTCCCGACTGCCACCTGTGCGGCCTGTACCCCGGGGCGATGGTCGACCACGACCACCAGACGGGCCAGGTGAGGGGGCTTCTATGCGCCTTCTGCAATCGGGTACTGGAGGAGTGCCCGCACCTCACCGGCTGCCCGCGGGCCGACTACCTGCTCGTTCCCCCAGCCGCCGGGCTGAACCTCACCTACCCGACCAGCCAGCAGTGGCGGCCCAAGGAGTCCACCCGTCAGCGGGTGATCGAGCAGCTCGGGTTCGACCCCTTCGAGGGGCTGGATCCGGCTCCGTAGGCCCCGGACTCCCAGCTCTGTCCCCAGGGGAAAAGTAACCGGTGGGTAGCAACGGCGTCCCGCCATGCCCACTGAACAGTACGGACGCTGGGTCAGCACCGCCGACACCCCGGCAGCCGACGCCCTGTGCCCGACTGCGCGCCCCGGACGCGCCGGGGCTGGACGAGGGCGACAGGGACCGGGCAGGGCTAAGCCCGTCTCAGCGACCGCGGAAGTCATGGACGAGCTGCTTCAGTTGTCCCGGGTTGGCTCCGACCATGTCCTTGACCTTGTTCCCGCGCTCGAGGAACACGAACGTCGGCATGGCTCTGACACCGTACTTCTCCGCGATGTCCGGCAGCGCGTCGACGTCAACCTTGTAGAAATCGACGGAGTTTTCTGGCTCGTTCGAGAGGTCCTCCAGCACCGGGCCGATCGTCTTGCATGGGCCGCACCACGCCGCCGAGAAGTAGATGATGACCTTGGAGCTGGAGGCGGCCTCCTGGAAGTGGGTGATGCTCGTGATGGGAGCGACGGGCATGCTCAGGCACCTCACTTGTTCCGACTCACAGTAACCAATCCATTACGGATAGTAATGCCACCGTGCCAGAAGGCATACGCCCGCGCCACCCCGGACGTATGCGAACCGCGTAAGCGCCCTCGCCGATCCACGGCCTGAGCATCACTCGTAGCTACTTTGCCCCCGGGGGCAGAGCTGGGAGTCCGGGGCCCCGTAGCGCGGAAAGCGGCGGGCCCCGGCGTCCCCCTGTGGGGATCGTCGGGGCCCACCGCTGTCGGCCGCCGGACCGCTCAGTCTTCGTCCGCCGGGCCAAAGACACCAAGGCAGTCCGCGCACATGATCTTGCCGCGGCTCAGCGTCCTCGGGGAGGCCCTGATGACGTTGGGCGGGGTGCACTGGCAGACGCCCTTGGCGTAGTTGCGGTCCTCCCGCTCCGGCTTCTGCGGGCCGTCCTCCTCCTCGGCCTCGTCGCCGCCCTCGGTCTCGTAGCCCTCGGTGTCCAGATCGTCGTCCACCTTCGCGCCGGTCCGGGAGCGGCCGCCGCGGACGCCGTAGAAGTTGGGCACGCGGGTGGCGTGGATCGCCGCGTCCAGGGCCTCGATCTGCTCCTTGTACGCGGCCTTGGTCTCGTCGCTCATCGTGGTGCCCGCGAAGCCGTACTTCTTCTTGAAGTAGTCGCTGACGTCGGGCTTCTGGATGAGGCCCAGCTCGGCGGCCGCCGCCTTGAAGCGCTTGTTGTGGTACTGGCTGGCCGAGCAGTCATCGACTCCCCGGGCCTGGTTGAGGGCGTGGGCGCCCTCGTGGATCAGGGTCGCGAACACTTCCTCCGCGCCGCTCTGGAGCGATTCGGCGGTGACGAACACCTCGTGGTGGACACCGTCGCCCTGGCGCAGGCGCCAGCGCTTGGCGGAGAAGTGGGCGAGCTTCATCGTCGACTCGCGGCCCCCCGTGGCCATCGTGATGACGGCCTCGGGGACCTCGGGGTGCCGGGCGCGGATCGCTTCCCATCCGGCGATCAGTGCGGCGGTGACGGTGGCGGCGATCTCCGCGACGGGCGCGGCCGGCGCGGTGGTGGCGTCTTCCGGAGAGTCAGCGGGGGCCGGGACGAGGGCGGCGGTGGCGGTGGTCATGGATCAACCATACCCAGAAACTCACCTCTTAAGAGGTGAGTTTCTGGGGTGAGTTGGCCGTGTCGTCCGTCACCTCCCCCCGAGCGGAGGGGAGTTGGAGGCCGGGAACGCGGCGAGGGCCGCCGGGTCAGGTCCGGCGGCCCTCGGGTCTGGCGGCGGGTCAGGAGGCGGCGGCGCGTGAGGTGGGAACCTCGGCGAGTGCCGACCGTGCGCCCCGGAGTACGGCGTAGTTGTCTGCCCGCCACACCCACGCATTGCCCTCGATGACGGGCCGGATGACGAGCGGCTGACCCTCGGCGCGCGCCCGGACGTGGGCGGCGGCGAGCGCGGCGGCCAGTTCGAGGTGGAAGTGATCCGGCACCGGCGGCCGCGCCGTGGATCCGTCCAGCCCCGCCCCGGCGAACCGGGAGTACGGCTCCGGGCTGTCCACCAGGGCCATCCAGCCGGACACCTCACCGCCGGGAACCTGGGCGAGCAGGCGCGGCCGCTCGCCGACGAGCTGCATGTGCCGCACGTCCTCGGCACGGATCAGCCGGTACCGGCCGTCGTCCTCGGTCAGGTTGGTTGCCACCCACACATCGGCCATGCTCACGATCCCCCTTCAAACGGTTGCTGGCGGACCCTGGTTGGGTCCGCCAGGCGTTCGGCACGGCCGGTCAGGGCTTGGAGGGGTACATGCACGGGTCCGGGACGTATCCGGTGAGCCCGTTGTACTTGATCTTGTTCCAAGCGTCATGGCGGAGAGTGCCCTTGCTGCCGCAGGCGTTGTGCACCCCGCCCCAGAAGATCGTGAACGCTCCGTCGTCGTAGAGGCTCTTCGCTGCGGAGCCCTTCGGGACCAGCCCGAGCGCCGTGCTGTTCCTGTCGGGCTTCTGGCGGATCTTGACGGACTCCTGCGCGTACTGTGTCTTCCATGTCGCGGCGGATGCCGTAGGTGTCTGCTCCACGACCATCGCGGCGGCGGCAACCGACGGTGCCACGGCTGCCGTTCCTCCGGCGAGGAGGCTGGACGAGAGCGCCAGCACTGCAACACGCTTGATGCCCACCCGGGCAAGCGGCATCGGCGTCAGCCGGTGCACGAGGGGTCCTCCGGTATGCACGTGCCGGTGTCGTCCGCGCTGGTATGGAGGAGATCGCTTCGGATCCAACCGGTGCGGCCCTTGGCGTTGCCGGTGGTCATTCGGACCTTGTACCAGATGCCGCTGGTGATGACCTTGACGTCCTTCTCGCTGCACTTGTCGCCCCTGTAGGCGACGGCCACGACGGTCGAGTGGGTCGACGCCTTGGAGCGGAGGTTGGCCGAACTCGCGGTGACATAGCAGCCCTTCGCGGCCGCCTCGGCCGTGCCGGCGGTAGCGACAAGCCCCCCGCCCGCGAGAGCGGCGGTCAGGGACAGGGCGGTGATGACTCGACGTATCTGCATTTCAGCCCCTCCCTTCAGCACGGAGGGGTGCAGGTGTCGACGGTCGGAACGTGGACCAGGTCCTCCCTGACCCAGCCCCGCACGCCCTTCGCGTTTCCGGTGGTCATCTTGATCCGGACCCAGGTGAGGTCGGAGTTCCACTTGAGATCGGTCTTGGAGCACTGGTTGTTCTTGTAGGCAACTCCCAGCGCTGTGCTGGAGGCGGAAGCCTTCGAGCGGATGTTGGCCGAACTCGCGGTGATGTAGCACCTGTTGTCGGCGGCCTGGGCTGTACCGGTGGTGGCGACGACACCCGATCCCGCGAGGGCCGCGGTCAGAGTCAGGGCGCCTATTGCTCTGCGTGCACGCAACTGTATTTCCCCGTTCTAAATCTCGGCGTTCCCCGGAGTGCCTTTGCTTTAGGAACGCGACCGCAGTCAATGAAACTCCACCGGGTCATGTCAACTTTTTACGCCTGCCGCAATAGAATGCACTCTTACTCCATTTCGCCACGCGCAATACCGCAGCTGCGCCGAGGCTTCCCCGTTTCCCTTTTACGCGCAGCGCAATAAGGCATTTCGCGTGACGCAATGGAGGCCCGTGGCGCCCGATTTGATGGGGTGTAAATTTCACCAGCCGTTTCGCGCCGCGCATGTACGATGCAGAGGACGGTTGAACTTGCAACCAAGGGGGTGAGGGGGAACCGGGGGTTCGGGGCTGAGGACTTCGTGGCGAGGCCGCGCCACGGGAGAACGGCCCGTCGGGGATAGCCGCTTAGCTGACCCATGTAAAGGCGGCGCGCACAAACGAGGAAAGTCACCTTGTTCACCGCAGCAAGCAACGCAAGCGCAGGAGACCAGTCCACAAATTCACAAGGAACGGGCGGCACCGCCCACGCCCGGCGGGTGAAGATGGTCGAGCGGGCATTCATGCTCCTCGACGGCCCCGCGCACGGCCCCAGCGAAATCGCCGAGGCCACCGGACTCAACGTCACGGTGGTGTACCGCATCTTGCAGTCCGGCATTCCGAGCCGATACTTCGTGCAGGGCCCCGGGGGAAAGTACAGACTGGGGCCAGGGGCGGCGGCCATCGGCATGCACGCGATGGCGTACACGCCGGGCACCGAGACCTCCCATCCGATCCTGGAACACTTGAGCAAGGCGCTGGACGCCATGGCGCTGCTGTGGGTGTTCTCCCCCTACGGCGCCCCGCGCCGGGTGCTCGCCGACTACGCGCCGGGCCGCTACGACCTGGAGGCGCTGGGGCTGGGGGTCACTGAACTGGTCGCCGTGGGCGGCTCGTTGCGCGTCGGCCCGTCCGGGCGGGTGATCGCCGCGCACCTGTCGGCGCCGCAGGTCGACACGGTGCTCGCCGAGCCCATTCCCGCTGGCGCCGGGCCGGGGGCCCTGGCCGAAGGGAAGTTCCGGGCCTCGCTGAAGGAGATCCGGACGGCCGGATACGCGCTGGGCTACGAGGAGATCGCCGGATGGGGTGCGGTCGCCGCTCCGGTGCTGTGGGGCGACACCGTGTACGGGGCGATCGGCGTGCTCAAGCCGTCCTCGCTGCTGACCGACACTCCCAGGACGGTCGCGCGGACGGTGGCGGCGGCCGACCGCCTCAGTGTGCTGGTGTCCGGCGGCGGGCTTCCGCTGGCCGGATAGAACCGCGGGCCGCCCGACTCGAACGCCTTCTCCTTCCGCGACGTGTCCGGCAACTACCTGCGCCACTACGACTTCCGGGCCCGCTTCGACGCGAACGAC
>NZ_JBSFHW010000081.1:0-27782 GCF_053597275.1 Streptomyces sp. NPDC001492 | reverse complement strand
GACCGCGAGCCCAACCAGGGCGGCCTGGTACAGGCCCCGGACGGCACCTGGTACTTCGTCACCCACCACGGCCACGGTGACTGGGAGGGACGCGTGCTGTCCCTGCTGCCCGTGACCTGGATCGACGGCTGGCCCATCCTGGGCCAGGTCGGCACGGACGGCATCGGCACCATGGTGTGGACCGGCCAGGTCCCCGCCGGCGGCACCCCCGGTCTGCCGGTCGACGCGCTTCCCTCCGTGGTGACCAGCGACCTGTTCACCGACACCCGCCTCAAGCCGCAGTGGGAGTGGTACTACCAACCCCGCGCGGACCACTGGTCCCTGACCGACCGCCCCGGCTACCTCCGGCTGAAGGCGTTCGCTCCGCTGGCGACCGACAACCTGACCAAGGTCGGCAACACCCTCACCCAGCGGGTGCTGCGCACGGCGGGCGGCGCGACGGTGACCATCCGCCTCGAACTGGGCGGCCTCGCCGACGGCCAGCACGCCGGACTGTGCCACTACGCCGCCACCTACGCCGGGTTGGGCGTCCGCCGCTCCGGGGGCACCACCACGATCGCGCACAATGCCGGCGGCACCCTCACCAACGGCCCGGCGATCACGCAGAACTCCGTGTGGCTACGCACCACCTGGGACGTCAACGGCGTCAGCCAGTTCTCCTACAGCCTCGACGGCAACTCATTCACCTCGTTCGGCGGTACCTACCAGCTCACCTGGGGCGGCTACCGCGGCGACCGGATCGGCCTGTACACCTACAACCCCAACAACACCGGCTACGTCGACGTCGACTCCGTGCAGTACACCGTCGCCCCCACCAGGGCCTACAAATGCGTCAGCGTGCGCAGCGGCAAGGTCGCCGACGTCTCCGGTGGATCGACCGCGGACGGCGCCGGCCTGATCCAGTGGCCCGACAACGGCTCAGCGAACCAGCAGTGGACCTTCCAGTCCACAGCGGACGGTTACCACACCATCACCTGCGTCCGCAGCGGCAAGGTCCTCGACGTATCAGGCTCCTCGACCGCGGACGGCGCGCGGATCGTACAGACGACCGCGGACGGCCGCACCAGCCAGCAATGGCAACTGCGCCCGCTGACCGGGGGCGCGTTCGTCGTGGTCAATCGCAACAGCGGCAAGGTCCTGGACGTCAGCGCAGGCAGCACGGCCGACGGCGCCGCGCTGATCCAGTACACCGACAGGGGCAGTACCAACCAGCGATGGACCTTCCAGCGCGTCACCGGATAGTAGGGCCTGGTCAGGCTCACTTGTGGATGGTCTGGCTGCTGGCTGCTAGGTGTCGTTGTGGTGGTGTGAGACCGGATTCCGGCCGTGTCGTCCGCGTCGGCCCGGGCGTGGAGGGCTGGGCACCCGGTGACGCGGTGACCGTGATGCCGCTGCGCTGGGACGAGAGCTGCCCGGCCTGTCTGCGGGGGCATCAGCACATTTGCCAGCACCTGGACTTCATCGGCATCGATTCCCCGGGCGCGATGCAGCAGCGCAGGACCGCGTCCGCCTCGACGCTCGGTTCGCGATCACCGAAGCCGGGGCCGACGTCTGGGGTGGCGGACAGCACGACGACCAGTACGGGGCCGTCTACCAGAGCAAAGCGTTCAGCAGCGGCACCACCGCGACCGTCACGGTGGACCAGTTGGACGACGCCAACTCCTGGGCGAAGACCGGGATCATGGTGCGTAACGACAGGACGGCGGCGGGCAGTTCAGCGGGGTACGCGGTCATGGCCGTGACGCCGGGCAATGGAGTCGTTCTCGAGTGCGACTCCAACGGCGACGGGTACCTCACGGACTTGTTCGGTCAGGTCGAGTGGGGGCGTGGGGATGGGATGGCTCCTGCGCTGTTTCAGCGGCTTCGGGTGGTGGCCTGCGCGGCGGAGGGCAGGTGGCGGGGCGTGGTTCCGGGCGCGGTGCGTGGCCCGGCGGGAGGCGCGTCGATGACCGAGGCGAGGGCGGTGATGCCGACCGAGGTGAGGCGTACCCGGTCCAGGGGCGGGCCGCCGACGTAGGCGGCGGGTGCCGAGCGAGCGGTTCTCTCGGCCAGGCCCTTCGTCTCCAGGGCACGCAGGGTGCTCATCAGCACCTCGGGCTCGCGGGAGCGGGTGAATTCGCGACCCAGAGAGCTCGACGTGTCCGCAGGCGATCTCGGCCAGGGCCGTGCGGTGCATGGCGTTCAGCCGGTCGTCGGGGGCTGGTGCCGTGGCCCAGCGGCGCCGCCGGGTCTCGTCGGCCAGGGTCACGGCGCAGCCGACAGCGGCTTCCGGGGCCAGCGCGGTCGGCTCGCGAGCGGCCCCGACGTTGAGGTCCACCGAGGCGCTGGCAAGGAAGGCGAGCTGCCTCAGTCGCATGACCGCCTCGGTCAACTATTCAAAGCCAAGGCGGCGAGCGCATGCGGGAGTAACTCGACGCCATGAAACTCGTTCACGCGGCGATGCGGGCAGATCTGGGCGCAGACGAGGGAAGTTGATGCTTGCCAAGTGCCGAGCGGGATAGCCGGCGTGGCAACTTCACCGTGAGGGCCGGGTGGCCAAGTAGCTCTGCGAATGGCCACCTATCGCTGAGTGACCTCTGACAGGTGATCTTGACCGTTTGCCAGGTGAGTTTGACCGGTGGGAAGACCGCAGGTCAGGTGTAGACGTTGCGTCCGTACTCCTCGCGGCTCACCTGGAAGTCGTCCGGCCGGTCGCGGCGGAGCTCCTCGTACCGGACCCCGAAGATGTCGATCGCTTCATGGAGCGTGCAGCCGGACGCGTCCATGATCGCCTTGAGCGCCAGGACGATCCGATGGTCCAGGATGTGGCGGTCCACCTTCTCGGGCAGGTCTTCCATGGGCTGACCGTACAGACGGGCGTTCGACCGCGCCGGTCAATATCGCCTGGAAACCGGTCAAGATCACTTGACGGAGGGCGCTGAGTGTCACATGTGCAGGCGGCGGCCTGCCGTCTAGAATCGAACATGTGAACGATCCTGTCCGGTCGAGGCTTGTGCTGCTCCGCTTCCTGGAGCGGGTGCAGGAACGGGACCTGGCGCGCACTCGCCGGTGGATCGCCGACGAGGAGCGCCGTGAAGCCGAGCGGCAGCCCGGCCTCCAGGACCGCCCGCCAGCACCGGAGTGGCTGATCGAACTCGGGCTCAACCGCCATGCTCCGCCACCGGATGCCCCGCCGCTACGGCCGCGACGCCGCCCGGGTCTGGGTCTCCTCGTGGGCGTGCGGGTACTTTGCGGTGCGGTGCTGGAAAGCTAGCACCTTGGGGTTTTGGACGACGCCACGGCGGATCTCGATGGCGTGCCGAATCGTGTCGTCGGTGTCCCAGCCGTCGGGGCCCTGGAGCACGACGTCCAGATACGGCAGAAGGGCCTCGCTGTTCTCCCAGGTCGCGGAGTTCCACAGGTATGAGGGGCTGTGGTCCACCCCGTAGTACCTGACGTGGTCCCCGACGGTGAACATCGGGTCGTTGAAGGTGGTGGGCCGGGCCCAGTCGAAGCCCATGCCCTCGTCGCAGGAGACGTCGATGACCAGGGTGCCTGGGGCCAGCTTGGGCAGGTCCTCGTCTATCAGGAACATCAACGGCGCGGCGGGGTCCTGCAGCACACAGTTGACGATGATGTTGTGCCCGGCGAGGAACTCGGCCAGCGGCAGCGGGCCGTCCTCGGTGAGGGCGATGCTGCGTCGCGGGTCGAGGGTGTCGTCGGCCTTGTCGTGGTCGAAGTGGACGATCCGCGCGGAGTGGATGGGGGAGCTGACGGCGGTGACGCCACGCGCGGTGAGCACGTCGACGTCATGCACGCCCAGGGCGCTGAGTGCGGTCACCGCGCCGCGGGCGGTCGCTCCGAAGCCGATGACCACGGCACGCTGCCGCTGCCCGTAGTCGCCTGTCACGCCAATCAGCTGCATGGCGTGCAGGACCGAGGAGTACCCGGCCAGCTCGTTGTTCTTGTGGAAGACGTGCAAGTTGAAGGCGCCGCTGCGGGTCCAGTGGTTCATCGCTTCGAAGGCGATCAAAGTCAGCCGCCGGTCGATGGCGGTCTGGGTGAGCCTCTCGTCCTGGACACAGTGCGGCCAGCCCCACAGAACCTGACCCTCGCGTAGTTCCGCCAGGTCCTCGTGGAGCGGTTTGGCCAGCAGGATGACATCGCAGTCGGCGATGAGTTCCTCGCGCGTGCGGAAGCCCGCGATGAGCGGGGCGAGTCGGCTGTCCGGGACGCCGAAATGCTCTCCGTAGTTTTCCTGGAGGTAGATGCGCTTGCGGAGACAGGCGTCGATGCGGTCGAAATGAGCGGGGTGAACGGGCAGACGATGCTCGTTTTCCTTGCGGGTCTGCGACATGATTCCGAGCGTGAGCTGCTGCAAAATTCCCCTTTGGTTGCTCCCTGTCTAGCACACCGGGGCAATCCGGCAGCCAGTCGCGACGGGCGGGGCCAGGCGGAAGCCGGGCCCGGGCGACATACGCGTGGCCCCGTGCGCTTCCGGGCGGCGGCATCCGTCTCTGCGGCGATCGGGTCGCACGGCGCTGGCCAGCTCTGTCCGGTGCGGCCTCGGTCGCGCGGGCCTGAAGGGCGCTACGGCCCGACGACAAACAGCAATTCCCGCGAGAACGCGTGCCGGAGGACGTCCGGCACCATGCAGATGAGAAGGCCAATTGGGCTGTCCCGCTGTGCTCCCATCTCGCCAAGCCCGTCGGCGAATACGGGTCACGTCCCCTGTGATGGTGTAGGCGATCAATCGTCCGTAGTGGTCGGGGTGTTGGGGAGTGCATGGGTGGTGTGGTCGGCGTGTTCGGCGGCCTGGATCGTGGTGGCGCCTGTGGATAACCCCAACCTGGCCGGACGCTGAGCTGCACGGCGGCCCATAGGCCGACAATTTAGGGTCTCGCCGCGTCCGACAGATCGATCTTTTGCGACTTGGGCTTTTGTCTCACGGCCGTGTCACCATGATCAGTCTCAAGTCCGTGGCATGTCCTCGTCCCACACCGGGCAGGTCAGCGGTTGTCCAGCACACCCCCACTGTTGGTCCATTCCAGGGCGCTCAGGGGCGCACGCGAATGACGGTCTTGCCCTTGCGCCGCTCGGTCGGGTTGAGTGCAGGGACGGCGTCGTCGAGGGTCGCGACCGTTCCGATGTGCGTGCGAAGGCGCCCGTCCCGCACCCGGTCGACGATCTCCACCAGCTGACTCGGAACGGACTCGACGACGAAGTCGACCGCCAAGCCATCGACAGGGCGAGCCTCAACAGGCCCGACCACCGTCACCAGCGTCCCGCCAGGCCGGATGATTCTCGCCGAGCGCCTTTGGACGTCAGCGCCGATGACATCGAAGACCACGTCGACCCCGCCGATGTCGTCGAGATCCTCGGTGGCGAGGTCGAGGAACTCGTTCGCGCCGAAGTCGAGCGCCGCCTGGCGGTCCGCCGCCCGCCCGGTACCGATGACGTAGGCGCCGAACTCCCGGGCGAGCTGCGTAACCACGGACCCGACTGCGCCGGCGGCGCCGTGTGCGAGGACGCTCTGCCCCGCCTGAAGACGACCGTGCTGGAACAGACCTTGCCACGCGGTCAGGCCGGAGATCGGCAGGCTCGCACCCATCGTGAAGTCGACGTTCCCCGGCAGCGGCGCCAGGTTGCGTGCCTCCACGGCCGCGTACTCGGCCAGGGTTCCATCGCGGTGCCAGTCCGTGATCCCGAACACCCGCTGCCCCAGCGAGAGCCCCGTCGTGCCGTAACCGAGGGAGGTGACCACTCCGGTGAACTCGTGGCCGATGATCGCCGGGGCTCGATCGCGACCGGCGCGATCGACCCACGTCGAGGGCCACTCCCACTCCGCGGGGACGAAGCCCGACGCATGGACTTCAACGACGACGTCGTTGATCGCCGGCGTGGGCTCAGGCCGCTCCGCGAGTGTGATCCCGGCTGCTTCCGCGGCCGGATCCGTCGCGACGATTGCCTTCACTGCTACCTCCGTATATCCCGTGCTCGCCGCCTCTGTGCGCCGCCCAAGCCATTGAGTGGGCTGATGAGCCCGCAGAGGAACGGCAACAAGATCCGTCACCACAGACGGATGGACCTCTCAAACGCGTCGAGCCCAACCGGGAGCTCGACGAGCACCACACACCCAGGGCAGCAACACCCACGCACGCACTAGTCTCACGGCGATGTCATAGACGTCGGTACGACACGGCTCGTGCGATTACGACATCAGCCGTAAGACCCAACACTGGTGTACGGTCTCGCCATTCATGGCCGTTGTGGCACCGTGACCTGGGCTGCCTCTCTTTGTCTCCCACCGTAGTTGCGTCTCACGGGCTATGTCAGATCGTCGGGCCCTGACACTACGCTCCTACGGCAGGGCCACCCACGTGTACAGGGAGCCTCCGAGCGCCACAATGATGCTCACGAGCGCCAGCCATCGCCGCGAGTTCAATCCCAGGAAGGTCGGCGTAGGACCACGACCAGCCTGCTCATGCTGTTGGAGCCGCATTGACCCCAGAGCCAGAGCGTCGGCAAGGCGGCCCTGGAGGTCGGCGACAGCTTCGGCGCCGAGTTCTGCGGAGGCCCGCAGTCTCGAAGCCTCCAGGTCGGTTGCCGCCACACTGGCCGCCGCCAGCAGTCCGACAAAGCCAGTGAGACCGTACTGCTTCGCCTGAAAGGCAAGACCGTAGGCTCCTGAGATCGGCAAGGGCTACGAGTACGCCAAGGGCGAGGTCGTGGCGATCTCGGATGCGGAACTGCGGGAGCTGCCGCTGCCGACAGCGAAGGCCGTCGAGATCCAGGTCTTCGTACCGCTGGAGTCGATCGATCCGATCCGCATTGCCGAGGGCTACTACTTGGTGCCGGACGGACAGGTGGCGGCGAAGCCGTACAAATTGCTGCGGCAGGCCCTGGGCAGGTCATCGAAGGTGGCGATCGCCAAGTACGCATGGTCGGGCCGTGAACGCCTGGGCCTACTGCGGGTACGCGAAGACGTGATCGTCCCGCAGGTGATGCGTTGGCCTGACGAGGTCCGTGATCCGGTCGCCATCGACCCGCCCAGCGAGAAGGTCTCGGAGGAGGAGATCGAGGGGGCGCTTGCCCTCATCGACGGCATGACCCGAGACGACCTCCAGGGCCCTGAATTCACCAATGCCTACACCGAAGCCATGGCGAAGATCATCGAGGCGAAGCGGGAAGACAGGCCGCCGCCCGAAGCCCGGGAGCCCGAGCAGCCGGGCCAGATCCTGGATCTCATGGCCGCCCTCAATGAGTCCGTCCAGCAGGCCAAGGCCTCCCGCGGCGAGGACGCCGACATCCACGAGCTGCCGCAGAAGAAGACCGCCGCCAAGGAGACGGTGAAGAAGCAGCCGGCCAAGAAGACCACCGCAAAGAAGACCACGAAGAAGACGACGGCGCGCCGATCACGCAGCGCCTGAGGCAACGCGCCCGGCCGTGCGGCGGGGGAAACTGCTCCTGGGCTCCCGCCCCGCCCCCCGAGCCAGGGCGGGAGCCCGGTGCCACGAGTGCCGTCACCCGGGCGCCGGCGAACGCCACCGTGATCGCGGTGCCGCCACGAGCAGCGGACCGAGGTGGATGTGCGGCGGTGACAGCACATCGACCACGCAGACCGTGACGATCAGCCCCAGTGGGATGACGATCAGCCCGGGTGTGTGACCCGGCTGCCAGGAACCCAGGAAGTGCGGCCGTGGTCCAAGGGCCATGACCTAAGCGTCCCACCTGCTTCGGCTCACGGGGATGTGCGCCGTCGAGATAGTCGAGAGGAAGGGATCTCGCCTGGTAGTAGACCAGGCGAGGGGTCCTGGTGTGCCGCCGTAGGGCGGATCAATCGCTTCGAGGGTCACTGTGCCTTGGCCGCGAGGTTCGACAAGTTCGTCGTCCGCCACGAGGCGAGCGCGCTGGTTGCGGTCCTCAGGACCCTGGGTGATCGGCTGGCCGGATCGTCTCGATCACCCAGGCCGAGTTGAGTTTCCGTACTCAGGTCCGGGACGGCTTCGCATTGCGAGCATCGGTGCAGCGGCCTGGTCGAGAGCGCCGGGTTCCGTCAGCCGAGAGAGTTACGGAGAACTCGCCATGTCCCGTCGTATCGCCCTGTCCGTCGTCGCTGGTGCTGTCGTCCTGGCGGGTGCCGGGGCCTTCGCTCTCGCGTATGCCGGGGACCAGACGCCCGCCCTCGCGCACAACACCGCCCGGTACACCGCCCCGGTCGGCGAGCGGGACGGCTCCTTCACCTTCTCCACCGAGGTCGCGGCGCCCTCCGGCGTCAAGACCCTGAAGGTGCTGGCCTGGCCTGAGAAGTCGGGACTTGCCGCGAAGCAGCCGACCGCCAAGGAGATGACCCAGGCGGAGTCGGCCCGATGCAAGCCCGCTGGTGCGGACACCGTGCGGTGCGTGTACACGGCCGCGGTGACCACTGCCGAGGCCGCTTCATCCCCGCGCGGCTCCTGGCATGTCGCCGTCCTCGCCACGGCCAAGGACGGCACCACCACCCTGGACACCAAGGCGGCGGACTTCGCGGTCGGCTGACCAGACTTTCGGAAGGCAGCCGGGGCACTCGACCGGCCGACCCTAAAGCGTGTTGCAGAAGGCCGTGAACAGGCGGCCTGAGCTGGGCTGTTGGTGCATCCGGTCATGCGGCGAGGGCGAGGTTGTGCATGCGGGCGACGGCCTGGACGGCGTGATGGAGGCCGTCGCCGTGCTGCCGGCAGTCGCGGAGGATCTTGTAGTTCTTCATCCGGCCGATGACGTGCTCGACGCGGGCGCGGACCTTGCGGCGCGCGGCGTTGTCCTCTTCCTCTCCCTTCAGCAGCGCCCGTCCGGGCCGTTTGCGGTGCGGGACGATCAGGCCGGTGTTGATGTAGGCGCCGTCGCCGAGCACGGTGACGTTCTGGCACTGCTCGGCCAGACCCGAATCCCGCCAGGCTTTCGCATCCGCGGTCGTGCCCGGCACCGGGCGTGCGGCGGCCACCACCAAGCGCGTGTCCGCGTCCACGATGACCTGCACGTTCGCCGAGAATCGGTAGGTGCGTGAGGACGTGCCCACCGTGCGGTCGCGGACCGGCATGAGGGTGCCGTCCACGGTCCATAACCGCTCGACGGCATCCTGCGGAGCGCGGACGGGCTCGAGCGCGAGCAGCGGGCCAAGGCGCTGGATCACCCGGCAGACCGTGGCCGGCGAGACGCCGAACAGCGGGGCGAGCTGCCGCATGGTCAGGTTCGTGCGGTAGTAGACCGCCACCAGCAGCACCCGCTCGGCCAGCGGCAGTCGCCACGGCCACCCCCATCCGCAGCCGTCACCACCACGCGCACGCACCGCCCTCAGCAACCGACCGAACTGATCGGTCCGCAGCCCCGTGAGCGCTTCCACCCACACCCGCTCGGCCTTCAACACCCCAGACGTATGACGGAGATGCCCTGCTCACGGCCTTCTACAACACGCTTTAGAGCCTGTCTCCCTGATGGCGCGATCCACTGATAGGCGCCACCTTGATGCTTGCGGCATCGCGCATGGAAGCCGGTCCTCGCCCGGCTCGTCTTCTTCCTCCCCGCGTTCTCCCGGCCTGTGCAGGTGTACTGCGAGGCGCTTGGCGCTGACCACGGGCTCGGCCCGCCGACGTTTCCTGGTGTTCGGGCTCGCCGTCGGGTGCGCCTTCTGCTTGGGGTGTTGTGGTTTCGCTCATCATCGCGCTCCGGAGCCTTCTCGATCCTGCGCTTGCAAGGCAGCCGTGACCTGCTGCAGATGCAGCGACTCCAGCACTCGTAGCTGTCCACGGGCACGTTCGAGGAGGGCGTCGAGCAGGTGTGGGTCGAGACGCTCCTCGTGGTCGCTGAGCCTTCGCAGCGTCTCCCATCCAGCGGTCTTGCCGGCCACCCCGATCCGTAGCAGCTCCAGATCGATCAAGGAGCTCAGAGGCGAACGGCGCATAAGCCTGCCGTTGCCCTTGAGTCGGCCGAGCTTCTCAGCTGCCCAGCCCGCGCAGATCTTGTATCGGCGAGGTGGGATGTCCAGTCGCTGCATCAGGTGGAGAAGGCTCTCCCGGTCCTGCGCAATTTCTGTGGCGACTGGGTCCAGGGCGGAGCCGATTGCTGTGCCCCTGCACGACCGCACCAGGTGACGGGCGCGCTCGACGCCACCGGTGGCGCCGGCCAAGTGATCGTTGAGATAGATCCCGAGCAGGTCGGAGCGCGTCCCCCGGCCCTCTTCCAGGTCAGCCGTGGCGGAATGCGGTGAGGGGTTCACTGCGCCCCTCCTTCGCGGTAGTGGTGGGGCGGGCAGAAGCGCGTCTGACGTGGAGTGATAGCCATGCCCTCCTCCTTTGCGAGCGCATCGCGAGGCATCCGCCGGGTACCCCGGTGACCTCCGCGGACGCCTGCCGCCTGTTGCCGACGCGATGACGAAACGAACACGAGTCCCGCACCGAACGATCGCCGGCCAGCTGCTGCCGGCCGGCGGCAGCGTCAGTGCCCGCCGCCTACCGTCGCACCCATGGCGTGCGGTATTCCACGGCTGCTATTCGGTCGGCGACGACACCCGTGGGGCGTCAGTCGGCGCAGAGTGTGCCGCCAACACGCTGGCCGTGCTGAAGTCGATCCGTGCTTCGGCGCGCCGTGGATCAGGACGACCGGGTCGCCCTTGCCGCCCGTCGCATAGTGCAGATCAACCCCGTTGACCTGCGGTCGGCCGTGGGTGAGGGGGACGCCGGCGTGATCGGTCATCCTCACCGCTCCGGATCTCGCCATCGGCGCCTCCTCGCATCCGTGCGACGACTCGCTTGGGGAGCCAGCGACTCCTCTAGGGGGCTGTCACGAACTCAGCTGCAGGCCGAGGCCGATGCCAAGGGCCTGATCACCTGGGACGTGAACGTCGACTCCAGGGTCTGTCGGGCTCACCAGCACGCGGCCGGGGCGGCGAAAGGGGGGCTCCAGAAGGAACCGCCCGGCGAGATCGCCGTCGAGCCGGCCGACCACGGGCTCGGACGCTCCGTGGGCGGTCTGAGCAGCAAGATCCATCTCGCCGTCGAGCAGGGGCAGAAGCCGTTGTCGGTGGTGATCACCGCCGGACAGCGGGGTGACTCGCCTCAGTTCGAGCCCGTCCTGAAAAGGATCAGCGTGCCCCGGCTCGGACCCGGCAGACCGCGCAAACGGCCGGACCGGGTCCGGGCCGACAAGGCGTACGACTCCCGCAGCAATCGCGCCTACCTGCGCAGACGCGGGATCAAGGCCACGATCCCGGTCCCGACGGACCGCGTCCGCAACCGGCTCAAGCGCGGATCGCGAGGCGGGCGGTGGCCCAAGTTCGACCAGGACGGCTACCGCGAGCGTCACGCGGTCGAGTGCGGGATCAACCACCTCAAGCGCCACCGGGCTGTAGCCACGAGGTACGACAAGCTCGCGGTCCGCCACGAGGCGACCGTGCTGGTCACCCTGGTCCTCACATCAGGGGATCCCCGAACTGTTCGAGGAGCACGTCGACCGACGTATCGTCCGCGGGACCGGACGCGCCGTCCTGCAGGATCTGCTCCGCCCAGATGACCTTGCCGCGGGACGTGTACCGCGTCCCCCACCGCTGTGCGAACTGCGCCACGAGGAACAGTCCACGCCCGCCCTCGTCCGTGGTCGCCGCCCGACGCAGTCGCGGAGAGGTGCTGGAGCCGTCCGACACCTCACAGATCAGACTACGACCGCGCAGCAGGCGCACCTTCACCGGTGGTGATCCGTAGCGGATCGCGTTCGTGACCAGCTCGCTGAGGATCAGCTCCGTGGTGAACGCGGTCTCGTCCAGCCCCCAGCCGCTCAGAACCGTCCTGCACTGGGCCCGCACCGAGGGCACCACCGCCGTGTCCGGGGGCACATCCCACTCGGACACCGAAGAGGACGGGATCCGCCGGGTCCGCGCCGCCAGCAGTGCGATGTCGTCCGAGAGCCGGGTCGGCTTCAACGCCCCGATCACGGCTCGGCAGGTCTCCTCCGGAGTGCGTTCCCCGGCTCCGGCTCCGCCTAGCGCCCGGCGCAGCTCTTCGAGACCGGCGTCGATGTCGCGGGCAGTGTTCTTGACCAGCCCGTCGGTGTACAGGATCAGCTGGGAGCCCTCCGCCAGGTGCACGTCGGCGGTTTCGAAGGGGTAGCCTCCGAGGCCGAACGGGGGTGAGGCCGGCACCTCGGGGCAGACGACCGTCCCGTCCGGGTTCACCACCACGGGGCCGGGATGCCCCGCACGAGCCATCGTGCAGATCCCTGTCACCGGGTCGTAGATGGCATACAGGCACGTCGCTCCGGTCAACCCCGTCCCCTCCTGGTCGTCGGGGGCAGCGCTGGAGTCGTCCTCGTCGTCCAGGCGGGCGACCAGATCGTCCAGCTTCCCGAGGACCTCGTCGACGGGGAGGTCCAGCGTGGCGAAGTTGTGCACGGCGACGCGCAGCCGGCCCATCGTCGCCGAGGCGTGTAGCCCATGGCCGACGACATCGCCTATCACCAGCGCGACCCGTCCGCCCGGCAGCGGAATGACGTCGAACCAGTCCCCGCCCACTCCCGCCTCCGACGGCAGGTACCGCCAGGCCACTTCCAGGGCGTCCTGCTCCGGCTGGCCCCGCGGCAACAGACTGCGCTGCAGCGTCACCGTCATCGCGTGCTCGCGGGTGAACCTCCGGGCGTTGTCGATGGCCACCGCCGCCCGCGCGCCGAGCTCTTCCGCGAAGGCCACGTCCTCCGGCTCGAAGGCGGGCGAGCCTTCCGTCCGGTAGAAGTGCGCGAGGCCCAGGGGCACCCCGCGCGCCCGCAGCGGCATGGTCACCAGGGAGTGCAATCCGAGTTCCAGAGCTTTTCGAGCGCGTTCCGGATCCTGTTCCTGCCAGCCGTGGGCCTGCCGCAGGTCCGCCTCCAGGACGCCCTGGCTCCGTTCGAGCGCCAGCATCTGCGGAGTCTCGGGCGAGAATGTGATCACTTCACCCAGCCGGTACACCGGCAGCATCCGCTGATCTCCGCTGATCGCGGACCTCAGCAGGTGGCGCCAGCCTTCCGTCGTCGGCTCAGAGCCGCGCACCACCGAATCCAGCAGATCCACCGCGACGATGTCGGCGAACCGGGGCACCGCCACGTCGGCGAGCTCCTGGGCCGTGCGCTCCACATCGAGAGTCGTCCCGATCCGCATCCCCGCCTCGTACAGCAGCTTCAGCTGCCCCAGCGCCACCTCAGCCCGCCCCGACACAACCGCCAGCTCCGTGGTGTCCCGCAACGTCACCACGCTGCCCGTGTCGTCGGCCTCCGGGAACGTGGGCCGCTTGTTCACAGCCAGCAACCGGTCGTTGGCGAGGTAGACCTCGTCGGTGACTTTCTCCGGGGATGCGAGCACGCGCGCCATCTGCTCGGGAAGCCCCAGCTCCCGCACGTCCCGCCCTTGTGCGTCGGCCGGCAGACCCAGCAGCCGCTTCGCCTCTTCGTTGGCCAGCAGCAGTTGTCGGTCCTCGCCGGTGATCAGAATCCCCTCCCGAACCGCGTGCAGCACGGCTTGGTGGTGCTCGTACAGCCGCGCCAGCTCCGCCGGGGCCAGGCCATGTGTCTGCCGCAGCAGTCGCCGGGACACTGCGGTCGTCCCTGCCGCGGCCAGCACCAGCATGATCGCGCCGACGCCGAGGACGATCGGCAGCTGCGGCATCCACAGTCGGGCCACGTTCGTGACGGTGATCCCCGCAGAAACCAGGCCGACGATCCGGCCGCGCGCATCGGTCACCGGGACGACCGCCTGGATGGCCGTCCCCTTGCCCGCCGGCAGAGGCGGACCGCCCGCCTGTTCGACGACGGTACGGCCTTTGAGTGCCGGCTCGATGGTGCCGACGAACTTCTTGCCGATCTCCGAGGGGTAGGGATACGTGTACCGGACTCCGTCCGTGCTCATGACGACGATGAAGTCCATGCCTGCCCGCCGGCGCGCCTGCTCGGCTCGCGGTTGCAGCACAGCGGTCGGGTCCGGGCTGCGCAGCGCCAGGCTCACACCGGGGGCGCTGGCGAAGGACTGGGCGGCCACCACCGACTCCCGACGCCCCTGCCGCACAGCGTCGCGCGCCGCCTGCAGCATGATGCACGCCACCGCGACCACCACGAGCAGCAGCACGATCATGCTCTGAACGAGGAACACCTGCCCTGCCGCGGTGCGCGGGCTCAGTACGGACAGGCGCCGAGTACGCCGGCCACCGTCGGGCGGAGGACGTGAGGTCCGCAATCGGCTGGGATTTCCCTCCATACACCCTTGATAACACCGCTGCGCAGACCTGGGATGACTGACGACGCCTGTACGGAGAGGGTGAACCCGCGGCGGGACGAGTAACCGGAGGGCGGTGAGGGGGGACAGCCCGAGCGGCGCGCCGGGGGAGGGGTCTCAGTCGCGGCGGGTCAGGCCCCACGCGGCCTTCCGTCGGGCGGATGGTGACGCATCCACCGCACGTGTCTGATCATCAGGACTGAGCCGCGTCGTCCATCCGAGCTCGATGCCTGGTTCCTATCGTTATGATGCATTTTGTGATCGGGTTTGGGTGGCCGTGGCGTCGGCATCCTCTCCGCGGGGGCCGGTGGGGAGCGGCCACGCTGTCACCGGTGATCCTCACCGCCCTCATCGCCGTTCTGGCGTTCTCCACCCCACGGCAGATCGCCTTCAGCCGCCTCCTTCCCACCGCTCCCGCTCTCGCCGCCGCCATGTGGCCCGTACTTCCCACGCTCCTGCTCGGACTGTTCTGCCTCCTGGTCATGATCGGTCTCGGCTTCGTCTACACCGACCTGGGAACGCCGTACACGTCGGCAGCCATCATCGCGGTCACCCTGGCGGCCGCCTACGCCAGCCATGTCCGGCTGCAGCGCGAGGAGACGCTGTTCCACGTTCGGCTTGTCGCCGAGGCCGCCCAGGAGGTGCTGCTGCGCCCTCTGCCGCGCTCCATGAACAACATTGAGATCGAGGCCCTGTACCTGGCGGCCCAGGAGGAGGCGCGGATCGGTGGCGACTTCTACGAGGCGGCCGACACGCCGTATGGGATCCGGCTCCTCATCGGCGACGTGCGCGGCAAGGGCCTGTCCGCGGTCGGAGCGGCCTCCGCGCTGATCAGCTGCTTCAGGGAGGCCGCATACGACGAGCCCGATCTCGGCGGCATCATTCATCGCCTGGAGGTCACCATCGCTCGTCACAGTGCCGCGTTCCCCCTCCTGGACCGGCCGGAGCACTTCGCCACCGCCCTCATCACCGAGATCCCCCAGGACGGCGGCCAGGTCAGAATCCTCAGCTGCGGGCACCCCCCGCCCCTGCTCGTCCACCAGGGGAAAACCCGGCTGCTGGAAGCCACCACCCCCTCGCCGCCGCTCAACCTGACGACGCTCGTCGGCGAGCACCACCGCGTGGACGCCTTCGACTTCACCCCCGGCGACCAGCTGCTCCTCTACACCGACGGGGTGACGGAGGCCCGGGACCGCACCGGCGCGTTCTTCCCTCTGCCGGACTGGACGCAGCAGCAGGGCGAAACGCCGCCCCGGGAGCTGCTCGACCGGCTTCATACGGCCCTGCTCCACTACAGCGGAGGAAGGCTCGACGACGACGTCGCTGCCCTTGTCGTGCGCTGCCCGGACACCTGGGCCGGCGAGCACCGCCTGTAGGCCTCGCCGAGGCGGCGAACCGACATGCGAGGCCGATGGCTGACGCGTTCCTGCGCGGGACGACGGCCTGCGGGCTCTGTAAGCGTGAGCCCGGCAGCGGGGTTGATCCCCGGTCAACCGCCGGTCAGGGAGCGAGAAGGGTGGTGCTGTCGCCGAGGGGGAGTTGCGCCTGGCGTCTACCCGACATCGGGGCTGTCCCTGTTCGTGACCCACCCCCGCTGGTAGGCCGTCCACAAGTCCGCTTCGAGGGCCTCCCTACCGGTCAACTCCATCAGGCCGGCAGCTTCTACGCCGCACAGACCATCCACCTCTACAGCGATCGACGCGACGCTGACGGCCCCAACAGACGTCCCAGCGCGCATTCGAACTCGACCTCGTCACCCTTGTGCAGGCAGTCGCGGCCTGGGCGGCAGAGACCGTCTGGGCCACCGAAGACGGCATCGAAGGGGGCGGCGAGGTCTTCTGCGGGCCGTGGCAACCGTCGTCTTGGCTCTGTGCAGCGCGATCAACTTCGTCATCGCCGCTTCTTTCGCCGGTGACCAGTTCGCTCCTGGCCAGAGCGGCGGAGACGGTGGAAACGAAGGTCGCCGGCGACGGCCTGCATCTCCACCTCTCAGGTCTGGTGACCAGGATTACCAACGTGGTCAAGGAGAGGCTGGGCTAGAAAGCGCCGTTTCCTTCGGCCATTCCGTCACGAGTGCGCTGGCAACCTTGGCCGAGGACACGGTCATGCTCATCGCCGTGGTCCCGGTGGTCGCCTACACCAGGACCAGGATGCGGCGGACAGAACAGAGCTAGGGCGACCCTGGTGGGCGTCCGGTGCTGATCGGGCTCGGTGCGGCGATTGTTCTGTGACAGCCCCGGCTGCGGCCGGGGGGCGTTTGCCGAGCAGGTGGAGGGGCGTCTTCAGCGGATTCGACGAGTGGTGGATTTTGCCGGTCGCCACGGTGGTGAACGGGATGCCCTCGGCCGGGGCGACCCGCGCCTCCAAACCCTCCGCCGTACCGATCCACAACACCTCCAGGTCGCGCCCCTGCCTGGTGAGCCTGGCCCGCACTGCGCGGATCGCGGTGAGCGCCGGGTAGGTGTGGCCACCTGTCCCACCACCGGTCACGATCAGGCGGAACAAAGCAAGCGGAGCACGGTTGATGTCGCTGGTCACCGAAACATCTCATCTGACTCAACTCCTGCCCAGGTAGGGACGGCTTGCGAGGTGCGGCCGTCCACAGCGGCACCGGGGGATCGTTCTTCGCCACCTCCGCAGCAGAGTTTCTTGCCGTGGGACCGGGCCCGGGGCGGGCAGGGGCGACGAAGAGGGTGACCCTGCCTGATCCAGGCAGAACTCCCGGGGATGGGGTGGCGTGCCGGGCTCGGGCGGCGCGTGTGGTGCACGCCGGCCCCCCAGCCTCGAGGGTGCGCGGTGGGGGAGGGGGCGAGCCGGCAGGAGAGCGGGCAGGAAGGCCTGTGCGAGCGGTATGGCGAGGCATCGCCACCCGATACGGCAGGACTCCCGACAGGTACCTCGCCGGTCTCCATGTGTGCGCCTCGATGATCTGGATCAAAGACCTCACCAGGACCACCCGATGATCACGACTCGGTGTGCCTCCTGGGGGACGCCCTCAGGTGCCGGACGCCAAGGGCGGGCAGGGAGTTGAGTCAACGGTCAACCAGCCGTGGACGCGGGGCCTCGCCCGTGGGTTCCGCGTCGATGCCGACCGGGCCGTGGGGAAGCATCCGGTCCAGCCACTTCGGCAGCCACCAGTTGGTCCGACCGAGGAGTGTCATGGTTGCCGGTACCAGCACCATGCGTACGACCGTGGCGTCGATGAAGATCGCGGTGGCCAGGCCGAGCCCGAACATTTTGGTGGAGGGGTCCTCGGCGACGGCGAAGGACAGGAAGACCGCCACCATGATGAGGGCGGCCGAGGTGATGATGCGGGCGGTGCCCGAGACGCCCTCGACGATCGCCGTGCCGTTGTCGCCGGTGCGCAGGTACTCCTCGCGTACGCGCGAGAGGAGGAACACCTCGTAGTCCATCGACAGGCCGAACAGGATGGCGAAGAGGAACATCGGGATGAACGACACGATCGGAACCGTCGCTTCCAGCCCGATGAGGGCGCCGCCCCAGCCCCACTGGAAGACCGCGACCATGATGCCGTAGGCCGCGCCGATGCTCAGTAGATTCAGCAGTACGGCCTTGAGCGGTACGAGTATCGAGCGGAAGACCAGCATGAGCAGCAGGAACGACATCGCCAGCACGGCGGCGACGAGCACCGGCAGGCGCTGGCTGGTGCGTCGGCCCACATCGGACAGGCTCGCGGCGGCGCCGCCGACGTGGGCCCTGGCCGGGCCGTGCCCGATCGCCGTGGGCAGCACGTCGGTGCGCAGCCGGGCGATGGTGTCGGCGGTGGCCTTGTCCTGAGGGCTGGTGGTCGGGAACACCACGAGGGTCGCGATGCCGGTGGCCCGATCGATGTGCGTCGGCGCGACGGATGCGATGCCCGGATCCGCCGCGACCGCCCCGACGAGTCGGTCCAGCACTCCCGGTTCACCGGCGGGGTCCGCGGCGATGACGAGGGGGCCGTTGGTGCCCGGGCCGAACCCCTCGGCGACGAGGTCGTAGGCGCGGCGCTCGGTACGGCTGTGGGGTAGTGAGCCGTCGTCGGGCAGGCCGACGCGCAGGCCGAGCACGGGCAGCGTCGCGGTCAGCAGCAGCCCCGCCGCGCCGACCGCGTACGGCACCGGGTGCCGGCTGACGTGCCCGATCCAGCGCCGCCACCCGGCGGCGGGGGCGGCGCCCGCCGCCGGGTCCCGCCGCCGCGCGAGTCGGGCCAGCTTCCTGGTCCGCAGAGCGCGGCCGATCCGGCCGGCCCGGGCCAGGCGTGGGCCGGCGGCGCCGAGGAAGGCCGGCAGCAGCGTCACCGACGCGACGACCATGATCAGGACGACGATCGACACGGCGAACCCGCCCACGGTCATGAACGGCACGTTCGCGACCGCCAGGCCGAGGATCGATACGACGACGGTGCCGCCGGCGAAGACCACGGGCCTCCCCGCAGTGGCCACCGCTCGCCCCGCCGCCTCGCGGGGATCGAGCCCGCGCGCGAGGTACTCCCGGTGCCTGGCGAGCACGAACAGCGCGTAGTCGATGCCCACTCCGAGCCCGACCATGCTGCCCAGGACAGGGGCGAAGGTCGGTACGTCCGTCACCCCCGCCAGTACCGTCATCGTGGCAACCCCGACGGTCAGTCCGAAGACGGCCATGCCGATCGGCAGCGCGGCGGCGACGAGCGAACCGAACGCCAGGAACAGGATCGCGGCCGCGGCGAGGAGGCCGATCAGCTCGCTCGCGCCGCCGTCGGCGTTGGAGAAGACGTAGAAGAGGTTCCCGCCCATCTCGATGCGCAGGGGCAGTTCGGCGCGCAGCCGGTCGCCGAGGTCGACGAGGGCGTGGAGGTCCTCGGCCGACAGCCGGCTCTGGTCGGGGTACTGCACCCGGACGACCGCGATCCGCCCGTCGGCCGAGACCAGGCCGCCGCGCACGGCGGTGTCCCCGCCCGTGTCGAGTGCCCTCGCCGGGTCGCTCGTGCCGAGCACGTGCGGCAGGCGCCGCACCTCGTCCTGGAGCCGCGCGAGCGCGGTGCGCGCGCTGCCGTGGTCGAAGAACGTCGCACCGCCGTCGAGGGGGGTGACGACCACTTGGGCGGTCATGCCCTCCTGGCCGGTGCCGGCCCGCTCGATCAGCTCCGCGGCCCGTTGGGAGTCCAGTCCCGGAGCGGTCATCGAGTCCGCGGTCCGCCCGCCGATGGCGATCGCGGCGAGGACGGCGAGCGTGGCGGCGATCAGCCATGCCGCGATCACCCGCCAGGGATGGCGGGCGGCGCCTGCGCCCAGGCGCGACAGGGCTTTTGAGAGCATCGGGTCCTCCAACCACCTCGTCGGCCGTCCTTGTACGGCCGCCGACGCCGAGGTTCGTCGCCACGGCGCTCTGCGGCATCGGCTCGCGGGCCGCGGATCCGTCCGCCCCAGGGCGGAGTGACGCCCCGTCCTTTCGGCCGATGCGCACCGCGGCGCGGTCCCTAGGCTGAGAACCGTGCTGCGAGACGACCTGCGAACCCTGTGGACCGAACCCCGGCCGCCCGACGCGCCCGCCCGGGTGTGGCGGGACTGGGTACTGCTGGCCGGGGGCCTGGGCGGTGTGGTGCTGGAGGCCACCCTGCGCGAGAACGTCGTGTGGCGGCCGGTGGCAGTGGTGTTGGCCGTCTGGCTGTGCGTGCTGCCCCTGTGGCGCCGGACCCGCCCGCTGGCGGTGGTCGCGATGGCGTTCGGCTCGGTGATCCTGCTCCAGATCGCCTCGCTGGTCGCCGCACCGCGCGAGCACGTCGGCCTGAATATCGGCGCGGTCGTGGTCGTACTGGTCTATGCGCTGCCCCGGTGGGGATCGGGACGGGAGATCGTGCTGGGCAGTGCGCTGATCCTCTCGGCCTTCGCACTGTCGGTCGTCACCGAGGAAACCCCGGCTGCCGATCAGGTGGGGGGCTTCGTCTTCCTGCTGCTGCCCGGCTTGATGGGGGCCACCGTGCGGTTCCGGGCGACCGCTCGCGAGCGGCAACTGGAGCAGGTACGCTCCCGCGAGCGCGAGCAACTCGCCCGGGAACTGCACGACACGGTGGCCCACCACGTCTCGGCCATCGTGATCCGCGCCCAGGCGGGCCGGGTACTCGCGGGCACCGACCCGTCCGCCGCCGTCGAGGCGCTGGAGGGGATCGAGGAGGAAGGGGCGCGCACGCTGGAGGAAATGCGAGCCATGGTCGCCGCGCTGCGCGACCGCGCGGCCGGCGCCGAGCTGGCACCGCCTGCCGGTGTCGCGGATCTGGAGCGTCTGGTGCGCACCCCAGGTGGTCGCCTCAGGGTCGACCTGGGGCTCGACGGCGAACTGGACACGCTGCCCCCGGCCGTGGACGCGGCCGTCTACCGCATCGTGCAGGAGTCGGTGACCAACACCATGCGCCATGCGGTCAACGCGACCGAGGTCGCCGTCCGGGTCACCGCGGAACGGCACACGGTACGGGTGAGCGTGCGCGACAACGGCCAACGCACCGGCCGAGGCCGTGCCGGATACGGACTTGCCGGACTGCGCGAGCGCGCTGCCCTGCTCGGCGGCACACTACAAGCCGGCCCCGGCACCGACCAGGGCTGGCACGTCGAAGCCGAGCTGCCGAGAGGGAGGACCGAGAGCGGTGCCCATCCGCGTCGTCGTCGCTGACGACCAGACCATCATCCGCACCGGGCTGCGGATCCTGCTGAACGCCCAGCCCGGCATCGAGGTGGTCGGCGAGGCCGCCGACGGACAGGAAGCGGTACGTCTGGCCCGTGAACTGCGCCCCGACGTCTGCCTGTTCGACATCCGCATGCCCGTGATCGACGGGCTCGAGGCCACCCGGTTGGTCGCCGGCCCGGGCGTCGCCGACCCCCTGGCCGTGGTCGTCATCACCACGTTCGACCTCGACGAGTACGTCTACGGCGCGCTGCGGTCCGGCGCCCGCGGATTCCTGCTCAAGGACACGGGACCAGACCTTCTGGCCCAGGCCGTACGGTCGGCGTCCGACGGTGAGGCGCTCATTGCGCCCAGCGTCACCGTGCGTCTGCTCCAGGCATTCGCGGACCTGCCCGCCGGCCGGCCCGCGGCCCAACCGGTCTCCCCGGTCACTGCCCGCGAGGAGCAGGTGCTCCTCGCCGTCGCTCGCGGGCTGACCAACACTGAGATCGCCGATGCGCTGCACATCAGCCTCAGCACGGTGAAGACCCACCTGGCCAGCCTGATGGCCAAACTCGGCGCCCGCAACCGGGTCGAGATCGCGATGTGGGCCTACGAAACGCGCCGTATCCTCCCCGGAACCTGAGCCGGGTGTCGGGCCATGTTCCGGGGCGCGGGTTGGGCACCGGCGCAGCAACGCGGGGCATGCCAAGGCAACGATCTGGTGGCTGCGGCGGACCGCTGCGACGGCTTGCTGGATCTGCGTCCGGTCCTCGTCGGTGAGGTCGTCAAGGTCGGTGCGGACGCGCCGACTCAGCCGCCGTACACGAGTGATTTCCTCGTCGGACGGCAGAGCCTCGTCGCTGGCCCAGGACACACTACAGAGCCACACCCCTGGAGATTCACGCCTACGACACCGCAGGCAACCAGACCCACGCCACCTGGCCGACCTCCATGCCGGGCCAGGAAGCAACCGGCGAACGCACCTACACCGGCACCCGCATCACCCGCACCGGCACCGTCCGCTACGAACACGACCAAGCAGGCCGCATCACCCTGCGTCAGAAAACCCGCCTGTCCCGCAAACCCGACACCTGGCACTAGACCTGGGACACCGAAGACCGCCTCACCTCCGTGGTCACCCCGGACGGCACCACCTGGCGCTACCGCTACGACCCTCTGGGCCGCCGCATCGCCAAACAACGCCTCGCCCCATACGGCGAAACAGTCCTGGAACAGGTGGACTTCACCTGGGACGGCACCACCCTGTGCGAACAAACCACGCGCACCCCCGACACCACCCAGCCCGCCATCACGCTCACCTGGGACCACCAGGGCCTGCACCCCCTGACCCAGACCGAACGCAAGGTACTGGCCGACGCACCCCAGGACGAGATCGACTCTCGTTTCTACGCCATCGTCACCGACCTGATCGGCACCCCCACCGAACTCGTCGACGAACAAGGCGACATCGCGTGGCGCACCCGCATCACCCTCTGGGGCACCACCACCTGGAACCGCACCGCCACGGCATACACTCCGCTGCGCTTCCCAGGCCAGTACCACGACCCAGAAACAGGCCTGCACTACAACTACTTCCGTCATTACGACCCGGAAACGGCTCGCTACCTCACTAAGACCTGTGTCCCGTAATGATCTTTGGAGGAGAATGGACGGCCTTGGGCCGTTCATAGCCCTGGAGATTGTGAACGGCTAAGCCTCGCCAGGCGTCAGATACAGCGCGGCAAGTCGGGGCAGGCGGCGGTGCATTTCGTCCGGATCGTCGAAGTCAAAGTCCTCGCCCATGTCAACGCTGTCGTGCTCGGGGTCAGGCCGCGCAGCACAGTGCTGATCCCATGCCTCGTAGAAGTCCTCTTCGTCACCAGTGATCCGCTTGAAGGCGTACGCACTGGCGTAGTTGACCGCCTCGTAGAAGAGGACATAGTCGCCGTTGGGGGCAGCAGTGATGACCGTGGGGTGCTCAGCCAGGCTGTCCGGGGCGGCGGCCGCTCGCTCGTACCACTGGCGGCCCAGGGCGATCAGGCCGGCGCGGAAGTCCATGAAGCTGTCGTCCGAACAGCCGCCCCCGATGAGATAGGCAGCGGCCCACACGTCCCAGCGCCCTATGGCACCGTGCAGCTCGTCAAAACACTCCTGGTACTCCAGGATGTCCCGCTTGCCGCGGTCAGCCAGCAGGTCGACCAACACCTCGTCGAAAGCGCGGCCGTCCCCGGTGCGCGAGCGTGCTGTCTCGATGATGTTCCAGAATTCATCCGTTTCCACAGCTGTGCACCTTGCCACAAGGGTCAGACAACCGGGCCTTGGGCAAAGGAGATTCGACCTGGAGCACACTTTCAGGTTCGGAAAACGGACGCTCGGCTGGACCGCCCCGAAACCGCGTACACCCGAGGCAGCAGATCGCTGGACCTGGCTCCTGCTCGTCGCGCACACCCAGCTCCGGCTCGCCCGGCAGTTGGCTGCCGACCTCCGTCGGCTCTGGGAGAAGCCGGCCGGGACCGAACGCCTCACCCCGGCCCGGGTCCGCCGGGGGTTCAGGAACATCCGAGCTCATCTGTTCTGCCCGGCCCGTGTTCCCCAACCTCGTGGCGCTGGTCCCGGGCGGCCGCCCGGGACCGAGAACCGCCGTCCCACACCCCGCTACGACGTGGGCAAGACCGCCAAACGTCCCGAGTCCCTCAAGGCCATCGGCAGACCTGGTAGGTCCTGGTGGATAAAGCACAAGCTGAGGAAGAGCCGCCCCCAAGTAGCCGTTGCCCAGGGTGCACAGACTCCCGCAGGCGTTCCTCGGCGGGGTCGTAGCCCTCGTACTCCCACAGCAGTCCCGGCACTCGGGCGGTTCCCCTTCCGGTGTCCCTCGTCGCGGTCGTCACCGTTCGGCCGGCAGGCCGGTGAGGACGCGGTCTGGGGTGAGGGGGAGTTCGCGGAACCTGATGCCGGTGGCGTGGTGGACGGCGTTGCCGAGGGCGGCGGCGGTCCCGACGATGCCGATCTCGCCGATGCCCTTGCTGCCCATGGGGTTCAGGTGCGGGTCGTCCTCCTGGATCCAGTCGGCCTCGATGTCGGGGACGTCGGCGTGGGCGGGCACGTGGTAGGAGGCGAGGTCGGCCTCGGTGAAGTCGCCGAACGGGGCGTCCATGGTGCTGCCCTCGGTCAGGGCCATGCCCAGGCCCATGATCATGCCGCCGACGAACTGGGAGCGCGCGGTGCGGGCGTTGAGGATCCGCCCGGCGGCGAAGACGCCGAGCATCCTGCGGGCCCGTACCTCGCCGGTGACGGTGTCGACGGCGACCTCGGCGAAGTGGGCGCCGAAGGCGTGCCGGGCGTACGGGGAGTCGGCGTCCGCCCGGCCGGCGGTGTCGGAACGGACCAGGAGACCCTCGGCGGGCAGCGGACCCGGGTGCTCGGCGAGCCGGGCCGCCAGGGCGGCGCACGCCTCGTGCACGGCCCAGCCCCATGAGGCGGTCCCGGAGGAGTCGCCGGCCAGCGACGCCGGGGGCAGGTCGCTGCGGCCCACCTCCGTGCGCACCCGGTCCAGGGGCGCGCCGAGGGCGTCGGCGGCGACCTGGGCGAGGACGGTGCGCGCGCCGGTGCCGATGTCGGCCGCGTTCACCCTGACGAGGAAGGTGCCGTCGGGCAGGGCCTGGGCGGTGGCGGTCGACGGCCGGATCAGGACCGGGTAGGTCGCCGCGGCCACTCCGGTGCCGATGAGCAGTGGGCCCTCGGTCCGGGAGCGCGGGCGCGGGTCGCGCCGGTCCCAGCCGAAGAGGCGGGCGCCCTCGCGCAGGCACTCGGCGAGGTGCCGGCTGCTGAACGGCTTGCCGCTGCCGGGTTCCCTCTCCGGCTCGTTACGGATCCGCAGCTCGACGGGGTCCACGCCGAGGGCCCCGGCGAGTTCGTCGACCGCCGACTCCAGGGCGTACATGCCGGGGGCCTCGCCGGGGGCGCGCATCCAGGACGGGCTGGGGACGTCCAGCGGCACCACCCGGTGGGAGCTGAGCAGGTGCTGGGCGGTGTACATGACGCGGGACGGCACCGCGGCCTGCTCCACGTACTCCCTGACGTGCGAGGTGTGCGTGGTGACCTCGTGCAGCACCGCGGTGAGGTGTCCGTCGGCGGTGGCGCCGAGGCGCAGCCGGTGCAGGGTGGGGGCCCGGTGGCCGACGACGGTGGGCATGTACCGGCGGGGGTAGGCCACCGTGACCGGCCGGCCGGTGTGCCGTGCGGCCATGGCGGCGAGGACGACGTCAGGGCGCGGGGTGCCCTTGGAGCCGAAGCCGCCGCCGACGTGCTCGGCCACCACGGTGACGTGCCCCTCGGGCAGGCCGAAGAGACCGGCGAGCACGGACTGGACGGTCGTGCTGCCCTGGCTGGAGGTGTACACGGTCAGCCGGTCGCCGTCCCAGTGCGCCGTGCTCGCGTGCGGTTCCATGGGGTGGTTGTGCAGGGGCGGCACCCGGTACTCGGTGTCCAGGCGGACATCGGCGGCGGCGAAGGCGCCGTACAGGTCGCCGTGTTCGAGGCGGCCCGGCTGAGCGCCCCCTTCGGGCTCGTAGGCGTCCGGGTGGTCGGGGCGGAGTACGACGTCGTGGTGCTCGGTGGCGTAGCCGACGCGGACGGCCCGGGCGGCGGCGCGGGCCGCCTCCAGGGTCTCGGCGACAGCCAGGGCGACGCACCAGCCCCGGTGCGGCACGTGGCGGTTCTGCAGGACGGCGAGGGTGGCGTCGTCCGTCTCGCCGAGGCGCGGGGCGTCGCCGGGGGTCAGCACGGCGAGGACGCCGGGCAGCGCGAGCGCGGCCGAGGTGTCCACGCCGGTGACCCGGCCCCGGGCCACGGCCGCCGGCACGGGCCAGGCGTGGACGCGGCCGGGCACCGGGTACTCGGCGGCGTAACGGGCGTTACCGGTGACCTTCTCCCGCCCTTCCCGCCGCCCGGCGGGCGCCCCGAGGGCGGTGCCGGTGCGGGGGGTGGGCTGGGGGTCCTGCTCCAGGGCGCCGGTACGGGGCTGCCGGCCCTCGCCGGACTCACCCGAGGCGGCGGAGGCGGCGCGGGTGACGAGGTCGTCGTGCGGCAGATCGGTCCCGGGCAGCTGGCCGCCGTGCTCCAGTGGGTCGTTCGCCATCGGTTCTCCTGGGGTCGGCCGGGTCCGGAAGAGGTCAGGCCGTCGCCGGTGCGGGAGCGAGGCGGTTCAGGACGTCCAGGGCGAGGTTGCGGGCGAGGGGCACCTTGTAGGCGTTGTCGCGCAACGGCTCGGCGCGGTCCAGTTCCAGGGCCACGGCGCCCTCGAAGGCCTCGGGGGTCGCCGCCGCTCCCAGCAGCGCCGTCTCCGTGTGGTGGGCTCGCCAGGGCCGGTGGGCGAGGCCGCCGAAGGCGAGCCCCACCTGGTCAACGACGCCGTCCGCGACCCGCAGGACGACGGCCACGGAGGCCAGGGCGAAGGCGTACGAGGCACGGTCGCGGGCCTTGCGGTAGGCGGAGGGCACACCGGCCCGGGCGGCCGGCAGCAGGACGCCGGTGATCAGCTCACCGGGGCGGATCTCGGTGTCCCGCTCCGGACGGACCCCGGGCAGCCGGTGGAAGTCGGCCACCGGGATGCAGCGCCCGCCCTCGGCGCCGTACAGCTCGACCCGGGCGTCGAGGGCCGCCAGGGCGACGGCCATGTCGGAGGGGTGGGTGGCGATGCAGTGCGGGGAGTGGCCCAGCACGGCGTGATCGCGGTGCACGCCGTCGCGGGCACCACAGCCGCTGCCCGGCTGCCGCTTGTTGCAGGGTTTGTCGAGGTCCTGGAAGTAGGGGCAGCGGGTGCGCTGGAGCAGGTTGCCGCCGGTCGTGGCGGCGTTGCGGAGCTGTCCGGAGGCGCCCGCGAGGAGCGCCTGGGACAGCACCGGGTAGCGGTCGCGGACCAGCGGGTGGGCGGCGAGATCGCTGTTGCGGACCGTGGCGCCTACGCGCAGCGCGCCGTCCGGCAGTTCCTCGACCGAGTCCAGCGGCAGCCGGCCGACGTCGATGAGGACGCCAGGGGTCTCCACGCCGAGTTTCATGAGGTCGACGAGGTTGGTGCCGCCGGCGAGGTAGTGGGCGCCAGGGTGGGCCGCGTAGGCCTCGACGGCCTCCTCGACGCCGGTGGGCCTGAGGTATCCGAAGCTCTTCACCCGATCACGTCCTCCACCGCCTCGACGATGCGGGGATAGGCGCCGCACCGGCACAGGTTGCCGCTGAGCCGCTCGCGGATCTCGGTCCCGTCCAGCGGCACGGGCCGGCCGGAGGGCTCCGCCGGGTCGGTGACGTGGGACGGGTGACCGGCAGCGGCTTCGGCGATCATGCCCACGGCGGAGCAGATCTGCCCGGGTGTGCAGTAACCGCACTGGAAGGCGTCGCGTTCCAGGAAGGCCCGCTGGAGGGGGTGCGGTTCCTCGCCGTCGCCGCCGAGGCCCTCGATGGTGGTGACCTCGCTGCCGTCGAGGGTGACGGCGAGCAGCAGACAGCCGTTGACGCGGCGCCCGTCCACCAGGACGGTGCAGGCGCCGCACTGGCCGTGGTCGCAGCCCTTCTTGGACCCGGTGAGGCCCAGGTCCTCGCGGAGCAGGTCCAGCAGGACCCGCCGGTGGTCGACGAGCAGGGTATGGGGTTTGCCGTTGACCCGGAGGGTGATCTTCAGGTGCGGGTCGAGCGGTTTTTCGCTGGTCATGGCAAGGAGGGTCTTCCGGACGGGTCGTGGTGTCCGTGCATACCGCGTATCCAGGCTGCGACGCCTCACACGTCCGGCCACTCCAGGGCACCCCGCGGCCCCCCGTCGCCGGGCCGGTCGGTGAGCGTGGCCTGATCGGGCTCCTCGAAGCGGATGCGCAGGAACTCCTGCCCGGACCACTCGCCCAGGCCCTCGGGC
>NZ_JBSFHW010000080.1:0-27797 GCF_053597275.1 Streptomyces sp. NPDC001492 | reverse complement strand
CAGCGCGTAACGAGGACGGCGAAGAGCCGTCCTCGTTACGCGCTGAACTCCTTTGGACCATGCGCCGATGCCCGCGTGAACGTACGCTCAGCAGCACCCATCTCTCAGTCCCGCCAGCCATAGCGCCGCTCGGGCCGGCCGGCGGCGCCGTAACGCAGGGAGACATCCGCCGTGCCGGTGGTGTGGAAGTGCTCCAGGTAACGGCGGGCGCTGACACGGGAGATACCGGTGGCGGCCGCGCATTCGGCGGCCGACAGGGTGCTGTCCGCATCGCGGAGCGTGCGTTGGACGAGGTCGGCGGTCTCCACGCTCAGGCCCTTCGGGAGTCTGGCGACAGCAGTGGGGACAGAGCCTGCGGACAGAGCCCGGTCGATGTCGGCCTGGCCGCGCACCACCGTGGTGAGAAGCCGGCCGCGCCGTGCGGCGTACCGGTCCAGGCGGGGCTTCAGGTCCTCATAGTCGAAGGGTTTGAGCAGGTAGTCCACGACACCGTGGCGGACCGCGCCGCGCACGGTGTCGGCCTCTCGCGCGGCACTGATGACCATGATGTCGCAGTCGTGTCCCGCGGTGCGCAGCCGCGGGATGACGTCCAGGCCGAAGACATCGGGCAGATAAAGATCGAGGAGAACGAGGTCCGGGCGCAGTTCGTCGACTGCGGTGATGGCCTGCTCACCAGTGCCCGCGGTGCCGACGACCCTGAACGGAGGCACCCGCTCGACGAAGGTGCGGTGGACCCGAGCCACCATGAAGTCGTCGTCGACGACGAGAACGTCGATCGTGCCGGAGGTGTCCGTCAATGTGCTGCTCCTTCCTCGATCGCTTCCGTTGAGTGGCTCACGGACATACGTGCGGTGAACCGGGCGCCTTCGGCGGTGTTGGTCACCCTGATCTCCCCGCCACGTCGTTCACAGACGAGCCGGGTGAGTGCAAGGCCGATGCCGCGCTCCCCCTCCGCGGCGGCCTTGGTGGTGAAACCGTGGTGGAAGACCTCCTGGGCGAGTTCGGGAGCTACGCCCGGGCCCGAGTCGCACACCACGATCTCCACGCTGGACGCGTCCTGCCGGAGTTCGACCTCGATCCAGGGTTCCCGCTCGTCGAGGTCGCTTCCGGCTGCGGCTTCGATGGCGTTGTCGACCAGGTTGCCGACCACGGTCGCCACGTCGGCGGCGTCCTCCGAGGCGAGCCGGCCGAGGGAGGTGACGTCCGAGATCTTCAGGGTGATCCTGCGTTCGGCCGCGAGGGAGTCCTTCGCCATGAGGAGGGCGGCGATGGCGGGATCGTGGATGCGGCGGCCGACGGTCATGTCCAGGGACTGGCGGCGCCGGGTGAGCGCCCGGACGTAGCGTACGACCTCGTCCTGCTCGCCGATCTGGATGAGTCCGGAGATGGTGTGCAGCTGGTTGGCGAACTCGTGTGTCTGGGCCCGTAGTAGCTCGGACGTGCTGCGGAAGGAGCCGATCTCGCGTTCCAGCCGGGCCAGTTCGGTGCGATCCCGCAGCGTGGTGACCGAGCCGAGCAGGCGGTCGTTCTTCGTGACGGTCATCCTGTTCATCACCAGCACGCGACCGTGCCGTATGACCACTTCGTCGGGTCCGTGCTCGGCTTCGGGCCGGGTGCCGGTGAGTACGTCGTGCAGACGGCCGTCGATGCCGAGGTCGTCCAGCGTCCGCCCCACGCACTCCTCGGGCAGGTCGAGCAGTTGTCTGCCCACCTCATTCACCAGGGTGAGGCGCTGCTGGGGATCCAGGGCGACCACGCCCTCGGCGATCCCGTACAGCATGGCCTCGCGGTGTTCGGCGAGCCCGGTGATCTCTCGCGGCTCCAGACCGAGCGTCTGCCGTTTGACCCGTCGGGCCAGCAGCCAGGAGCCGGCGAGGCCCAGCCCGCTGGCGATGCCCAGGTAGGCGAGGAGATAGGAAGACGCACCACTGAGCCGCTGCCACACCGTCGGGGACGCCTCCCCGATCATGACGATGCCCAGGGTCCGCCCCAGATCACCGCTCGCCGCGCCGAGCACCGGCACCTGCGCCACCAGTTCGCGGCTGCCGTCCCAGGTGAGCGAGCCGGACCAGCCGCGTCCCCGGGCCACCCCCGGTCCGAGCCGCAGCCGGTCACCGATGACCGTCGGGTTGGTCGAACTGACGATGCGACCGGAGGAGTCGGCGATCGTCACGGAGGTGACCCCGGACTGCACCAGCGTGGAATGCGTCAGCGGGGCCAGCGTCTCCTCCGGCGCCGGACGCGGGAGCTGGCCCCGCACCAGTGGATTGGCAGCCAACTGCTCGGCCAGCGCACTCACGCGGCGGCCCTCGACCCGGCTGAAGGTGGCCTCCGACTGGGCGAGCGAGAGCGCCGCGACCGCCAGCAGCACGACCACGACGATGGCGAGCTGCAGCGCCAACATCTCGCCCGCGAGGGTATGACGCCGAAAACTGGTGACCACAACGAACTCAATCTCTACTGCTGACACAAACTGGGCGGCTCGCACCACGGGCCGCACAATCATGACGTCCATCCCGACGGCTGCGGAAGAGAGGTGCCATGAGAGGTCGCTCGCACGCCCTTCGCGGCGCCCTCCTCGCGCTGTCACTGTTTCTCGTCACCGGGTGCCAGGTGCTGCCCGACGGGGAAGGGGCCGACACCGGGCTGCGGATCATGGTTCCGAACACCCCCGGTGGCGGATACGACACCACGGCCCGGACAGTGGCCCGCGTGCTGCAGGAGACCGGCGTGGACTCCGGCGTGCAGGTCTTCAACCTGCCGGGAGCAGGCGGCACGGTCGGCCTGCAGCGCATCGTGAACGAGCGGGGCAACGGCAGGCTCGTCCTGCAGATGGGTCTCGGAGTGATCGGCGCGTCGTACGTGGCACACACGAAGGTGTCCATCACCGAGACCACTCCGCTGGCCCGGCTGGTCGAGGAGGCCGGCGCGGTGGTCGTGCGCCGTGACTCGCCCTACCGGTCGATCGACGATCTGATCGCCGCCTGGAAAAGGAACCCCGCGCGTTTGAAGGTCGGGGGCGGATCCTCACTCGGCGGACCGGACCACCTGCTGGCCATGGAGCTGGCCAAGGCCGTCGGTATCGGCCCGCACCGGGTCGGCTACGTCGCCTACGGCGGCGGTGGCGGCGACCTGCTGCCCGCTCTCCTCGACGGCAAGGTCGACTTCGCCACCACCGGCTTCGGCGAGTTCCTCGACCAGATCGACGCCAGTCAGCTCAGGGTCCTGGCGGTGACCAGCCCACGACCGATCGACGCACTGCCCGGAGTACCGACCCTCAAGGCGTCCGGCATCGACCTGGTCTTCAGCAACTGGCGGGGAGTCGTGGCGCCGCCCGGCATCCGAGGCGCCGACCGGAAGCGGTGGATCGAAGCGCTGACAGCGATGCACCGGTCCCGCCAATGGAAAGCGGAACTCCGCCGCCATGGCTGGACCGACGCGTTCACCACCGGCGACGCCTTCGCCGCGTACCTGTCCGAACAGGACATATCAGTGGCCCGTCTCGTCAGGGATCTCGGACTGAACTGACCGGGCCACCGCCCGCCCCTCCTGACACCAGCCGCACAACCACCCCTCTGCGCTGCGGCTCACTTCGCCATGCCCATCACCTGTCTATCGAAAGGCACCCGCATGACCACGCACACCTGGTGGTTGCTGCTCATCCTCACCATCGCGATCACGGCCCTGATCTGCCTCATCAACTCCCGCTTGCGCATCCATCCGTTCGTCGCGCTCATCGTCGTCGCTGTCGGCACCGGCCTCGCCGCCGGTGAGCCCGCCGCCAAACTGGTGGAGTCCCTTGAGGACGGTGCCGGCGGCACCCTCGGGGACGTGGGCATCACCCTGGCCCTGGGTGCCATGCTCGGGCGTCTGCTGTCCGACTCGGGCGCCACCGACGCCCTCGCCCACGCCCTGATCGACCGCTCCAGCACCCGCAGGCTGCCCTGGCTGGTCACGGCTGCCGCGTTCGTGATCGGCATCCCGATGTTCTTCGAGGTCGGCCTGATCGTGCTGCTGCCGCTGATCTTCAGCGTGGCGCGCAGGCTGGAGGCCCAGGGCGGCACGAAGGGCTCCCCGTACGTCCTGCTCGGCGTACCGGCCATCGCCGCGCTGTCCACCCTGCACGGCATGCTGCCGCCGCACCCGGGGCCGCTCACCGCCATGACCGGTCTCCACGCCGACCTGGGCCTCACCATGGTCGTCGGCTTCGTCTGCGCCGTCCCCACCGTGATCCTGGCCGGCCCCGTCTACGCCCGGTGGATCGCGCCGCGCCTTGCCGAGGTCCGCCCGGACGAGGCTCTTGTCGCGCAGTTCACGGGTGCGTCGCAGTCCGTCCGGGAGAAGTCGCCCGTCAGCGTGACGGCCGGCGCTCCGCATGCGTCATCGGCGGATACGGACGTCACCTCCCGTTCCGGGATACCGACCGGGTTGGCCATCACCGCGGTGCTCGTCCCTGTCGCCCTCATGCTGTTGCGTACCCTCGCCGAAACGGTGCTCGACGAGACGAGCACCGTGAGTTCCGCGCTGACCTTCGTGGGCGAGCCCGTCGTGGCGATGCTCGCCGGGCTGCTCTTCGCTCTCGGCGTGACCGCTCTGGGCACGGGCCGCTCCGGCGAGGAGGTCCGCGCATCCCTGACGGACAGCCTGAAGTCCATCGCCGCCATCCTGCTCATCATCGGTGCCGGTGGTGCGTTCAAGCAGGTTCTCCAGGACTCCGGCATCGGTGACGCGATCGCCTCCGCCGCCAAGGGGGCACATCTGAACGTCATCGTGCTGGGCTGGCTGATCGCACTCCTGCTGTCGCTGACCACCGGTTCCGCCACCGTCGGCATCGTCTCCGCCACCGGCATCATCGCCCCCATGGTCAGCGGAGGCGGCCTGGAGGCATCGCTGCTCGTGGTGGCCATCGGGGCAGGCTCCCTCGGGCTGAACTACGTGAACCACGCCGGATTCTGGCTGGTCAAGGAATCCTTCGGCATGGATCTCACCCAAGCCACCAAGACGCAGACGGTGGTGCAGACCCTGGTCAGCGTGCTGGGTTTGGGCATGGCCCTCCTGTTGTCCGTCTTTGCGTAGGAAGTGGGCCGACCCGCACCGCGTCGGCCCACTGGGTCGGGAAACGCGCGAGACGCGCCGCGCATCGAAAGCCGCTCTGAGTGCGCCACGCAGCGAGGAGGGCGGTGCCGGACCATGACAGTCCGGCACCGCCTTCCCACCGAACCCTGTCAACGTTCACGCGGCAGGTCGAGCACCGCAGGACAGATGAGCAACGTGGCTCCGGAGCATCGCAGTTGAGCCGTCAGACGCCTTGATCAATGGATCGAGGACCCGAATGGGCGGCCCGGCTCGGATCCCCGGACTGGTTCGGCCACCACTGGGACGCCTTCCTCGACTGCCACCGTCCTGAGTCAGGTGAGGGATCGGCCCGGCACGGCACCTGGCCTGACATTGCTCGTGGCCGACGCTTCCGCCTCTGTCCGGTCTGGCACGGCGCATGACAGGGGCCGGCTGCTCCGTGGATCTCGACGGCGGCTGGAGTGCTTCTGCGTCCTGCTGATCAGCACGGCCACGGAGCTGACCGGCGCGAGCCGGGACTCACGCCGAAGGGGTGCCTCTCACGAGAGTGGTACCCCTTCTGGCATGCAACGGTCGGACACGCGGTATCCCCCGAACGGTCAGCCCACGTCCAGTTCGAGCAGTCCGAGCCGCACAGCCTCACTGACCGTGCCGGCCCGGTTCTCGGTGCCGAGCTTGCGATAGATCCTGACCAGGTGGGTCTTGACCGTGGCTTCCGTGACGAACAGGGCCGAGGCGATGGCCCGGTTGCTGAGCCCCTCGGCGAGCAGTCGAACGACCTCGGACTCACGATCGGTGAACACGGGCCCCGGTTCGGCGGGCCGACCCACGAGGCGAGCCGCCGCCTCGGGGGCCAAGCCCATGCCGCCGGCAGCTGCGGCGCGTACGGCACGGAACAACTCCTCGGGCGGGCCGGCCTTGAGGATGTAGCCCCGGGCGCCTGCCTCGACGGCGCGGACGACATCGCCACGGCCGCTGTAGCTGGTCAGCACGACGACATGGACGCCCGGTGCGGCGGCGGTGATACGGCGTGTCGCCTCGATCCCGCTGAAGCCGTCGTCCGACGTTGCGCCGTCCGACAGCCGCAGGTCCATGAGCACCACGTCGGGCCGCAGTCGCTGGGCCAGCCGTACGGCCTCCCTGCCATCGCCCGTCTCGGCTATCACATCGATGCCTGGCTCGCCCTCCAAAAGAGCACGCAGACCGGCTCGTACAACGGTGTGGTCGTCGACGATCAGCACCCGCAGCATCTTCTCGGTCACGATGCGCCGACCAGGTCGCGGTCGGCCACCGGCAGTACGGCCCGGACGCTGGTGCCGTGGCCCGGGGCGCTGTCGACGGTGAGCGTGCCGCCGAGGGAGCTCAGGCGTTCCCTGGCGGCGACCAGTCCGAACCCCCGGTTCGGGCCTACGGGTTGAGCGGTCCGCTGGTCGAAGCCCCGTCCGTTGTCACGGACTTCGACAGCCGCCCAGCCGTCCCCGTGGGTGAGAGTGACATGGACGTGGGTCGCCCGGGCGTGTTCGCGGGCATTGGCGAGCAGGCCCTGAGCCACGCGCAGCAGCGTCACGGCACGTTCGGTGGGCAGGAGGTGAGGTGCTCCTTCCGCACGAAAGGCGACGTGCGGTGCGGTGGTGGCGGACTGCAGGCGGGTGCACAGCCCGCGCAGGGCGGTTTCCAGGTCGTCCCGCTCCAGGGCGGGCGGTGTGAGGTCGCTGATGATGCTCCGGGTCTCCTCCAGGTGCGCGCCGAGGGCCTGGGAGACAGCACGCACCTGACGCAGGGCGGCGTCCGGGTTGCGTTGCCAGTCCCGTTCGGCGGCCTGAAGGAGCATGCAGCTGCCCGCGAGTTCCTGAGCGAGGGTGTCGTGCAGGTCCCGGGCGATTCGCGCCCGCTCGGCAAGCCGTCCGGCCTCACGCTGACGGTTCGCCAACTCGCCGCGTGTGGACTCCAGTTGGCTGTTCAGACGTTGCTGAGAACGGTAGAGGACGACCGTGGCGCCAAGGGCGGCGAGCGGGGGCCCCAACACATCGGCGTCGACGCCGCCGATCCGTACCAGCGAGGCGAGCAGCCCGGCCGTGATCGCGCCGACCGTCGTGACCGTCACCCCGCGCCCGGGCATCCGCAGTGCCAGCACCGCCAGCGGAACAGCGAGCCATGTGTAGGCGAAGGCGAGTGGTACCGGGATCTCCCAGGAGGTCCAGGCCCACAGAAGTACCAGCGTCCACAGCCAGACCGGCCGTCCCGCGGCACCGAAACGGTCCCAGCGGGCCGGCCCGGCAATGTAGAGCAGGCCGAGGGCGGCGGTAGCCGGTGCGACCCTCCAGCACAACTCGCTGTTCAGCTCGACGAGCCGCACGAGGGTGCCCGCGACCGGAAGCAGGAAAACCAGGTGCGCGAAGTGCCACACGGTCGGGAACAGCCGTCGCTGAGCAACGGGATGGGAAGGGGACACACGGGCTCCCTGGCGGGCCGAACGCAGTCGACAACGATGCCAGGAGTGTAGGACGAGCCTGTGTCCCCCCGGTAAACCACCCTCCACGTGGTCACCGCCCCGGGTGCAGGCCCAACCACCCCGGCGACGGGTCGCCCTTGACCTCACCGAAGTACAGGGCGAAGGTCTGCTTCAGCCGCTCGACCTCGGCCCGGTCCTCCATGAACTTCGGGAAGTCCTCGACGTGAGCGTTCGGGAAGTCCCAGACGGGCTTGAGGCTCGCGTTCGGAGTGATGTCCTCGCGGACCGACCAGCCGTTGAAGGCCGCTTTCTGGCGAGCCTCGGACAGTTGCCAGTTCATGTAGAGCTTGGCCGCTGCCGGATGAGCGGCCTGCTTGAGGATCGCAGCGCGCTGGCCCCAGGCCATGAAGGGCGCGTCGTCCGGGAGGACCCACTTCAGTGTGGTCGAGGTGGAGACCGCGCTGCCGGAGCCACCGACGCCGATGGTCTTCTGCCCGCCGGTGACCGCGGCGCCAGGGGTGTGGGTGCCGCGCGCGAACTGCGGTTGCTGGGCCGCGAAGGCGGCCACCCAGTCCCAGCCGTAGGTGCGCTGGTAGAGGCTGTAGAGGTAGAGAACCGCGTCGTCGTCGTTGGGGTAGGAGGACGCGATGGCGTTCCTCCAGCGGGCGTCGACCAGGTCGGCGGCGGTCTTCGGGGCGTGGGCTCCGGCGGCCTGAATGTCGTACATGAAGCTGAAGGCGATGACCATCAGCGCCGTCCACGCGCCGTCGGGGTCCTTGAAGCCCTTGTGCACCTCGGAGAAGCCAGCTGGCTTGTAGGGCAGCAGCTTGCCCTGACGCTTCCAGCGGGTGAAGTCCTGGAGGGTCTGCAACTGGACGACGTCGGGGACCAGAGTGCCGGTCGCGAGCTGGTTGTCGACCCGGACGTCGTGGTACTTGCTGTAGTCGACGGCGACCGTCAGCTCGACCTCGGGGAAGGCAGCGGCCCATGCGGTTCGAACGCCGGCGGCCTGGCTGTCGACGTCGCCGCCCTGGTAGAGGACGAGCTTGCCGCCCTCGGCGACGGCGGCCTCGTACAGCTCTTCCAAGGAGCGCCGCTCCTCACGGACTCCGAACAGGGAAGCCCCGGCGCTTCGGGCGCCGGGCGCGGCAGACGCCTGCCCGGCGGCGGCCCCGGCGAACGCGACGCCCGCGCCTGCGGCGATCAGCCGGCGCCTGCTGAAGTCCCTGGACATGGTGGGAATCCTCTCCTCGTGTCTGATCTGCGATTCATCGGCGACTCAGGCTCGACGACCTGGCAATTCTCGCGGGACGAGGCCCTGTTCCGCGTCACCCGTAAGCCGGGACCACATTCAACCGTTCGATGGACTCACGAACTCTTCTACCGACCGGACTCCACTGGCCACCGGCACGTCGATAGATAAAAGATCTTGTAAATAGATATCCTCCGCCTTGCGCAACGAGGAGTGATTCATGAGTCGGACAGTCATCGACCTCGACGACGAGGCACTGGACGCAGCCGCCAAGGAACTGGGCACCACCACGAAACGCGACACCATCAACACCTCCCTGCGGTAGGTCACAGCCCGCTACGGGCGTCTGCGGGCACTCGACGAAGCCCGCGAACTGGCGGCCGACGGCGCACTGGACATGGACCTGCTGCAGGACAAGCGCACGTACCGCCCCTCGGACACGGCGGCGAGTGGTGTCCGTGACATCGGGGCCGACGAATGACTGTCGCCGACTACCTCGTCGACGCCTCCGCCCTTGCCCGCGTCCTGCTCCGCCAGAACACGGCCGAATGGGACGACAGGATCGCCGCCGGCCTCGTCGCGATCTGCGACCTCGCCGACCTGGAAGTCCTCTACTCGGCCCGTTCGGCCACGGATCGCACCCCCGTGGGAGAACACCGCAGCGAGACCGGCATCGGCGAACTCTTCGCGCTGATCACGACCCTGACCGACCACTGAAGATCGAGATCCGCGGGACGCACGCCGTGGACGGCTCGTACGGGAAGGTCTGGCTGCACGTGGGGTGGCCGACGGAGAGGACCTCAACTGTTGTTCTCAGACTCGTCATTGGGATGGAGCCTTCGTGTCGTCTCGGCGCCCGGCCCACCCCCGCGAGGGAACCTCAGGATGCAGAGCCGTCGCCCTGCAGGGTGAGCATTTTGGCGAGCAGACGGTCGAGTTGAGTTCTCTCACTCTGGGTCAGTGATGCCGTCATGGCGTCTTCCACCTGGCGTATTACGGGGAGTGCTTCGTTGAGGGTGCTACGGCCTTCCGGGGTGAGGTGTACGAGCTTGCGGCGCCGGTTGGCGGGGTCGATGGCCGCATGGATGAGGCCGGCGCGGTCCATGCGGTCGATGAGGTAGCCGCAGGTCGACTTGTCGAAGCCGCCGCGTTCCCCGATGGTCTGCTGGTCCAGCGGCTGCTCGTCGGCGAGCAGGGCCAGGACGGCGAGCTGGGGCGATGTCAGGCCTCCAGGCATGGCTCCGGACCAGAGCGCCACGAAGCGTTGATTCGCCCGTCGCAGCAGGTGACCTGTCGCTTTGAGGGGGTCGAGAGAGTCAAGCCCCGCCCGGCCTGGCCTGTTCGTGTCCTGCATGTCCAGCCCTTCAATTCTGCGCACCGACATTTGCGCTTCGCGCTTCCTTGCCCCTACCTTAGTCCAGGCACGGACATTCCGTGTTCTTACATTCCGAGTGCGGAGTGTTGCTGGAAGGAGGGCCGATGCGACTGGTAGTAGGCATGACCGGTGCCACGGGCGCGATCATCGGCATACGGCTGCTGGAGGCGCTGCGCACGCTCGACGTGGAGACCCATCTCGTGCTCAGCCAGTGGGCCAGAGCCACGATCGAGATGGAGTCCGACTGTTCCGTCCACGACGTCCGTGCGCTTGCCACGCGGACCTACGGCCCGAAGGACCAGGCCGCCGCCATCTCCAGCGGATCGTTCCGCACCGACGGCATGATCGTGGCTCCGTGCAGCATGAAGACGGTGGCCGCCATCCGCATGGGGTACGGCGAAGGGCTCATCGGCCGGGCCGCCGACGTCACCCTCAAGGAACGGCGCCGACTGGTGCTGGTACCCCGTGAGACGCCGCTCAGCGAGATCCACCTGGACAACATGCTGGCCCTGTCCCGGATGGGCGCCTCCATCGTGCCGCCCATGCCGGCCTTCTATCACCGCCCCGAATCCGTCGACGAGATCGTCGACCACACGGTCGCGCGGCTGCTGGACCAGTTCGACCTGGAACTGCCCGACACTCGCCGCTGGGAAGGCCCGCCGCCTCGGAAGAACGCTCCAGGCACCCCTGTAAGCCCCATCCGCACAGAGGGAGACGCACCCGCCTCCCGGGAGGTATCTCATGCAAGCGCCCTATGACGATCTGCGCAGCTTCTTGAGCGCGCTCGAAGCCGACAAGCAGCTGCTGCACATCGACCGTGAAGTCAAGCCCGAGCCGGATCTCGGCGCTGCCGGCCGTGCCGTCGCCAACCTCGACGGCAACACGGCACCGGCCCTGCTGTTCGAGAACATCAAGGGCTTCAGTGATGCGCGCGTCGCGCTCAACGTCCACGGCTCCTGGGCCAACCACGCACTGATGCTCGGCCTCCCCAAGGAGACCTCCCTCAAGGAGCAGTTCTTCGAGCTCGGTGACCGCTGGCAGAAGTTCCCTGTGCCGGTCGACCGCCGCACCGAGGCACCGTGGCAGGAGATCACCATCTCCGAGGACATCAACCTCTTCGAGCTGCTGCCGGTCTTCCGCCTCAACCCTGCCGACGGCGGCCCGTACATCGACAAGGCAGCCGTCGTCACCCGCGACTCCGCCGACCCGGACAACTTCGGCAAGCAGAACGTCGGGATCTACCGCATGCAGGTCAAGGGACCCGACCACCTCGGCCTGCAGTCCGGACCCCCGCACGACTTCGGCCGCCACATCATGGCCTCCGACGGCAAGAAGACCGGCCTGCCGATCGCCATCGCCATCGGCAACGACCCCGTCCTGTCCCTGGTCGCCAGCACCCCGCTGGCCTACGACCAGTCCGAGTACGAGATGGCCGGCGCCTGGCGCGGCGGCGTCCCCTACCCGGTCGTCAAGGCCCCGTACACCGGACTCGACGTGCCCTGGGGATCCGAGGTCGTCCTGGAAGGCGAGGTCATCTACGGGGAGCGCGAGTTCGAAGGCCCGTTCGGCGAGTTCACCGGCCACTACTCTGGCGGCCGCGCCCTGCCCGTCGTCAAGGTCCACCGCGTCCACATGCGCCGCAACCCGATCTTCGAACACCTCTACCTCGGCCTCCCCTGGACCGAGATCGACTACCTGATGGCACTCAACACCTCCGTGCCGATATACCGGCAGCTCAAGGAGGCGTTCCCCGAGGTCCAGGCCGTCAACGCCATGTACACCCATGGCATGGTCAACATCATTTCCGCCAAGGTCCGCCACGGCGGGTTCGGCCGCGTCGTCGGCCTGCGCGCGCTGACGACCCCGCACGGCATCGGCTACTCCAAGCTCGTCATCGTCGTGGACGAGACCGTCGACCCGTTCAACCTGGAACAGGTCATGTGGGCCCTGTCCGTGAAGTTCAACCCCCAGCACGACGCCATCAGCATCCCGCGGATGTTCGGCAACCCCCTGGACCCCGCCAGCGATCCCCAGGGAATCACGACCCGCCTCATCCTGGACGCCACGACCCCCAGGGCCCCGGACATCCGCGGTGAGGACGACCAGCTCATCACCCCCTACCCGGAGACCGCCGACTGGGAGCGCACCCTCAAGGAGATGCTGCGATGACCGCCGCAACCACACCCCACCTCTGCCCCCGCTGCAGCTCGCCGGACATCAGCCTGGTCGCCGAGTCGCCCGTCCCCGGGCACTGGGTCATGCGCTCCTGCTCCCGGTGCTGGTACGCCTGGCGGTCCACCGAACCCGCCGCCGCCACCGACCCCGACACCTATCCCGAAGACTTCCGCATCACCCCCGACGACCTCCAGCACGCCCCGCGCCTCGTCTAGGGTGCGTATCGAGCCGTGATCACCGGGCGCGACGCCGGCGTGCGGCCTCCGAACCGCCGACAGGTCCCAGGCGGTTGCGGCAAGGGCCGGTGAACAGTCGGTGGGTTCCGGCAGCTCACGCATGCGCGGCACCTCACTCACGTCCACGTGATCAACAAATCCCCCCTCGGTGGTAAGTGGATCCACTTACCACCGAGGGGAGTGCAGCAGCTACCCCCAGTTGGTAAGTCCATCCACCTACCTCACGTCTCGACAAGGAACAGACACATGAATCGTCTTGCGGGCAAGCGCGCCCTCATCACCGGCGGCACGAGCGGGATCGGTCTGGAGACCGCGCAGCGTTTTGTCGCAGAGGGGGCGGACGTGCTGGTCACAGGCGTAACCCCGGCCAGCATCGACAAGGCGCGACAGGTCCTCGGGGACAAGGTGCCGGTGGTCCGGGCGGATGCGCGCGACCTCGATGCGCAGCGCGGCCTGGCGGAGCGGGTGCGTGAGCACTTCGGAGAGCTGGACGTGGCCTTTTTGAACGCCGGCGTCTCGGACTGGCGGCCGTTCGAGGACCACACGGAGGACAGCTTCGACCGGCTCTTCGACATCAACGTCAAGAGCGTCTTCTTCCTCACGCAGGCCCTGATACCCGTGCTGGCCAACTCGTCCTCGGTCATCCTCAACTCGTCCAACAGCGCGCACGGCGGCTACGGGCAGTCGAACGCCTACGCCGCGACGAAGGCGGCTGTCAGCTCCCTGATGCGGTCGTGGAACGCGGACCTCCTCGCGTCGCACGGCATCCGGTTCAACGCGATCAGCCCTGGGCCGGTGGACACCCCGCTGTACGCCAAGTTCGGAGAGCAGCGCGCGGCGATGCTGGAGGCGATCAGCTCCGGCATCCCTGTGAAACGCATGGGTATGCCCGCAGAGATCGCGGAAGCAGTCGTGTACCTGGCCTCTGATGCCTCGGCATTCACTGTGGGCCAGGACCTCATCCTGGACGGTGGCCAGATCGCCCTCTGACAGCGAGGATGCGCGGGGAGACGGGCGAGGGGCGCAGGAGTCGGTGGCGGACCGTGACCGAGCGAAAACCGGTCGCGATACGTGCGAGGCCGGGTATCACGGAGAACCGCGCGCGCATCATCCGCGCCGCCCGCGACCTCTTCCTCGCCCAGGGATACGACAAGACCTCCCTGGCCCAGATCGCCAGGGAGGCCCGCGTCTCCACCGGCACCCTCTTCAAGAGGTACCCCTCCAAGGCTGCGCTGTTCGCAGCCGTCACCTCCGAGCAGTGGCAGCTGGATGTGCAGTACGTCGAGCCGCCTCCGCCCGGCGATCCCCGGAATGGCCTGACTCACATCGGCCGCGACTACGCCTGCCTGGTCTCGCGGCCCGGCACGGCGGCGCTGTGCCGCCTCATCATCACCGAGCTTCCCCAGATGCCGGAACTCGCTGACATCGTCGGCACCGGCTCCGCCATCGATCGCGGCCCCTTCTTCGACCGGCTCCGCGACTACCTCGAGGCCGAAGCGCAAGCCGACACCCTCATCTTCCGACGGACAGACGCAGACGGCATCCGCAGTGGCCGAACGGTTCCTCGGCATGATCCACTCCCTCCCTCCGACCCAGTCGACAGCACGGTCGTGGACGAAGCCGTCGCCCTCATGCTCACCCGCTGTCGCGCCCGATCCTGAACCCAGGACGCTGCGGCTACGGCCGGCCGGCCGCTGAAGCGTCTGACGCAGAGTGGCGGCCCGCACGTGAGTCAGCCGGCCCAGCGGAGCGCCCGGAGTCAACAGGTGAGTCCGCAGCGGGACGAAACCACCGACCAGGACAATGATTCAGACTCGGAACACGCCCTGCTCACCACCTGGCCCTGCGGGACAGCCCGTCGCACTGCCAGGTATTCGGACCAGTTCCCGCCGGCGAGGGTGGCCCAGCGTTCGGCTGTCTTGGGGTGGATACCGAGTACGTCGGCGATGACCATGGGCGGCAGGTCCACCAGGGCGTCCATACCGGGCGGCGTTGGTCAACTATGCAAGGGATCCACGGCAGTTCACGCGCCAGGGGCTCTGATCAGCAGAAACATCCGCGGTGAGGAGCTGCGAACCGTTGCAGCCAATGCAATTCATCGCGTTTCTCACCCTTGCGCCGGTCGCGGCCGCCTTCGTGTACCGCTCGTAGGAGGGAAAGCCGCGGTCGGCCGGCACCAGCATCCCGGGGGCGAGCGAGCCGAGCGTGCGCTCGGCCGGCTCCCGCTCCCCGACCGCGATCAAGTCGTGCGCGGCGCCGAGGAGCGCGAGGCTGCCGCACTCGACCAGCGCGACCAGGCGCAGCTGCGGGAACCAGGCGCCGCGCCTCGGAAATGTCGATCGCCCCCAGCACTCGGGCTCGGGTCGGACTGCTCCTGACGGTGCTGTCCTGGCTGCTGTCGCCGACGACGGACAGGCCGCTGTGCCGGGCCTTCCAATCCGTGGAAGGAATTCTTCGACAGGCGCCTGCCGGGCGATGACAGTGGAGATCACATTGTCAGTGATTCCGAGGTGAGCAGCAATGACGACTCAGGCAACAGCACCGGTCAGAGCAGCCGAACACAAAGAACTCCGCCGCGCGTTCTCACTCTTCCCCTCCGGGGTCACCGCGGTCGCCGCGCTCGTCGACGGGTCTCCGGTCGGTCTGGCCGCGAGTTCGTTCACGACTGTCTCCCTGGACCCGCCACTGGTGAGCGTCGCGTTCGGGAACCAGTCGCGGACCTGGGCGCGGCTGCGCGAGGTGAGGCAACTCGGCATCAGCGTCCTGGCGGACCAGCACGCGGACTACGCGCGCGTGCTGGCAGGGCCGGGCGACCGGTTCGCCGGCGCCGACTGGACCGCCACACCCGAGGGCGCGGTGCACATCGGAGGCAGCGCACTGGTACTGAGCTGCTCGATCGCCGAACTCACCACGATCGGGGACCACGAGGTCGCGTTCCTCCTCGTGGAAGACGCGCATGCGCAGTCGGCCGTCGAACCGCTGCTGTTCCACGGCAGCAAGTTCCGCCGCGTGACCGACCGCATGGGGTGAACGCCCGATTTCCTGGTTAACATCGGGGATATCTAGGGTGGACGTACTTGGAGTCTCGATGGCGCAGAAGCCCGGCGGCGAGTCCGGCAGCCACGTCGGGCGCGTGTTCGGCCTGATGGATCTCCTCGGCGCGGAAGCCTCGCCGCTCACGCTCAGCGAGCTGGCGCGCCGCGCGGACCTGCCGATATCGACGGCGCATCGGCTGCTGGGCGAGCTCGTCGCGTGGGGCGGCGTGGAGCGGACCGAGTCGGGGACGTACCGGCTGGGAGAGAAGATCTGGCGCCTGGGCGTGTCCTCGGCCTGGGAGCGCGAGCTGCGCAGGACCGCCCTCCCGTTCGCCAATGAACTCGCCGCGCGCACCGGGGCGGCCGTCGCGCTGAGCACGATGATCGGCAACCGGCTCGTGTGCATCGACACCGTGCGCGGCAAGCTCGACAGCATCCGTCTGACGCACGCGGGCGATGAACTCCCGCTGTTCGCGACCAGCGCGGGCAAGCTGTTGATGTCGACGGTGGACAAGACCGCGCTCTCGGAAGCGCTCCGTACGCGCCTGGAGAGGCACACGCCGTACACGCAGGTCCTGCCGCGTCTCGTCGTGGCGCAAGTCGAGGCCGCGCGACAGGCCGGATACGCCATCGCCCGCGCGGAGAGCTCCCCCGGGCAGTCCTCGCTCTCCGTGCCCGTGGCGACCGGGATCGACCGCACTCCGATGGCGCTGACGGCGCTGGTCCCCGCGTCTGACGCGAACCTCCCACGGCTGATCCCCCCGCTGCGGGAATACGCTCAGCTGATCTCCCGGGAGATCGCGAACCCCAGCTGATCATCCGGGGCCTTTCCGCATACTGGAAAGATCTCCTCGACCGCCCTCCCGCCTCCCGCGCATAGTGATCGAAAGGTCACGAACACCAGGAAGCGGAAAGGCCGTCTCATGTCTTTGGAACTAGGCATCTTCGACTCGTTCGATCTCGCCCACGGCACTGTCGGGGAACTGCTCGACGACCGGTTCCGCTTCGCGCAGGAGGTCGAGCGGCTGGGGTTCGCGCACTATCACGTGACCGAGCACCACGGCACGCCGCTCTCGGTCGTCCCGTCGCCCAACCTCTTCGTCGCGGCCCTGAGCCGGATCACCAGCACGCTGCGCATCGGCACCCTGGTGAACGTCCTGCCCGCCTACGAGCCGTTCCGCCTGGCCGAGGAGATCGCCGCGCTGGACCAACTCTCGCACGGCAGGCTCGACTTCGGCGTCGGCCCCGGTGTCAGCTCAGCGGAACTCGGCATCCTGGGCGTCCAGGGCGATCAGGCCCGTGCGATCTACGAGGAGACGCTCACGGCGGTGACGACGGCGCTGCGCACCGGCCGGATGAAGCATCGGGGAACCCTGCTGCGCGATTACGACGCGGCGCTGTCCGTGCTCCCGGTCCAGAGCCCGTACCCGCAACTGTGGTACGCCTCCGGCAGCGCGGCCACCGCGGAGTGGGCGGCATCCAACGGCATCAACTTCGTCACGCGCTGGGAGAACGGCCGGGTCGCCGAGGTGGGCGACACCTTCTGGACGACCTGGGAGAAGCACCGCGCCGACGAGGACCGGCTCAATCCCATCACCGGCCGGCCGCGTCTGGGCATCTCCAGCCCGGTCGTGGTCGCGGGCAGCCGGGCCGAGGCGCAGGACGTCTTCCACCGCGCGAGCGCCCTGTTCGAGCAGCGGATCCTGCACCTGTGGCACGAGAACGACGACCACCGGCTGGACGGTGTCTTCTCCGCTGAGAAGCTCCTGGCCAAGGGCAATGCGTTCGTCGGCACCGCGGACTCCGTGCGCGACGAGATCGTGGCGCAGATCGAGGCGTCCGGCATCAACTACCTCGAACTGTCGATCATCTTCGGCGACATCGGGCTTGCCGAAGCCACCGCCACCGCCAGGGCCGTCGCCGACCACGTCGCCCCGGCAGCCCGCGAGGCCGCACAGAAGACGCTGAGCCTGCGAGGAGTCCCGCTCGCATGACGAAAGGCACCACGATGCGTGTGCGCGTCGAATCAGGAGAACTCGAAGGGACCGTCGAGGACGGTGTGGCCGCGTTCCTCGGTGTTCCCTACGCGGCCGGTCCTACGGGCGGGTCGCGGTTCCTCCCGCCCAGCCTGCCGCCCAGGTGGGAGGGTGCCAGGCCGGCGACCCGATTCGGTGCGACCGCACCGCAGCCGGGAAGCCTTCGAGCCCGGATGATCCTCGGCCGGTCCGGACCCTCCGGCCCCGACTACCTCGTACTCAACGTATGGACACCACAGCCGGACCGGCGAGCGAATCTGCCGGTGCTCGTATGGATTCACGGCGGCGGGTTCACCAACGGATCGGGCGACGTGCCCGCATTGCGTGGAGCGACGCTCGCCAAAGACACCGAAACCGTCGTCGTCACCGTCAACTACCGGCTCGGCCCGCTCGGCTTCGCCTGGCACCCCGAACTGACCGGCGACCACGCCAACCTCGGCCTGCTCGACCAGAGGGCCGCGCTCGACTGGGTCGGCCGCAACATCTCCGCGTTCGGCGGCGATCCCAGCCGTGTCACCCTGGCCGGGGATTCGGCAGGCGCGATGAGCGCGGCGATACAGTCCGTACTGCCCGGCGCCGACACACCAATCGCCGCACTGTCCCTGCACAGCGGAATCCCCCACCTCACCCAACCGGACCCCGCAGCCGACGTCGTGCAGCGCCTGGCCGCACAGCTCGACGTACCGGTCCGACAGCTGGCAGAGCTCGATGACAGTGCTCTGATCGCCGCCGCGTCCGCGATCGCCCCGACCCACCGCTTCGGCCCTGTCGCCGCGGGCGAACTCGCAGACGGCCTCCCCGCGCCCTCCGCCATTGCGACCAGACTCAACACGACGTCCGACGAGGGCACGTTCTTCGTGCTCGACGAACGCTCCCCGCGTCGGCTGACGTCAACCGAGGCCGAAGCCATCGCCGCGGCGACGCTGCCCGGCGACGGCCACCGCCGCTACAAGGAAGCAGCCCTCTCACTCCCGCCGGCCAGAGCAGACGACCCGCACTGGGCGCTGTCCGCCGCCGTGACCAGCGCCCTTTTCGATGAACCCGCCGACGCCTGGGCCAGCGCCGCACCAGGCCGCGTCTGGCGCACCCGCTACAGCCGCCCCGCGACCGTATGGGACGGCTGGCTCGGCGCCACCCACACCCTCGACGTGCCCGTACTGTTCGGCAACCATCGCCACCCCGAACTCGCCCGCCTCTACGCAGGCGATGAAGGAATCGACGAAGTCTCCATCCGCCTCCGACGCGACTTCCGAGCCTTCCTCTACGGTCACCCGCCGACGACAGAGCGACCAGACGAGGATCACAGCGGAACCTGTCATGTCAGCTGAGACAGCTTGATATCAAGTTGCCTGTGCGATGGCGGTCGTTGGTTCGCTGATCCAGGCGACGAGGGGGATCTCGGGCGGGATCGGTCTGCGGGCGAAGCGCTCGGAGTGGGCGGCGTAGGCCGCGGCGAGGGTGATGGCGCGCTGCTCGCGGATCTGTCCCGCGGTGCCGAAGTGCACCGAGGCAGGGGTGTGCAGTCCGGGTCCCGGAGTGCCGGTGCTCGTGGTTGTAGGCGGTGCAAGACTCGTCGGCGAAGGCTCGGGCGTGCTGGATCGATCCGAAGCAGGCAGGGGAAGTCCGGGCAGTATTTCAGGGCTGTTTAGGTGGGCCGGCGTGACCTCGCCGAGGGACATCACCACGACCCACATCGAAGACGCCGTGGACGGCCTGACCGGCTCTGCCCGTCGAGGGCTGGCCACAGCCCTGAGCGGCCTGTTCCGCGCACTCAAGCGCGAGCGCATGATCTTCCGCAATGCCGCCGGAACCTCCCGGTCGGCGGCATCAAGGGCATCCCCAGGTCCATCCCCTCCCACCGCCTCGTGGGGCTGCTCGACCAGGCAAGGACACTACTCGACCGCCTCGCTGTCGCCCTGGCTGCCCTCCATGCCTTCTGGCAGGCCTGTGCGGATGATGTCCTGGAACACGCGCAGCGCCCGGGTGGCGTGCCCGAGGTCAGTCCAGTCGATGGCGGCGGGGGTTGTCCGAACAACGCGAGACAAGATCGCTTGAGTTGCGCTACCGGCCGCAGCCGCTCACGCGCCCGGAGTCGCTGCCTCGGCTCCGGCAGCCCGGGTACCCGGCGCTTCAACAGCGACCTCGACGGCTTGATGGTGGCAGGGCTCACGTGCTGAGCGCGTGCGCCCCGACCACCAACCGGAAGCCGGATCAGCGGACGCGCGGCGGTCACCTCGGGTGCGCCGTCCTGTTCGCCAGCTGCGTGAAGGCGAGGCGCACCGCGCCCATGGCCGAGGCTTCCGGGCCCAGGTTGGTGGCGAGCACCGCGACGTTGTGGTTGGTGGGCAGAGCCAGCGTCCTGATGCAGTTCTTGATCTCGGGGATGAGATGCTCGGAGGCCCGGGCGAGAGCGCCTCCGATGATGATGGCGTCGGGGTTGAAGGCGTTGCACAGCAGGCTCGCCGTCTGGCCCACTTTGCCGGCGGCCTCGCGGAAGACACGTCGGACAGCGGGGTCGCCCGCCTCGAGCAGGCGGGTGGCCTGGGCGAGGGTAAGGAGTCCGTGGGCCGGGCGCAACGCTTCGAGGATGGCGGGGATTCCCGCGTAGACCTCCAGACAGCCGCGTGCTCCGCAGCGGCACACGGGGCCTGTCAGGTCCAGGCCGACGTGTCCGAACTCGCCCGCGCTGCCGTTGCCGCCGTCGACGATGGTGCCGCCCAGGACGAGGGATCCGCCGACACCGGAGTGGAGCTTGAGGAAGAGGTACGCGCCGTAGCCCTGTCCGGCCCCCAGTACGTCTCGGCCGCGGCGGCGAGCTTGGCGTCGTTGTCCACCGTGACCGGCAAGTTCAGGACGTGTCGGAGGTCTGCGGCGACGTCGCGTCCGGCCCAGGTGGGGATCATGCTGGAGTGCGAGACCCCGCCGGTGCGCCGGTCGATCGGTGCTGGCACCGCGGCGCCCGCGCCGAGGAGCGCGTCGTCCGGCAGCCGGGCCTGTGACAGTGCCTCGCCCACCAGCTCACCGGCCACCCGCACGCCCGTTTCCGGCGGGTAGTCGACCTCCAGCTCTCCGACCGCGATGGCGCGGATGCGGTGCGCGGCGTCCGCGACCACTGCTCGTATGTGCCGGTAGCCGAAGTCGATCCCGACGGTGCATCCGGCGTCGGGGTTCAACGTCAGCAGCCGGTGCGGGCGTCCGCGGCTGCCGGTCATCACGATGTCGGTCTCGACGACGAATCCGTCCGCCACGAGTTCTCCGATGACGCGGCTGGTGGTCGACCGTGCCCAACCGGCCTGCTCGGCGAGGGCCGCCCGGTGCATCGGGCCGTTGACGATGAGGAGGTCGATGGCTCGCGTGGACAACGAGCCGCTCGGCCGGGGAAGCACTGGCATGGCCTTAATTTTGCCTCGTGAGGTCAATATTAGCTAGCAGTTAGTCCCTATTACGAATGAATTACGTCCCTAGTGGAACGAAATATGCACGACATACGGTCACTGCCATTCACGGCTCCGAAGGTGCTCGGGAGCAACTCCGAAGCAGCTCGTAGCTCCGACGTAGGGGAGGTGGCCGGTGGCGAACGCAGTGACTGCGCCTCGGCCAGAGGTGCACGGTTGGGTGGCCAAGGACTTCGCGCAGCTGCGTGACGCCCTGGAGACGAATCTGCGCACGGGCGACGACAAAGGGGCGATGGTCGCCGTCTACCGCCACGGTGCTCTGGTGGCCGATCTGTGGGGCGGAGTGTCGCAGGACGGACGGACGCCGTATCCGCGGGACGCCCTGCAGGTGGTCTTCTCGGTCAGCAAGGCCCTTCTCGGGCTGATGGTGACGGCGATGCTCGATGACGGTCTGATTGCCCTGGGGCACCCCGTCGCCCGGTACTGGCCCGAGTTCGCGGCGGGGGGCAAGGAACTGGTCACCCTGGGCGAACTGCTCGCGCACCAGGCCGGGCTGCCGGCGTTCGCCACCCCCATGACACCCGGGGGCCTGGCCGACTGGCAGCGGTGCGTCGACGACCTCGCCGGTCAGACGCCGCTGTGGAAACCGGGGTCCGCCCACGGCTATCACGCACTGACCATGGGCTATCTCGCCGGGGAGATCATCCGCCGGGTGACCGGGCATACGCCGGGCGACTACCTGCGGACCAGATTCGCCGAACCGCTGGAAGCCGAGGTCTGGATCGGGCTGCCCCCGGCCCTCGGCCACCGGGTCGAACGGCATGTCGTCGCCGACCCGGCACCAGGGATCGGGGAAGTCCGCCGGGTGCGGCAGGCCGACCCGGCGGCCATCACCCACCGGGTCCTCACCAATCCCGAGATCACCTTTCCGGTCTTCGACACGCCGCCCATGTGGGGCCCGGAGATCCCGGGCGCCAACGCGATCGGCGACGCGCGGTCGCTGGCACGGCTGATGGCCACCGCTGTGGACGGGCCACTGCGGTCGCTGTCCCCCGAGGCGGTGGCGGTCGCCACCGCACAGCAGGGATACGGGCCCGACCTGGTTCTGGTGGACCAGCCCAGCCGTTTCGGAACGCTGTTCATGCTGGCCTCACCACGGGAGCCGATGCTGGGCACCCGCTGTTTCGGCCACAACGGGGCGGCCGGCGCCCTGGCGTTCGCGGACCCCGAGAGCGGCATCTCCTTCGCCTACGTCGGCAACCGGGCCCACCCGGATCCCACCCCCCACCGTCGCATCCACCGCCTCCTGTCAGCGGTGCGCGACGCGCTGTGAAGCGGTACCTCCTCGATCACCGAGCCCGGGAAGCGCCGCCACTGCGTGCCGTCCTCTCGCGGCCGGCCACTAAGACGTCATCTCATTTGGCTGGGTAAGCTGCCGGTCGTGGCAGGGATCGTTGAGCGGCTGGTGCCGGACGAGTTGTGGGAGATGTTCCAGCGGGTGGTGCCGGATGCGCCATCGCGGCCTCAGGGCGGTGGCCGACGTCGGCACGGCGACCGCGAAGTGCTGGCCGCCATCGTCTTCGTGGCGACCTCGGGCTGCACGTGGCAGCAGTTGCCGTCCGCATCGTTCGGGCCATCGGGAGCGACGGCCCACCGACGATTCACCGAGTGGACGAAGGCCCGCGTGTGGGCAAAACTCCACCGCCTGGTCCTCGACGAACTCGGCTCCCGCGGCGAGCTGGACTGGTCCCGCTGCGCGATCGACTCGGTGAACATGCGGGCCCTGAAAAGGGGGAACTGACAGGCCCGAATCCTGTCGATCGAGGCAAGTACGGCTCAAAGATCCACCTGATCACCGAGCGGACCGGTCTGCCCCTGTCCGTCGGGATCTCCGGGGCGAACCTGCACGACAGCCAGGCGCTGATCCCGCTGGTGAAAGGGATACTGCCGATCCGCTCCCGGCGCGGACGCCGGCGGCGCAGACCGGCAAAGCTCCACGCCGACAAGGGATACGACTACGAGCACCTGCGGCGATGGTTACGCGGGCGCGGCATCCGTCACCGCATCGCCCGCAAAGGCATCGAGTCCTCGACCCGCCTGGGTCGCCACCGCTGGACCATAGAACGCACCATGTCCTGGCTCGCCGGATGCCGCAGACTGCACCGACGCTACGAGCGCAAAGCCGAGCACTTCCTGGCCTTCACCAGCATCGCCTGCACCCTCATCTGCTACCGCAGACTCACCAAATGAGATGACGTCTAAGAAAGGAAACGCCATGAGACCAGTGATCAAGGCAGCCTGCGCGGCGGCCTTGGCGGCCGCGGTACTGACGGCCTGCAGTGCCAAACCGACCGCCGCCGGCGGCAGCATGTCCGCCGGGAGAAGCGGACGGCATTTCGTCATCGACATCTCCGGCCCCCTGTCGGACCCGTTCTTCGGCGCCACGAAGCAGGGCAGCGACGCTGCCGCCAAGGAACTGGGCGTCAAGTACGAGTACAGCGCCTCCAAGGACGCCAACGACATCATCGCGGTATACACCCGCCTCATGGAGTCCGCCATCGGGCGGAAGCCGGACGCGATCGTCGTCGGTGACTACTTCCCCGACGCGCTGAACCCGCTGATCAAGAAGGCGACCGCGGCAGGCATCCCGGTCGTCGTGACCAACTCGGGACGCACCTCGTGGCGTGCTCTGGGCGCCGTCGGGTACGTCGGCGAGGACCCGGTAGCCATGGGCATGGTGGCGGGCACCGCCCAGGCCAAAGCCGGTGTCAAGAAGGGCCTGTGCGTCAACCAGGTGCCCGGCAACCCGGTGCTGGAACAGCGGTGCAAGGGGTACGAGAAGGGGCTGAAGGCGGTCGGCGGGAGCGTCGTGAACCTCACCATCCCCTCGGAGGACGCCAACAACGACCAGAAGGTCCAGCAGGACATCGCCGGAGCGCTGCGCTCCCACCGGGATGTCGACGGCGTGTTCACCCTCGGTTCGGCTATCGCCATGGACGCCGTCACAGCAGCCAAGCAGTCCGGCCGCAAGCTGACCATCGGGACGACCGACCTGTCGACGAACGACCTCAACGCGGTCAAGTCGGGTGACCTGCTGTTCGTCATCGACCAGCAGCCCTTCCTCCAGGGCTACTACGGGCTGCTCATCGCCGAGCAGTATCTGAAGTACAAGGTCGCCCCCACCTCCGAGATCTCCACCGGCCCTTACCTGATCACCAAGGACAACGTGGACACGGTCCTCAAAGTCGGATCCACCTACCCAGGCAGCCGCGGCGCCAACTGACGCCGGAGGTGATCCGGTCGCCGCCCCACGGCGACCGGCCGCCGCAGGCACGTCTCCCGGAGGACGTCAACCAGCATGAGCCAGACCACCATTTCGCGCGGGCCGACGGACCGGCCCGCACCCGCCGTCGGCGCCGCATCCGTCTCCCGGCTGACAAGGCGGCCCGAATTCGGGGCCCTCGTCGCCGCGGTCGCGCTGTTCGCCTTCTTCGCCGTCGTCGCCAATGACGCCGGGTTCCTCTCCTTCTCCGCCACCGCCGGGTGGCTCAACACGGCCGCGGAACTGGGCATCGTCGCGGTTCCCGTCGGCCTTCTGATGATCGCCGGCGAGTTCGACCTGTCCGTCGGCTCCGTCCTCGGCGGATCCATGATCATCACCGCCGCAGGATCCGGTTACTACCACCTGCCACTGATCGTGAGCATCCTGATCGCGCTGGCCTTCGGTGTCCTCGTGGGCCTGGGCAACGGCTTCCTGGTCAACCGGACCCGCCTTCCCTCATTCATCGTGACCCTGGCGGCCAACTACGTCTGCTTCGGTGTCGCGCTGGGGGCGTCACGCGGCCTCACAGGTACCAGCACCATCTCGCTGGCCTTGTCGGGCCCGTGGAAGAAGGTGTTCGCAGCCAAGCTCGGCGACTTCAACATCGCCATCCTCTGGTGGCTCGTGATCTGCCTCGCCGCCGCCTGGGTGCTGCGCAGGACACCCTTCGGCGCCTGGATCTACGCCACCGGCGGGAACACCGACTCCGCGCGTCGCGCCGGGGTCCCGACGTCCCGGGTCAAGCTGATCCTCTTCGTCGCCACAGCCGCCGCCAGCGCCCTGTGCGGGGTGATCCAGACAGCGGAGTTCAACAGCGGGAACGCGGCCTCGGGACAGGGATTCGTCTTCCAGGCGCCCATCGTCGCGGTCATCGGCGGCATCCTCCTGACCGGCGGCTACGGCTCGGTCATCGGCGCCACCCTCGGCACCATCACCTACGGCATCGTCAACATCGGCCTGTTCTACACCGGCTGGAGCACCGACTGGACCACCGCCATCGTCGGCATCCTTCTCGTCCTGGCCGTCATCGGCAACAACGCCATCCGCAAGCTGGCCCTGACCCGAGGCCCCGACCGACCGCGAAAGGAACCGACCCGATGAGCACATCCCAGGAAGCCCCCGCCATCGAAACGCCGGCCGTCACACCCGTCCTCCGGCTGCGCGACGTGTCCAAAACCTTCGGCGGCGTCGTCGCTCTCCGCAACGCCTCGCTCGATGTCCACCCGGGAGAGGTGCACTGCCTGCTCGGTGACAACGGCGCCGGGAAGTCCACCCTCATCAAGATCATGTCCGGGGTCCACCCGCCCAGCAGCGGCGCGGTGGAAGTCGCCGGGGAGTCGCAGTCCTTCCGTTCCCCTCGCGACGCCCAGGCGGCGGGCATCGCCACGGTGCACCAGGACGTGGGCGCGATCCCGCTCATGAGCGTCTCGCAGAACTTCTTCCTCGGCCTGGAACCGACGAAGGGCCGGGGACCGTTCCGGCGCACCGACACGGCCACGGCCGACCGCATCGCGCTGGAGAACATCGCGGCCATGGGCATCCGCCGCGTCACCGACCCCAGGCAACTCGTCGGCACCCTGTCCGGCGGGGAACGGCAGGCCCTCGCCATCGCGCGAGCCATGTACTTCGGCGCCCGCGTACTCATCCTCGACGAACCGACGTCCGCGCTGGGAGTCAAGGAAGCGGCCGTCGTCCTGCGGCAAGTCGACGCGGCGCGGCGGTCCGGCATCGGCACCGTCTTCATCACCCACAACGCCACACACGCGATCAGGATCGGCGACCGGTTCACGGTACTCATCCAGGGAGAGGTCGCGGCCCAGTTCTCCCGTGGCGAGAAATCCCGCCACGAGATCCTCGACCTGATGGCCGGCGGAACAGAACTGGACGACCTCCGTCACACGATCGACGACGAGGACTGACCCGCCCGGTCACCCAGCTCAGTTCTGACCGAAGCAGTCGCAGATGGTGACGATCGCGAACGAACAGCACGACCGGCACTCTCCGCCGTACTGGCAGACCATTCCCGCGGACCTTCCAGGTCGGCGACGACTTCTTCGGCAGCGTCGGCTCCACACCCGAGATCTATCCCATCTACTGGTCGAGGGCCCAGACGGAGGCCCGCTAGAGCGACCGAATGGCCCGCGTCCAGTCCTTTCTCAACTCCTTCTGGCGGCACGAGTCGGAGGGCGTGCGCTGGTTCGACCCCGACCGTGACGCGCTCTACCCCGACCGGATCCGCCGCCGCCCGCCGGGCACCGACTCCCGCGGTCTGGGCACCCACTGTGATCCCGGCACCCTCGATCTGTGGATGACCCGGGAGCACCAGCAGACGTTCCGCCACCTCTTCGACGGGAGCCTGATTCGTCCCCGGTCGCGTACGAGTGCAAAGGGACGCTTGATGGTGCGGTGATGCGTGGTGCCCGGCACTCTGCTGCTCGTCGGTGAAGGGTGGCGGAGGGCGGTGGCGCGGTGGTTTTGGATCAGCGCGCTGGCTGGAACTGCGGCGGTTCCGTGCTCTGGTCGAGTCGGGAGCGGTCAGTCTGACGGAGGTGGCCAGGGAGACTGGGCTGGACCGCAAGAGGGTCCGCAAGTATCTGTCGAGCGCGGCGGCATCGGTGCCGCCGAGACGGATGTCGAACGGTCGGCCCCGGAAGAAGGTGGTCGACGAGGTTGCCCCGTTGATCGACGCGATGCTGCGGGCAGAGATCCTCATCAAGGGCGCCGTGGTGCACGAGCGTTTGGCGAAGGAGTACGGCTGGTGCTGTGACCGGAAAGGTTCGCCGAGTTAGGAGGCAGGCCCGGGGTGTTCGTTGAAATCGTGTTCGCGGGGCTGCCGATCGATCGTGGCGAGGTCGAGGAGGCGTGGAGGTGGCGTACGAGCTCGACGGTGAGGTCACCGGCGCGGGCAGCAGCATGGGTCGCTGCCATCTCGCCCCCGAAATCGCGGAGGGTTCAGACCCCGCTGCGGCCCTGCAGCGGCTTCGGGCAGCGCTGTCCGAGCTGGGCGTCGCGGACTGTGCGACCTTGAACGTCAGTGAGTGATCGGGCCGCGATTCGCGCTCGCCAGTCCCAGCGGATGCCCTTCTCGCTGCGGCCCCGGGCGCGTTCACGGCGCTCTGTCGCCAGGACGTCCCGGTGGCTGGCCCAGCTTGGTCGGGCGGGTGGTGGCTGCCTGGACGACGAATTCCTCGTCGTCAGGAATGAGCAGGCGGGGACGGCCTCGCGCCCACTGTGGCGACATCCCGCGAGTTCTCCTGAGCCCGGATAGGTACCCGAGGCGCGCTGGCTCCGCTCGGGGCTGATCTCCGTCACCGGCCTGGGATCGGAACGGCCTCTTGGCGCACGCGCGCCCGGTAGCGCTGCGGCGACTCCCCGATAACGCGCTTGAACGCCGTGCTGAACGCGCTCTCCGAGCCGTAGCCCAGCTCGGCGGCGAGCGCCGC
>NZ_JBSFHW010000079.1:0-28615 GCF_053597275.1 Streptomyces sp. NPDC001492 | reverse complement strand
TTCTACGTCGGCAAGCTGGGTCTGGAGGTCAACACCGACGCCGACCTCGGCTTCAACCATCGGTCGCCGGGCCCCTCCGGTGATGTGCTGGTGTGTGCCTACAGCGCTCCGAAACCCACCTTGCGCGGGGCCGGCTCGCCGAGCTCGACGTAGGCCAGGCGCTCGGCCGGGACGAGGACCTTGCGGCCGTGCTCGTCCACGAGGGTCAGCAGCTGCGACTTCCCGGCCAGTGCCTCGGCCACGACCCGCTCGACCTCCTCGGCACTCTGACCGCTCTCCAGAACGATCTCGCGGGGCGCGTGCTGCACGCCGATCTTGACCTCCACGGCTATGTCCCTCCGACGGTCAGTGAAGCGCGACCTTTACGCGCCGTACCCAGCACACATTAGCCCGGTGAGGGGACGTACACCCTCCGCGCCTGCACGCCAGGAGCGAACAACGGACGGGAACAAACGGCCTGTACGCGCGTGTGCGGGTCAGTGGTGCTGTTCGGTGCCGTGCAGCGGGAAGCCCGCGATGCCGCGCCAGGCGAGTGACGTCAGCAGCTGCACCGCCTCGTCGCGCGGCACGCTGCGGTCGCTGTGCAGCCAGGACCGGGCCACCACCTGGGCGAGCCCGCCGAGACCGGAGGCCAGCAGCATCGCCTCCGCGGGCGAGAGGCCGGTGTCCTCGGCGATCACGTCACGGATCGCCTCCGCGCACTCGTTCGTGACCTTGTCGACGCGCTCGCGCACCGCGGGCTCGTTCGTCAGGTCCGACTCGAAGACCAGGCGGAAGGCGCCGCCGTCGTCCTCGACGTACGCGAAGTAGGCGTCCATCGTCGCCCGCACGCGCTGCTTGTTGTCGGTCGTCGAGGCGAGCGCCCCGCGTACCGCCCCGATCAGCGACTCGCAGTGCTGGTCCAGCAGTGCGAGATAGAGGTCCAACTTGCCCGGGAAGTGCTGGTAGAGCACCGGCTTGCTGACGCCGGCGCGCTCCGCGATGTCGTCCATCGCGGCCGCGTGGTACCCCTGCGCCACAAAGACTTCCTGTGCGGCGCCCAGCAACTGGTTCCGTCGGGCACGGCGCGGCAGGCGCGTGCCCCGCGGGCGTGCCGCCTCTGTCTGCTCGATGGCTGTCACGCCGCCTCCCAAAATCGTCCACATGCGGTGTGCGCCGCGCGGCCATCGTACTTTTCGGTAACCCTGTCGTGCGCGGTGCGAGCGCAGAATTTCACGGACCGGACGGTGGCGATAGCCGTACAGAGGGTTTCAAAGCAGCCGGAATGGGGCAGCGAGTTGCCCCATTCCAGCTCAGCGACACCCTCCGGCGCCCCGCAAGCGCTTGTCAGCGGTAGTCGTCCTCGTCGATGGAGACCACGCGGCGCTGCTCGACGAGATCGGCCTCGTTCGCGCGGGCCGGGTCCACGTCCTCGAGAGGGTCGTCGCGGTCGGGCACGAGGTGGGCGGACTGTTCCGCGGCGTCGTTCTCGGGGGCTTCGACGTCGATCTCCTGGGCTTCCTGCGTGTCCTCGTCCTCGAACGTCTCGGGATCGGTGGGGTCTACGGCCATGGCTGGGCTCCCTTCCTACGAATGTCCCTGGAAGAAGCAGGGACCACAGCGGGTGCCCTCTGTACGAGCCTAGGAGACACCCGATCCGGACGCTATGTGTCGTGCATGCGATCTGTGACGGCGAACACATGAGTCACTGCGTGATCGTCTCGTAACATTGCCGCATGTCTTCGACCGAGCTGCCCTCCGTGCCGGCGACCACTGCGCTCCCGAAGGTGGCGCCCGTCAGGGTCGCGGACGGCGAGCGGCTCAGGTCGGTCGGGCTGCCGGGGATCACGCTGTCGGTGCGGTCGAGACCACCGGCCCGTGAGGGACTGCCGCCCGCGCTGTACGTCCACGGGCTCGGCGGCTCCTCGCAGAACTGGTCGGCGCTGATGCAGGAGCTGGAGGGCGTCGTCGACGGCGAGGCGATCGACCTGCCGGGCTTCGGCGACTCGCCGCCGCCGGACGACGGTGACTACTCGGTGACCGGGCACGCGCGCGCGGTCATCCGTTTTCTCGACGCGGCCGGGCGCGGGCCCGTGCATCTCTTCGGCAACTCGCTCGGCGGTGCCGTCAGCACCCGTGTCGCGGCGCTGCGGCCCGACCTCGTGCGGACGCTCACGCTGGTGTCGCCGGCGCTGCCGGAGATCCGCGTCCAGCGGACCGCGGTCCCCACGGCGCTGCTGGCGCTGCCCGGTGTCACCGCACTCTTCACCCGGTTCACCAAGGAGTGGTCTGCGGAGGAGCGGGTCCGCGGGGTCATGGCGCTCTGTTACGGCGACCCCGGCCGGGTGACGCCGGAAGGTTTCCGCAATGCGGTCGAGGAGATGGAGCGGCGCCTTCGACTGCCCTATTTCTGGGATGCCTTGACGCGCTCCGCGCGCGGGGTGGTGAACGCCTACACGCTGGGCGGCCAGCACGGCCTGTGGCGCCAGGCCGAGCGCGTGCTCGCCCCGACCCTGCTCGTCTACGGCGGCCGGGACCAGCTCGTCGGCTTCCGCATGGCCCAGCGGGCGGCTCGCGCATTCCGTGACTCCCGGCTGCTCACCCTGCCGGACGCGGGGCATGTGGCGATGATGGAGTACCCCGACACGGTGGCCCGTGCCTTCTGCGAACTTCTCGGCGAGACGGGACAGTTGGCCGACGCGGTCCCGTCCGGCGAACCGGCCTGTGTCACAGCCGCGGTTTCCTCCGACGGAGGTGGTCCGGTCGTCGACGACGGCGAGACCGCCGCCGAGAGCGCGGGGAGCTGAGGGCCGACGTGGGACGCCACAGCCGCCGCGGAGGCGCTGCCGCCGCGAAGGGTGACGCCGGTGACACAGGTGCGGGACAGGGCGGTGCGGGGGGCCGCCGGGTGCCCGGGCCGTCGGGCGGGCAGCAGCAGGCTCCGACGCACGGGACGCCGAGGACGGCGGACGGCACGCCTGCGCGCGGGGTGCCGCGGCTGCCGGACGGCACACCCGCGCATGGGGTGCCGCGGTTTCCGGACGGTACGCCCGCGCACGGCACCCCACAGGTGCGCAGCGGTCACCCCGAGCAGCGTGAACCCGGCGGTGGATGGGGTGAGTTGAGGGGGCCGGGCAGCGGTGCCGGTCCCGGTGCCGCCATACCGCGGCAGCGGCGGATGCCGCCCCGTGGGCCGCGGCAGGACTATCTCGACGCCTTCGACGAGGACGACGACGTCTTCGCGCCCCGCACCGGTGGCTCGGCGCCTGCCTCGGACCCGTATGCCTCCGCCACCGGCCGGGTTCCCGGCACCGGTGTCGGCGTGCCCTCGGACACCGACGACGACGCGCCGCCCACCGGCGTGCCCGCGCAGGCCAGGGGCAGCAAGGGGCGGACGTTCACGGGTATCGCGGCCGCCGCCGTCACCACCGTGCTGGCCGTCGTCGTCGCCGGGCAGGTCACGAACGGACGCGAGGACACCGGCGTGGGAACGCGGTCGGCCACCGACCAGGCGCGGGACGCCCGGGACTCGGGCCCGTCGCCGTCCTCGTCGTCCAGCGTGGCGACGCTGACGTACGCGCAGGCGATGGGGGAGAAGTACCCGCTCAGCGCCACGCTCAAGGGGTCGGGGAAGTTCGACGCGGTTCCGGGGTTCGACAAGGCGCCGGGCACGGGACAGAAGTACACCTACCGCGTGGACGTGGAGCAGGGGCTCGGGCTCGACGGCGCACTGTTCGCCCAGGCCGTGCAGAAGACGCTCAACGACGACCGGAGCTGGGCCCACCACGGCGCCCGCACCTTCGAGCGCATCTACACCGGCAAGCCCGACTTCGTGATCACGCTCGCCAGCCCCGGGACGACCGCGAAATGGTGCGCGAAGTCGGGGCTCGACACGACCGAGGACAACGTCTCGTGCGACTCGGCCGCCACCGAACGCGTGATGATCAATGCATACAGATGGGCGCAGGGATCGAAGACATACGGTGATCAAATTCATGCCTACCGGCAGATGTTGATCAATCACGAGGTGGGTCACCGGCTCGGCTACAGCCACGTCACCTGCAGCAAGAACGGCCAGCTCGCGCCGGTCATGCAGCAGCAGACCAAGTTCCTCGACCATGAGGGGATCCACTGTCTGCCCAACCCCTGGCCCTATCCCCGGAGTTGACAGGCGCCTCATATGTCACGTTGACATGCGCAGAAAGTTCATCCATATTTCTGGGCATGTCGACCCCCCACGCCTCCGACCGCGCCGCCATCGAGCTGGCGCTCATCGGCGTGACCCCGCTCTGCGTGGCCGACATCCACTGTCGCTGACGCTCGCCCTCAGGCGTTCGCGTCGCGATCCGTTTTTCCCTCCGTGACTCGGTCACGGCTTTCGACGACCTGACGCCCGGGCAGAGGTCTGTTCACTTTCGTCTCACTCCTCGTCCATCTGTCTCACCATTCGGGCTTCTCCCGGATTCACCGGGCCCGAACCACTCTGAGAGGTCGTCATTCCGATGCGTCAACCGTCCGTCAGAGCGCGCCGCCTGGCCGCTGCATCCGTAGGCCTGGTTCTGGCAGCGGGAGCAGCCGCCTGCGGACCGAAGGACAACGATGCCAAGGGCTCCGGTGGCGACTCCACGCCCCACAAGGGCGGCACGCTGACGGTGCTGAACTCCAGCCCGCAGGAGAACTTCGACCCCGCCCGCCTGTACACCTCCGGCGGTGGCAAGGTGCCCTCCCTCGTCTTCCGCACCCTCACCACGCGCAACCGCGAGAACGGCGCCGCCGGCACCAAGGTCGTCCCGGACCTCGCCACCGACACCGGACGCCCCAACAAGGACGCGACCGTGTGGACGTACACCCTGAAGAAGGGCCTCAAGTACGAGGACGGCACCGCGATCACGTCCGCCGACATCAAGTACGGCATCGAGCGCTCCTTCGCGCCCGAACTGTCCGGCGGCGCCCCCTACTTGAGGGACTGGCTGGTCGGTGCGGCCGACTACCAGGGGCCGTACAAGGACAAGAAGGGCCTGTCGGCGATCGAGACGCCGGATGCCCGAACCATCGTCTTCCATCTGAACAAGCCCGAGGGCGAGTTCCCGTACCTGGCCACGCAGACGCAGTTCGCGCCCGTCCCGAAGGCCAAGGACACCGGCACGAAGTACGCCGCGCACCCGGTCTCGTCCGGCCCGTACAAGGTCGTCGAGAACGAGAACAACGGTGAGCACCTCGTCCTGGAGCGCAACACGTACTGGTCGACCGCGACGGACGCCGAGCGCAAGGCCTACCCGGACAAGATCGACGTGAAGTCGGGTCTGGACTCCTCCGTGATCAACCAGCGGCTGTCGGCGTCCCAGGGCGCGGACGCGGCGGCCGTCACGACGGACACCAACCTCGGCCCGGCCGAACTCGCCAAGGTGACGGGCGACAAGGAACTCGCCTCGCGCGTCGGCACCGGACACTTCGGCTACACGAACTACATAGCGTTCAACCCGACCGTCAAGCCGTTCAACAACGTCAAGGTGCGCCAGGCGATCTCGTACGCCATCGACCGGTCGTCCGTGATCAATGCGGCGGGCGGCTCCGCGCTCGCCGAGGCCGCCACCACCTACCTGCCCAACCAGAAGTCCTTCGGCTACACGCCGTACGACCTCTTCCCGGCCGGCAGGACGGGCAACCCGGCGAAGGCCAAGGAGCTGCTGGCGCAGGCCGGTTACAAGAACGGGCTCACCGTCACGCTGACGCACTCCAACGCCAAGGACTTCGAGACCAGCCCGGAGATCGCGACCGCCGTCCAGGACGCGCTCAAGCAGGCCGGCATCACGGTCAAGCTGCAGGGCCTTGAGGACAACGACTACTCCGACAAGATCCACAACGTGAAGACCGAACCCGGTTTCTTCCTCGCCCACTGGGGTGCCGACTGGCCCTCCGGCGGCCCGTTCCTGGCGCCGATCTTCGACGGCCGGCAGATCGTCAAGGACGGAGCGAACTTCAACACGGGCCTGCTCAATGACACGTCGGTCAATGCCGAGATTGACGCGATCAACAAGTTGACCGATCTTGACGCTGCCGCCAAGAGGTGGGGTGCACTGGACAAGAAGATCGGTGAGCAGGCGCTGACCGTGCCGCTGTTCCACCCGGTCTACAAGCGGCTGTACGGCAAGGACGTCCGCAACATCGTGATCAGTGACTGGGACGGCGTCCTGGACCCCTCGCAGGTCGCGGTGAAGTGACACCGTGAGCGAGGCACTTCTCACCGCCCAGACCCCCGGGACGGACACCGTCGTCCCGGGGGTTTCGGGCGCTCGTCAGTTCTGGCGGCGGCTGCGTACGCAGCGCGCCGCCCTCGTCGCGGCGGCCGTCGTCGCGCTGCTGGTCCTGGTCGCGCTCGCCGCGCCGCTGCTCACCGCCCTCGAGGGGCAGGACCCGACCACGTACCACCCCTCGCTCATCGACTCCGCGCGCGGCGGCGTGCCGACCGGCTCCTTCGGCGGGATCAGCGGGGACCACTGGCTGGGTGTCGAACCGCAGACCGGGCGGGATCTGTTCGCGCGGCTGGTGTATGGGGCGCGGGTTTCGTTGGGGGTCGCACTGGGGGCGACCGCGGTGCAGGTCCTTCTCGGTGTCGTCGTCGGTGTCACGGCAGCGCTCGGCAACCGATGGGTTGATCAACTGTTGAGCCGGGCCACCGACATCATCGTCGCCATGCCGTTGATGATCATGGCATTGGCGTTGCTGGCCATCGTGCCCAGCAGCTTCCCGAGGCCGGTCCTGGTCGCGCTCATCATCGGCTTCGTCGCCTGGGGCACCATCGCCAAGATCGCCCGCGCCCAGACGCTCACCCTCAAGGAGCTCGACTACGTGGCCGCCGCCCGGCTCAGCGGCTGGAGCACCTGGCGGATCGCCCGCCGGGAGCTGCTGCCCGGCCTGGCCGCGCCCGTCATCACCTACGCCGCGCTCATGGTGCCGGCCAACATCGCCATCGAGGCCGCCCTGTCCTTCCTCGGCGTCGGCGTGAAGCCGCCCACCGCGTCCTGGGGGCAGATGCTCACCTCGGCGAACGTCTGGTACCAGGCGGCCCCGCAGTACCTGCTGCTGCCCGCGGGCGCGCTGTTCGTGACCGTCCTCGCGCTCACCGTCCTCGGCGACGGTGTGCGCACCGCCCTCGACCCGCGCGCGGCCTCCCGCCTGCGCGTCGGAACGGGCAGCAGACGCGAGGCGAAAGCCGCAGGCGAGAAGGAAGCGCAGTCGAAGGAAGCGCAGTCGAAGGAAGCCCAGTCGAAGGAAGCCCAGTCGAGGGAAGTGCGGTCATGAACGGCTTCGCCGGTTTCGCGCTGCGCCGCGTCGTGGGCGCCGTGATCACCCTGCTCGTCATCTCGGTGATCATCTACGTCGTCTTCTACGCCACTCCCGGCAACGTCGCGCAGATCACCTGCGGCCCGCGCTGCTCGCCGGAACAGGTGCACCAGGTCGCCCAGCAGCTCAAGCTGGACGACCCGCTGTACCTGCGTTACTGGCACTTCCTGGAGGGCATCCTCGCCGGCCAGGACTACTCGACGGGCACCTCCGTCGAGCACTGCCCGGCGCCCTGTCTCGGCCAGTCGTACCGGAGCGATCAGCAGGTCACCCAGATCATCCTGACCAAACTGCCGGTCAGCCTCTCCCTGGTGTTCGGGGCGATGGTGCTCTGGCTCGTGATGGGCGTCGGCACCGGGGTGCTCTCCGCCTGGCGGCGCGGCCGGTTCAGCGAACGCGCGCTGACCGGCCTCACCCTCGCGGGCATCTCCACGCCGGTCTTCGTCATCGGCCTGCTGCTGATGATCGTGATCTGCGGGCAACTGGAGCTGCTGCCCTTCCCGGAGTACGTCCCCTTCACCGACGACCCTGAGCAGTGGGCCTGGAGCCTCCTGCTGCCGTGGTTCACCCTCGCCCTCAACGAGGCCGCCTACTTCGCCCGGCTGACGCGGGCATCGATGCTGGAGACGCTGGCCGAGGACCACATCCGCACCTTCCGGGCCTACGGCGTCAGCGAGCGGTCGCTCGTCGGCCGGCACGCGCTGCGGGGCGCACTGGCGCCGATCATCGCCCTGAACGCCAACGACTTCGGCAGCGCGGTCGGCGGTGCCGTTCTCATCGAGTCGCTCTTCGGCCTCCCCGGCATCGGCCAGGAGCTCGTCCACGCCGTCAATGTGGTCGACCTTCCGGTCGTCGTCGGCATGGTCCTGGTGATCGGCTTCTTCGTGGTCCTCGCCAACGCCGTCGCGGACGTGCTGTTCGCGGTGGCCGACCGACGGGTGGTACTGACGTGAGTCTCGTCCAAGTCACGGATCTCTCCGTCGAGTTCGGCGACCTGCGGGCCGTCGAGGGCCTCTCCTTCCGCCTGGAGCAGGGCGCCGCCCTGGCCCTGGTCGGCGAGTCCGGCTCCGGGAAGTCCACCGTCGCCTCGGCGCTGCTGGGGCTGCACCGCGGCACCGGCGCGCGGGTCGACGGCTCGATCGAGGTCGCCGGCACCGACGTACAGCAGGCGTCGGACGACGAACTGCGGCGGCTGCGCGGCGCAAAGGCCGCGATGGTCTTCCAGGACCCCCTGTCGTCCCTCGACCCGTACTACGCGATCGGCGACCAGATCGCCGAGGTGTACCGCGTGCACACGCGCGTGTCGCGACGGGCGGCACGCGCGCGTGCCGTGGAGGTACTCGACCGGGTGGGAATTCCGGACGCACAGCGCCGGGCCCGTTCCCGTCCGCACGAGTTCAGCGGCGGCATGCGCCAGCGCGCGCTCATCGCCATGGCGCTGGCCTGCCGGCCCGAGCTGCTGATCGCCGACGAGCCGACCACCGCGCTCGACGTCACCGTCCAGGCCCAGATCCTCGACCTGCTGCACGCCCTGCGCGAGGAGACGGGCATGGGGCTGCTCCTCGTCACCCACGACGTGGGTGTCGCCGCCGAGAGCGTCGACGAGGTCCTCGTCATGCGGCACGGCCGCGTGGTCGAACACGGGCCGGTCACGGACGTACTGGATTCGCCGACGGAGCCCTACACCCGGGCCCTCCTGGCAGCGGTCCCGCGGGTGGACGCCCGGCGAACCCTCCCCGGAGCCGTCCCGAAGCCCGCGACAGGGGACGGCGATGTCGTCCTGCCGGAGGCTTCGGCGGAGGATGCCGAGGCGGTCTCGTCCGGGGACGGCGGGGCTGTGTCCCCGGGTGTCGCGCCGGGTGATGCCGGGGCGGTTTCCCCGGGGGCTTCGGCGTGGGGGGCCCGGGGCGGCTCCTCGGGCCATTCGGCGGAGGGCGTCCGGGGTGCCTCCCCGGCGACCGTGACGGAGAACGCCCGGGGTGTCTCTGCGGGTGCGTCCGGGGACGTCGTGCTGGAGGCGGTCGGGCTGCGGCGTGAATTCGGGCGCGGCAAGCGGGCGTTGGCCGCCGTGGACGACGTGTCGCTGACCCTCCGCCGTGGCGAGACCCTCGGCGTCGTCGGCGAGAGCGGCAGCGGCAAGACCACGCTCGGGTGGATGCTGGTCGGGCTGCTGGAGCCGACCGCGGGAGAGGTCCGTTACGACGGGCACGCGCGCGTGGGCGTGAATCCGGCCGTCCAGATGGTCTTCCAGGACCCCGTCTCCTCCCTCAACCCGCGTCGCAGCGTGGGCGAGTCCATCGCCGATCCGCTGCGCGCGCGTGGAGAGCGGAACGAGCGGGGCATCCGGGCGCGCGTGACGGAACTGCTGGAGCGCGTGGGGCTCGACGGGGCGCACTACGACCGCTACCCGCACGAGTTCAGCGGCGGCCAGCGCCAGCGCGTGGGCATCGCGCGGGCGCTCGCCGCCGACCCGCGCGTCATCGTCTGCGACGAGCCCGTCTCCGCCCTCGACGTGACCACCCAGGCCCAGGTGGTCGCCCTGCTCGGCGAGTTGCAGCGCGAACTCGGGCTCGCGCTCGTCTTCGTCGCCCACGACCTCGCTGTCGTACGACAGGTCAGCGACCGGGTCGCGGTGATGCGCCGCGGCCGGGTCGTCGAGTCCGGGCCCGCCGACGAGGTGTACGAGGACCCCCAGGACCCGTACACCAAGCAGCTGCTCGCCGCCGTACCGGCACTCGACCCCCAGCTCGCGGCCCGGCGCAGGGCTGCCCGGCGGGAACTCGCCGCGGTCTGACGTAACGTGACTGCTTGATCTCGTAGCGCGATCGAACGCGATGCGCACGGGAAAGTTACGACCGTTCACCCCTTTTGGTGGCGCGATGGACAACCGTCCGTCGCGCCACCGCCTTGTCCGCATACGTTCTTCCCGCTGCGAGCCGCCGGGTCAACGGCGGCTCCCCGGACGGGAGATCGGGGGTGCGCTCGTGCGCATCGGACTGCTTACGGAGGGTGGCTATCCGTATGTGAGCGGTGACGCCAGGCTCTGGTGCGACCGGCTCGTGCGCGGGCTCGGGCAGCACCAGTTCGACGTCTACGCGCTCAGCCGCAGCGAACGCCAGGAGAGCGAGGGCTGGGTCGCGCTCCCGCCGCAGGTCGCCCGGGTGCGGACGGCGCCGCTGTGGACGGCCGAGGACAGCGGGACGAGCCACGGGCGCCGGGCACGGCGGCGGTTCGCCGAGTGCTACGGGGAGCTGGCGGCCGCGTTGTGCGCGGGCAGCGCCGGGGATCCTTCCGGCGCTTCGGGAAAGGCCCCGGCCGCTGAGGCGGACCGTTTCGGCAGCGCGCTGTACGGGCTCGCCGAACTGGCCCGGGACGAGCGCGGCCTGCTGGGAGCGCTCCGCTCCGAGGCCGCCGTACGAGCCCTGGAGCGCGCCTGTCGCGCGCCGGGCGCCCTGGGATCGGCGCGTGAGGCGCGCGTACCGGATCTGCTCGCCGTCGCCGCGCACCTGGAACGCGCCCTGCGCCCTCTCTCGCTCGACTGGTACGAGGACGACGGCCTCGGCTCGGTCGACCTGTGCCACGCGACGTCCGGCGGGCCCGCGGCCCTGCCCGGGCTGCTCGCCCGCCACTTCCACGGCGTACCCCTCCTGCTGACCGAGTACGGCGTGCGGCTGCGCACGCACTACCTGGCCGCCACGGACGCGCCGCCCGCCGTGCGGTCCCTGCTCGCCGCCTTCCACGGCAGGCTCGCCGCCGAGATCTACGACCGGGCCGCGGTCGTCACGCCCGGCAACGCGCACGCCCGCCGCTGGCAGGAACGGTGCGGCGCCGACCGCGCGAAGCTCCGCACGGTCTACCCGGGCATGGACGCCTCCCGCTTCGCCGAGGTGGGCGAGTCCCCGGAGTCCGCGGACCCCGACACGCTCGTCTGGGTCGGCCGCGTCGAACCCGCCAAGGACCTGGTGTCGCTGCTGCACGCCTTCGCGGAGATCCGCAAGGAGGCGCCGAAGACCCTGCTGCGGATCGTCGGTGCCCCGGACGGCCCCGAAGGTGAGGCCTATCTCGGCCACTGCCGGGCTCTTGCCGCGCAGCTCTTCCCCGACGAGGCGGCGGGGCTGCACGCCGTCGGCGACAACCCCGTGTCCTTCGAGGAGATCGGCGGTCCGGAGCTGCCGAGCCTCGCCGACGCGTACGCCGCCGGCGCCGTGACCGTACTGTCCAGTGTCGTCGAGGGCTTCCCGATCAGCCTCGTCGAGGCGATGTTCTGCGGCCGCGCCACCGTCTCCACGGACGTCGGCGCGGTCGTGGAGGTCATCGGGGGCACGGGGCTCGTCGTACCGCCGCGCAACCCGCGGGCGCTCGCCGAGGCATGTCTGGCGCTGCTGCGGGACCCCGAGCGCCGGGAGCGCCTGGGCGCCGCCGCACGCGCGCGTGCGCTCGAACTGTTCACCGTCGAGCAGAACACCACGGCATTTCACGGCATTTACCTGGAGATCGTCTCGCGCACCCCGGTGCGCCGCATCGTCCTCGGCGACACGGGAGAGCCCCTGCCGTTCGCCGTCCCCGCCGAGGCGCACCTCCCCGGCCGCTGGACCCACCCGGACGCGCGTGTGGTGGCCCGCGGCGGCCCGGGCTGGGCGACGGGCACACCGGTACGCGCGACGCCGCGCACCACACCCCCGATGCCGGCCACCGAGGGGGCACGATGAGCGACTTGGGAGCACTGGACCGCCCCGGCACCCCGGACAGCCCCGGAGCCTGGGACGAACGGTCGCAGGGATGGCTCGCGGGGGAGACCGCCGCCTCGGACACCACCGGCGGAGAGACGGCACGTGGTGCATGCGACGGCGATGAGGCCCTGGCCCGCGCGCGTGCCGAAGCCGAAGGCCCGGCAGCCAGGCGCGGCGGCGGTGAAGCCCCGGCACACGCGCGTGCCTACACCCAAGCCCCGGCGCCCGCGCAGGCAGGTGCCGACCCGTCGGCCGCCCCCCGCCAACCCGCCGCTCCCCGGCGCGCCGCCGCCGACCCGGTGAAGGCGCTGATGCACCGTCACCGCGAGCTGTGCGAGCGGGCGGTGGACCCCTTGGAGATCGCTGCGGGTCTGGAGGCCCACGGCGTCACCGACCGGACCGCCGCACACTTCCGGCACCGGGACGTCTTCTCCCTGGCGGAGGAGATGTACGCGCGCGTACCCCGCGACGACGGCGCCCCTGCCCGCCCGGCAGCCCTCGACGTGCCCAGGGCACGTGTCGGCTGGGCCCTGCTCACCCTCCTGCCCGGGGCACTGTGCGCGGCGACCGTCGCCGCCCTGCACCTCACCCACGGACAGACCCGCGCGATCGCGGCCGCCGCCGGAGTCCTCGCCGTCGCTCTCGCCCTGCGCGCGGCGCTCACCCGCGGCCCCCTCGGCGCCACGGACCGCAGGCCCCCGGGACCCCTCCCGCACGCGCCGGGCAGCCGCGTGGGCACGTACTGGCTCCTCGCGTACGCCCTCCTAGGCGACGGCCTCCTGCGCGCGGCCCTCGCCGGAGGCTTCGACGGCCCGCCCACCGGCACCGCCGACGGCCCTTGGCCCGTGGCCACGGCTCCCGTCCTGGCCCTCATGCTGGCCTGCGCCCCCGCGGCCTGGAGCGCCCACCTCTTCGCCGTTCGCGCCCGCCGCAGACTGACCGCCAGCCGCGCCCTGGAGGAGTACGCCGCCTCCGTACGACCGCTCCTCATCGGCACGTTCTTCCTGTTCCTGTGCGCGCTGACGGCCCTGCTCGCCCTGTGCGGCACGGCCCTGGGCGAGCCCGCGGCCTACGCCCAGACCGTCACCCTGGGCGCCCTGCTGCTCCTCGCCCGCCTCCTCACCACGCACGGTTTCACCCACGCCCCCGCGCTCGTCCTCACCGCCACGGCCACGGCCGAGGCCGCCGCCACGGCCACCGTCTTCGCGGGCCGCGGCCCCGGCTGCGGCTTCCTCGCCACCCCCGTGGAGACCCTCGTCGACCACTGGGGCCCCGGCAGCGTCCCGGCCCTCGCCTGCGGGGCAGCCGCACTGACCCTGTTGATCCACGCGACCCGCACCCTCACCCGGGCCTCGGCCCACGCACCCGCGGACCGGCCGTGCTGACGCGGCAGCCGCCCGCGGCGCACCCCCACGAGCCGCACGCACGCCGACGCGCGTCGGCCCACGCCCTGCCGCAGGCGCCCGGCCCCGCCGCCCTCGGCAAGCGCACCACCCCCTCCGAAGGAGAACCCGAGATGATCACCTCCCGACCCGACGCCTCGGCACCGGGAGCCGCCCGATGAGAGTCCTGCTGATCGGAGCCAACGGCTACCTGGGCCGCTTCGTCGCCGACCGTCTGCTCGCCGACCCGGCCGTCCAGCTCACCGCGCTCGGCCGCGGCGACGACGCCGACGTCCGCTTCGACCTCGCCTCCGGCAGCCCCGGAGCCCTCACCCGCTTCCTCGACGCGGTCCACCCCGGCGTCGTCATCAACTGCGCGGGTGCCACCCGGGGCGGCGCCCGCGACCTCACCCGCCACAACACCGTCGCCGTCGCCACCGTCTGCGAGGCCCTGCGCCGCAGCGGCTGCGGTGCCCGCCTGGTGCAGATCGGCTGCGGCGCCGAGTACGGCCCGAGCCAGCCGGGTTCGTCGACGGCGGAGGACGCCGTCCCGCGCCCCGGCGGCCCGTACGGGGTGAGCAAGCTCGCCGCCACCGAACTGGTCCTGGGCTCGGGTCTGGACGCGGTCGTCCTCCGGGTCTTCTCACCGGCCGGCCCCGGCACCCCCGCCGGCTCGCCGCTCGGCCGGCTCGCCGAGGCCATGCGCCGCGCCATGCAGTCCGGCGACGGCGAACTCAAGCTGGGCGGCCTCGGCGTCCAGCGCGACTTCATCGACGTACGCGACGTGGCCCGCGCCGTGCACGCCGCCTCGCTCTCCGCCGCGCAGGGCGTCATCAACATCGGCTCGGGCCGCGCCGTCCGGCTGCGCGACGCCGCCGCCGTGCTCGCCCGCGTGGCCGGATACGGCGGTGCGCTCCACGAACTCGACGGCCCGCCCGGCCCGCTGCGTGCCACCATCGGCCACCCCCGCGGCGAATCCGACCACGCGGCCCCGGTCGCGTACCCGTACCCGGACGGCTGCGGCAGCTGGCAGCAGGCCGATGTGCGCACCGCACGCGACCGGCTCGGCTGGCGGCCCCGCATCAACCTCGAAGAGTCCCTCGCCGACATCTGGATGGAGGCGGCATGCCGTATCTGACCAGCACCAGAGCGGGCACCGCGAGCACCGACGTCCGCACCGGGTTCGGCATCCCCGGCTACGCACACCCCCTCCTCGCACCCACCGAGTGGGGCGAACTCACCCGCCCCGGAACGCCCTTGCACTGGGTCGTCCTCAACGTGGCCGACGGCCCCGGCTCCCGCCCCGACCCGCACTGCCTGGAGGCCGCCGGCCGCCTGCGCAACGCGGGCGTGCGGGTCCTCGGCCACCTCGACACCGCCCAAGGGGCCCGCTCTTTCGGCGAGGTGATCTCCGACGCGCACCGCTACCTCGACTGGTACCAGGTCGACGGCTTCCTGCTGGACCGCTGCCCGACCGAAAGCGTCTCGCTCCCCGAGGTCCGCCGCACCGTCACCACGCTCCGTGGGATCCGTGACGATGCCCACATCGTCCTCGGCCATGGCACCCACCCGCACCCCGGCTACGTCGAGTGCGCCGACCAACTGGTCACCTTCTCCGGGTCCTGGAGCGACTACCGCTGGTCGCAGGTGGCGGAGTGGACCGCGGACCATCCGCCCGAGCGCTTCTGCCACTTCGTCCACGGGGTGCCCCGCCCCCACCTGGAGGAAGCACTGCGCATCGCCCGCTGGCAGGGCGCCTCGACCATCTACTTCACCGACCGCACCGACCGGGGCGGCCGCGCCGACCCCTGGGAGACCCTGCCCGGCTACTGGGACGAAATCGTCTCGCGGATCGGAACGGGTGTCTCGGAATGAAGAAGGCCATGGCAGTGTTACGGAGAGAACAACTGTAGTGATTGACCGACCAACGGAGTCCCCGTGTCGCTGCCACCCCTGGTCGAGCCAGCCTCTGAGCTCACCGTAGACGAGGTCCGCAGGTACTCCCGCCACCTGATCATCCCCGACGTCGGGATGGACGGGCAGAAGCGGCTGAAGAACGCCAAGGTGCTCTGTGTGGGCGCCGGCGGCCTGGGCTCGCCGGCGCTGATGTACCTGGCCGCGGCGGGCGTGGGCACGCTCGGCATCGTGGAGTTCGACGAGGTCGACGAGTCGAACCTGCAGCGTCAGATCATCCACAGCCAGGCCGACATCGGCCGCTCCAAGGCCGAGTCCGCCCGTGACTCCGTCCTCGGCATCAACCCGTACGTGAACGTGATCCTTCACGAGGAGCGGCTCGAGGCCGACAACGTGATGGACATCTTCAGCCAGTACGACCTGATCGTCGACGGCACGGACAACTTCGCGACCCGCTACCTGGTCAACGACGCGTGCGTGCTGCTCAACAAGCCGTACGTATGGGGTTCGATCTACCGCTTCGACGGCCAGGCCTCCGTCTTCTGGTCCGAGCACGGCCCCTGCTACCGCTGCCTCTACCCGGAGCCCCCGCCGCCGGGCATGGTCCCCTCCTGCGCCGAGGGCGGCGTGCTGGGCGTGCTGTGCGCGTCCATCGGCTCCATCCAGGTCACGGAGGCCATCAAGGTCCTCACCGGCACCGGTGAGCCCCTCGTCGGCCGCCTGATGATCTATGACGCCCTGGAGATGCAGTACCGCCAAGTCAAGGTCCGCAAGGACCCGAACTGCGCGGTCTGCGGCGAGAACCCCACCGTCACCGAGCTCATCGACTACGAGGCCTTCTGCGGCGTCGTCTCCGAGGAGGCCCAGGAGGCGGCCGCCGGCTCGACGATCACTCCGAAGCAGCTCAAGGAGTGGATCGACGACGGCGAGAACATCGAGATCATCGACGTCCGTGAGATCAACGAGTACGAGATCGTCTCGATCCCCGGCGCCAAGCTGATCCCGAAGAACGAGTTCCTCATGGGCACCGCCCTGGAGGCCCTCCCGCAGGACAAGAAGATCGTCCTGCACTGCAAGACGGGTGTCCGCAGTGCGGAAGTCCTCGCGGTCCTGAAGTCCGCGGGCTTCGCCGACGCCGTCCACGTCGGCGGCGGAGTGATCGGCTGGGTCAACCAGATCGAGCCGCACAAGCCCGTCTACTAGGCGTACGCCTTCCCAGGAGGGGCTCGGCACCGCGGGTGCCGGGCCCCTTTTCGCTGCCGGGGCTGCGAGTCCCGCTGCCCGGGTTACGAGGCGCAGACCTTTCCGTCCTTCGGCGGCGTCCCGTTCAGCAGATACGCGTTCACCGTCGAGTCGACACAGTCGCTCCCGTTCCCGTACGCGCCATGGCCCTCGCCCTTCCAGGTGAGCTCCACACCGACGCCCTTGCCCAGTTCGTCGGCCATCTTCCGGGCGCCCTCGTAGGGCGTGGCCGGGTCGCCCGTGTTGCCGACCACGAGGACCGGGGGCGCCCCGGGCGCACTGGCCGGCGGGGTGTCCCACTGACCGGCCACCGGCCAGTCGTGGCACCAGCCGGCGGTGTCCCAGCCCATGAAGTCGCCGAAAACGGGCGAGATCTTCTCGAACTGCGCCAGCCGCCTCTTCGTCTCGGCGGGTGTCGGGCGCAGCTTGCTGTCCAGGCACGATATGACCCGTTGCGAGTGGGTCGTCGTCTCGTAGTGCCCCGAAGCGTCGCGGCCGTTGTAGCCGTCGGCCAGCGACAGCAGTTCCGAACCGTCTCCGCTCTCGGCGGCGTTCAGCGCGCTGGTGAGGCTGGGCCAGCTCTGCCGGGAGTAGAGGGGGTAGGTCAGTCCGGTCAGCGCGAGCGTCTGGGTGAGCTTGCGGCCGCTCGAGGTCGGCAGCGGGCGGGTGTCGATCCGCTTCAGCAGGGCCGCGATCCTCCGGGATCCCTGAGCCGGGTCCTGTCCCGTCGACTTGAGGTAGTCGTCGAGCGCCCGCTGGAAGCCCCTGGCCTGGTTCGCGGCGTGACCCACCATGTCGGCGCTCGGGTCCACCACGGCGTCGAGGACGAGCCGCGCCACCTTCTTCGGGAACAAGTGGGCGTAGACACCGCCGAGTTCGGTGCCGTACGAGATTCCGAAGTAGTGCATCTTCGAGTCGCCCAGCACCTGGCGCATCAGGTCCATGTCGCGGGCGGTGTCGGTCGTCGACGCGTGCGACATCAGCTGCCCGGCGGCCTTCGCGCAGCCCTTGCCGAAGTCGGTGGCGTCCTGGAGGTATGCCTTCTCCTCGGCCGGGGTGTCCGGTGTGGTGTCCACCGACTCCGCAGCCTGGATCTCCTTGTCGCTGCGACACCGGATTCCCCCGCTCGACCCGACGCCGCGCGGGTCCCAGCTCACCAGGTCGTACTGTTCCCGGAGTTTGGCGAAGGTGGGTCCGAAGGACGGCAGGTAGGAGACGCCCGGGGCGCCGGGGCCGCCGAAGTTGAAGAGCAGCGAGCCGATGCGCTTGCCTCCGCGGGCCTCGGCGCGGATCAGCGCGAGGCCCATCGTCTCGCCCTGCGGCTTCGACCAGTCCAGCGGCACCCGGAGCGTCGCGCACTGCCAGTCGTTACCCGGTGCCGGGGAGTCGTCGGTGGCCTTGCAGCGGCCCCAGTCGAGCCTTTGCGCGGTCAGCGAGGAGGGCAGCGCGGCCGTCGTGCCGGAGGAGCCGGACGAAGGCGAGGCGGCCGCGCTCGTCCTCCCGCCGCCCTTGCCGTCGTCGGACGACGAACCACCGCCGCAACCCCCCACCAGGAGCGCTGCGGCGGCCCCCAGAGCCGCCCACCGTGCGAATCGCGCCATGTGTGTCCCCCCTCACGGGCCCTCCGCATCGAGCAGCAGACGGCTGTCAGGCCATCGTAGGCGGATCAAGGCAGACCCGCCGGAGCCTGTGGATAACCTTCTGACCTGCTGCTTTATCCCTGGCTCGGGTGGGGTCTCAGGAACAGACGGTTCCGGCCGCCGGTACCTTCCCGGCCAGCAGATAACCGTTGACGGCCGCCTGCACGCACTTGTTCTTGCTGTCGTAGGAACCGTGCCCCTGCCCCTTGTACGTCAGCTCCACGCCCACGCCCTTGCCCAGCGCGTCCACCATCTTCTTCGCACCCTCGTACGGCGTGGCGGGGTCGCCGGTGTTGCCCACGACGAGGATCGGCGCGGCCCCCGGCGCGCTCACGTCCGGATGGTCGGCGGCACCCGCGACGGGCCAGTCGGTGCAGCTGAGCAAGGACCAGGCCAGGAAGTCGCCGAACAGCGGCGAGGCGGCCCGGAACTCGGGCAGTTTCTGCTCCACGTAGCCCGTGCTGTAACGGGGCTTTTCGTCGGCGCAGTTGATGGCGATGTTGGCGGCGCTGATGTTGCTGTACTCGCCGTTCTCGCTGCGCCCGTTCAGCGAGTCGGACAGCGCCATGAGGATTTTGCCGTCGCCGCTGTACGCCTGTTGCAGGCCCTCGGTGAGGTACTGCCAGTAGTCCTTGGAGTACAGGGCCTGCGCGATGCCGTTGGTCGCGGCGGTCTGGGTCAGCCGGCGGGGGAGGATGCCGGAGATCGGCTTCGCGTCGAGGTCCTCGAGCAGCTTGGCGATACGGTCCTTCACGTCCTGCGGGGTGTCGCCGATCGGGCACGGAGTGGCCTTCGACGTGCAGTCCGCGGCGAAGTTGTCGAGCGCGAGCTGGAAGCCCTCGGCCTGTCCCAGCGAGCTCTGCTCGGCGTTCTGTGTCGGGTCCACGACCGCGTCGAGGACCGCGCGGCCCACGTTCTTCGGGAACAAGTGGGCGTAGACGCCGCCGAGTTCGGTGCCGTACGAGATGCCGAAGTAGTACAGCTTGTCGTCGCCGAGGACCTGCCGCATGAGGTCCATGTCACGGGCCGCGTCGGTGGTGCGCACATGCGGCAGCACCTTCTTGGAGTTCTTCTCGCAGGCCGCGTTGAACTCCTTGGTGTTGCCCAGGTAGGCGGTGCGCTCGGCGGCGTCGTCGGGGGTCGCGTCCTGCTGGAAGTACGCGTCGAGTTGCTGGTCGTTCTCGCATTTCACCGGGGCGCTGCTGCCGACGCCGCGCGGGTCGAAGCTGACCAGGTCGTAGCGGGTGCGCAGTTTCGCGTAGTCCTGGCCGAAGGCGGGCAGGGTGGTGACGCCCGAGCCGCCGGGTCCGCCGAAGTTGAAGACGAGCGAGCCGATGCGCTTGCTGCTGTCGCCGCTGGTCTTCGCCCGGATCAGCGCGATGCCGATCGTGTCGCCCTTGGGTTTCGCCCAGTCGAGGGGCGCCTTCATGGTGGCGCACTGCCACTGGCCGCCGTTCGGCAGAGGTGACGGGGCGTCGCCGCCGCCTTCCGCCGCGGACGGGGCCGGACAGTCCTTCCAGTCCAGCTTCTGGGCCGACAGGTCCCCGTCCTTGGCTTCCTTGGAGCTGTCGCTGCAGCCCGCCAGCACGGATGACAGCAGCACGAGGGTGGTGGCGGTCAGAGCAGCCACGCGTGGGCGGGAAGGATTCGGCATGCTCCCATCCTGTCGTCACGCGCGCGTGGACGCTCGGGACACGGGCCGTAAGAGGTAGACCGGCTACGGTCCTCGTACTACAGCGCACCCTTGCGCGACAGCTGGTTGAAGGCCAGCCAGCCCGGCAGCACCGGCAGCCACAGCGTCAGCAGCCGGAACAGCAGTACGGCGGGGGCCGCCACCTCCTTGGGGAGGCCCACGGCGATCAGGCCGACCGTCAGGGTCGCCTCCACGGCGCCCACGCCGCCCGGGGTAGGGGCCGCGGAGCCGAGTGCGTTGCCGGCGAGGAAGACGACGGCGACGCTGGCGATGCTGAGCGAGGCCCCTTCGTGGCCGAAGGCGCGGATCGAGGCGTCCAGGCACATCACGAAGCAGGCGGTCAGCAGCAGCATGCCGCCGATGCCGGTGACCAGCTTCTGCGGCCGCTGCAGCACGTCCAGCATGCGCGGCACGACACCGGCGAAAAGCGACCGCACGCGCGTGGCGACGAATTTCCGCAGGAACGGCACCGAGGTGACGACGAGGACGAGCACGGCCACCGTGAGCAGACCTGCGATGACGGTCCGGGACGGCGACAGGGACGGCGTCTTCTCGGTGCCGGTCAGATAGCCGAACGACAGCAGCATCAGGATGTGGCAGCCGAGCCCGAACAGCTGCGAGGCGCCGACGCTCGCCACCGCGAGGCCCGGGCGCACCCCCGCGCGCTGCAGGAAGCGCGTGTTGAGGGCGACACCGCCGACCGCGGCGGGCGCGACGATCTTGACGAACGACCCGGCTACCTGCGCCGCCACGGCCCGCAGGAACGGCACCCGCTCCGGTACGAACCCCAGCAGGGCCATGGCCGCAGCGACGTAGCTCAGCGCCGAGAAGAGCACGGCCGCGGCGACCCAGCCCCACTGGGCGTTGGCGACCAGAGGACCGAACTCGATGTGGGTGAGCTGCGTCAGCAGGAAGTACGCGCCGATGGCACCGGCGATGAAACTGATCAGCGTGCGCGGCCGTACCCGCTCGAGCCGGGCCGGCTCGACCGGCGCCTGCGGTCTGATCAGCAACACCTGGTGCCGGATCTGTGTGAGCAGGTCCTCCTCGCGCGCCTCGTCGATGGCTTCGTCGATGGCCCGCTTCTCGGCCCGCTGCTCGGCCCGCACCGCCTTCTTGCCGGGCTTTTCGAGCACGGACCCGGTGTGCTCCGAGCCCTCCTCCAGGCGGGCCTGCTTGGCCTGGCGGGACGCCTCCAGGACCGCCTCACGCTCGCGCTGGGCCCGTTCCCGGGCCAGTTTGCGCAGGGTCGCGCGGGAGGTCCGGCTGAGCGCGATGGGCTGCAGCATCGGCAGACAGTCGGCCACGGCGTCAGGGCCGAGCACGCCCACTGCGGACGCCACCGCGCGCTCCGCGCCCACCCGCAGCCCCAGCGTCACCAGGAGCTGCGAGATGTCCATGCGCAGCAGCAGATCGCCGGCCGCGATCTCGCCGACGCGCAGGTCGGTGAGGATGACCGTGCCGGAACGATCCACCAGGATCGCGTCGCCCACCAGCCTGCGGTGCGCGATGCGCCGGGACTGCAGTGCGCGTACCTGGTGCCAGGTGTCGCGCAGCAGCTCGTCGGTGATCTCGTCGTCGGCGAGCGAGTCGAGGGTGCGCCCGCCGGTGTGCTCGTAGACGAGCATCACGGCGTCGGGCCCGAGCTCGGAGGTCGCGATCAGCTTCGGCGCGTTCGCGCCGGCCGCGATCGCCGCGTAGGCGAGCAGGGCCTCCTGCTCCAGTGCCTGGCGCAGCGACTGGAGGCTGCTGCGGGTGGCGAAGCCGCGCAGCGTCAGATTGCGCCACACGCGGTAGAAGAAGCCCTGCGCCTGCTGCTCCCGGTCGACGACCGTGACGTCCAGGGGCGGGCCGTCCTCGAGTGTGACGAAGTAGCGCCGTCCGCGGTCGCCGGTCTCCGGTGTCTCCGGCAGTTCCTCGCGCGACGCGGTCACCGGGCGGAATCCGACGTGCCGCAGGCCCGCCATCAGCGTCCGACCGGTGGGGCGGACGTTGGGCGAGCCGACCGCGTAGAGCGTCCCGTAGGCGACGGTCCAGCCGATCAGCACCGTCAGGATGATCGAGAACGGTGTCGTGTAGCCGGTGACGAGCATCGAGAACGCGTCGAGGAGCAGCACGATCCACAGCACCGCGCGCCAGCGCGGCCGCCGCGACATCCCGACGGCCGTCATGTACGCGATGACCGGCGCGAGATAGCCGTGCACGGGGTCGGTCAGGGCGTGGATGTCGCCGGGGGAGGGCTGGGTGAGCGCCTCCTGGATGGAGCCGGGGGCGCCCTTGGCGACCCACAGGTCTGTGGCGAGAGTCACTCCGTGCGCGAGGACAGCCGCGAGGACGCCGTCGGCGATGCGCAGCCCGTCGCGCTTGATCAGCCGTTCGATCGCGAACGCGACCGGCACCAGCAGGATCGCGATGCTGGAGGCCAGACCGGCGATCTTGATGAGCAGATCGGGCGCCTGCCCGGTGCCCTTGTTGATGTCCTGTTCGAGCCCCGAGGTGGTGCCGTGGGCGAACGCGGCGATCGCCAGCAGCAGGATGATCCCGAGCACGCCCACCAGGAGGCGCATCAGATCCGACGGGCGGTGCACGCGCGCGGGGAGCAGCGGTTCGTCGCCCTCGACCTCGTCGATGTGCGCCTCGTCCAGGAAGGCGTCGCCGCCCGTGTCGACGTCCTTCGAAGCGGCGTCCTTGCCGTCGGTGCGGGAAGCGGAGCCGGTGCCGGGGCGCGACGAAGCGTCAGAGGCGCTCTCGGCGCCCTCTGGGTGCGCACCCTGCTGCTTCATCGTCTCTTCTTGATCTCGTATCACCAGTCACCGCCCGCACGATGGTGGCATGCCCCACCGACACACGGGGGCATCAGGGTGCAGGAGCGGGGGCGCACAGTCTGCCGGAAGCGCCGCCCGGGGGCGAGGGATACGCATCGTTGCGAGCGCGTCACGCTGTCGGTGGCTTGCGGCAGGATGGGCCGGATGAGCGAGGAGAGCCTGCCGCGGGACGCCGGCCCGGAGCACACGGACGCGCTGCCGGAGTACGCCGAGCGCGTACTCGAGGTCGCCGAACTGATTCCGCCCGGGCGTGTCATGACGTACGGGGACGTCGCCGAATGGCTGGAGCAGGGCGGGCCCCGTCAGGTCGGCCGTGTGATGGCTCTCTACGGGGGAGCCGTTCCGTGGTGGCGCGTCGTGCGCGCGGACGGCGCCCTCCTCCCGGGGCACGAACTGCGTGCTCTCGATCACTACCGTGCCGAGGGCACCCCCCTGAAGGAGGCGAGCAGGGCCGCCGAGGGCCACTTGCCGCGCCTCGACATGAGGCGGGCGCGATGGGACGGCGGCGAACGCGCGGACGGTCACACCTGAAAGCTTCCGCCATGGGGCGCACCGGTGTGTGACCCGTGATCCGTACGGGGGAGCCGGGGCACGTTTGTCGCATGGCGTACGTTCGTGGGGCGAGGGGCCCGCGGGGTGCGAGTGCCGCGAGGGAAGAAGAGGAAGCCCTGCTTCCGCAACCCGCGTCGGCGTAGCGTCGGCTGCACGTGCCCCCCTCACCCCCCGATCACCGCCCTGCACGCGCGGTGGTCCGACGACCAGTACAACCACCGGGACCGGCGAACCACGTGAGCTCCTCTTCCTCCACCAGGCGCCTGTCGCACCCCCAGGTGCGACAGGGGGGCCGTGGCGCCTACCGACTGGTGCGTACCCCGCCGAGCCGACAGGATCCCCCTCGTCTGGACGCGCCACAGCGCTCCGTGGTTGACCACGAGGGCGGCCCGCTGCTCGTCCTCGCAGGTCCGGGCACCGGCAAGACCACCACGCTCGTCGAGTCCGTGGCGGCGCGGATCGCCCGTGGCGGGGACCCCGAGCGCATCCTGGTGCTGACGTTCAGCCGCAAGGCGGCCGTCGAACTGCGCGACCGCATGGCGCTGCGCATAGGGGCGGCACGCGCGCCCCAGGCGACCACCTTCCACTCGTTCAGCTACGCCCTGGTCCGCGCCCACCAGGACAACGACCTGTTCGTGGAGCCGCTGCGCCTGCTGTCCGGCCCCGAGCAGGACGTGACGGTCCGTGAACTGCTCGCGGGCCAGGCCGACCTGGAGCGGCTGGGCCTCGCACATGTGCGCTGGCCCGACGAACTGCGGGCCTGCCTGACCACCCGGGGCTTCGCCGACGAGGTCCGCGCGGTCCTCGCCCGAAGCCGCGAACTGGGTCTTGGACCCGCCGCCCTGGACGCCTTCGCCCGCCGCATCGGCCGCCCCGACTGGCGGGCCGCGGCCACCTTCCTCGCCGAGTACCTCGACGTCCTCGACCTGCAGGGCGTACTCGACTACGCGGAACTGGTCCACCGGGCGGTCCTCCTCGCCCGCCGCCCCGAGGCCGCCGAGCGGCTCGCCGCGCGCTACGACGCCGTCTTCGTGGACGAGTACCAGGACACGGACGCCGCCCAGGTACGGCTGCTGCACGCCCTCGCGGGCGGCGGCCGCACCCTCGTCGCCTTCGGCGACCCCGACCAGTCGATCTACGCGTTCCGCGGTGCGGACGTGGGCGGCATCCTCGACTTCCCGGCCGCCTTCCCGCGCGCGGACGGCCGCCCCGCGCCCGTCGAGGTCCTGCGCACCTCGCGCCGCTCGGGTGCCGCCCTGCTCGCCGCGACCCGGCTGCTCACCCAGCGCATGCCGCTCACCCGGCTCCCGGCGGAGAAGGTACGTGCGCATCGCGACCTCGCCCCGGTGCGGGACGGCGGCCACGTGGAGGTGTACACGTACCCCACGCCCGGCACGGAGCTCGACAACATCGCCGACATCCTGCGCCGGGCACACCTGGAGGACGGCGTCCCCTGGAGTGAGATGGCCGTACTGGTGCGGGCCGGATCGCGCACGATTCCGACGGTGCGCCGCACGCTCACCGCGGCGGGCGTGCCCCTGGACATCGACGGTGACGACCTGCCGCTGCGGCACGAACCGGCCGTGGCGCCGCTGCTGACGGCACTGCGGGCGGTGGCAGAGGCGGAGGCGGCGCGAACCGATGTGCCGGACGAGACGGGTGCCGCGCCCGCCTCCGGAGGCGCCGTGCCCGAGGAGGGCCCCGAAGGAGCCGCCTCCCAAGAAGGCGTCCGCGAAGAGTCGGAGTCCACCGCGTGCTGGCTCGACACCGAAACCGCCCTCACTCTGCTGGCCTCCCCCCTCGCCGGCATGGATGCCGCCGACCTGCGCCGCCTCGGGCGTGCCCTGCGCGACGAGGAGCGGGCCGCGGGCAACCCGCTGCCGCCGCCCTCGGACGAGCTGCTCGCGCGGGCGCTGGCCGAGCCGGAGCGCCTCGTCGCGCACGACCCGGCGTACGCGCGTGGCGCCCAGCGGCTCGGCGCGCTGCTGCGCACCGCCCGGGAGCGTCTCGCGAGCGGCGGCACGGCCGAAGAGGCCCTGTGGGACCTGTGGGACGGCACACCGTGGCCGGCCCGGCTGGAGCGGTCCGCGCGGCGCGGCGGCGCCGCCGGCCGCAACGCCGACCGTGACCTGGACGCCGTGTGCGCCCTGTTCGCGACCGCCGCGCGCGCCGAGGAGCGCACCGGCGGCCGTGGCGCCCTGAACTTCCTGGAGGAGATCGCGGCCGAGGACATCGCCGCCGACACCCTCACACGGCGTGCCGTCCGTCCCGACGCCGTACGCCTGATGACCGCGCACCGCTCCAAGGGCCTGGAGTGGCGCCTGGTCGTCGTCGCGGGCGTGCAGGAGGGACTGTGGCCGGACCTGCGCCGCCGTGGCTCCCTCCTGGAGGCCGACCGCATCGGCCGCGACGGACTCGCCGAACCGCTCACCCCGGGCGCGCTGCTCGCCGAGGAACGCCGCCTGTTCTACGTGGCCGCCACGCGCGCGCGTGAACGCCTCGTCGTCACCGCCGTGAAGGCCGCCGCGGACGACGGGGACCAGCCCTCCCGCTTCCTCACCGAACTCGGCGTCGAACCCAGGGACGTCACCGGCCGCCCGCGCCGTCCGCTGTCCGTCGCCGCGCTCGTCGCCGAACTGCGCGCCACCACGGTCGATCCGCGTGTCTCGGACACCCTCAGGGAGGCCGCCGCGCACCGCCTGGCCCGGCTCGCCGCGCTCGCCGACGAGGACGGCCGCCCCCTCGTCCCGTCCGCCCACCCCTACCGCTGGTGGGGCATGTACGAGCCGACAGAGAGCAAGGTGCCGCTGCGCAACCGCGACCAGCCCGTCGTGCTTTCGGGCAGCGCCCTCGACCAGCTCGCCAACACCTGCGCCCTGCAGTGGTTCCTCGGCCGCGAGGTGAAGGCCGACGCCCCGGCGACGGCCGCCCAGGGCTTCGGCAACGTGGTGCACGTCCTCGCCGACGAGGTCGCCTCCGGACACACCCCCGCCGACCTCGCCGTCCTCATGGAGCGCCTGGACTCCGTGTGGAACGCGCTCGCCTTCGACGCGCCCTGGAAGTCGGCCCAGGAGAAGGAGAACGCGCGCGTGGCGCTCGAACGCTTCCTGAAGTGGCACGTCATGGACCGCACCGGCCGCACCCCGGTGGCCAGCGAGCACGGTTTCGACGTCACCCTCGCAGCGGGTGACTACGAGGTCCGCATCCGTGGCTCCATGGACCGCGTCGAGGCCGACGGCGAGGGCCGCGCCTACGTCGTCGACTTCAAGACCGGCAAACAGGCGCCCACCGCCCGCGAGGTGGCACGCCACCCCCAGCTCGCCGTCTACCAGCTCGCCGTCCGCGAAGGCGCCGTCGACGAGGCCTTCGACGGCATGCGTCCCGAATCCGGAGGCGCCGAACTCGTCCAGCTGCGCCAGGGCGCCGCCCGGCGCGACGGCGGCGAGACGCTGCCCAAGGTGCAGGCCCAGGACCCCGTCGAGGGCGCGGCGGGGGAGTGGGTCGGCGAGCTGCTGGCCAACGCCGCCGGAAAGGTCCTCGACGAACGGTTCACACCCAGCGCCGGCCAGCACTGCTCGCACTGCGCCTTCCAGGCCTCCTGCAGTGCGAGGCCCGAAGGGCGACACGTCGTCGAGTGACGCGGCTGATCTTCCCTGGCCTTCTGTGATCGACCGCACCACACGTGCTGACCTGCGCTTCTCCTCACCCGGAGGCCGATCCGGCCTCCACTGTCAGTGGCCGCCGCTAGCCTCTCTGACGTGCCACCCCGTATCACCGATCCCGATCAGCTCAAGGAGCTCCTCGGGATTCCGTTCACCCCGGAGCAGACGGCCTGCATCATCGCGCCGCCCGCCCCGCAGGTGATCGTTGCCGGAGCCGGATCGGGCAAGACGACGGTGATGGCGGCACGCGTGGTGTGGCTGGTCGGCACCGGGCAGGTCGCCCCCGAGCAGGTCCTCGGCCTCACCTTCACCAACAAGGCGGCCGGCGAACTCGCCGAGCGCGTCCGCAAGGCGCTCGTCAAGGCGGGCGTCACCGACCCGGACGTCATCGACCCGGACAATCCGCCGGGCGAACCGGTGATCTCGACGTACCACGCCTTCGCGGGCCGTCTCCTGACCGACCACGGCCTGCGCATCGGCCTGGAACCGACCGCCCGGCTGCTCGCCGACGCCACCCGGTACCAGCTCGCCGCGCGCGTGCTGCGCGAGGCCCCGGGCCCCTACCCGTCGCTCACCCGCTCCTTCGCGGACCTCGTCAGCGACCTGCTCGCCCTCGACGCCGAACTCGCCGAGCACCTCGTACGCCCCGAGGAGCTGCGCGCGTACGACACCGGCCTGCTGCGCACCCTGGAAGGCATCAAGCTCACCAACGCCGACCTGCGCAAGGTCCCCGAAGCGGCCGCCGCCCGCCGTGAACTCGCCGACCTGGTGGTGCGCTACCGCGCCGCCAAACGCGAGCGCGACCTCCTCGACTTCGGCGACCAGATCGCCCTGTCCGCACAGCTCGCCCGCATCCCCGAGGTGGGCCGCATCCTGCGCGACGAGTTCCGTGTGGTCCTCCTCGACGAGTACCAGGACACCTCGGTCGCCCAACGCATCCTCCTGGCGGGCCTGTTCGGCGACGGCACCGGCCACCCCGTGACCGCCGTCGGCGACCCCTGTCAGGCGATCTACGGCTGGCGCGGCGCCTCCGTCGCCAACCTGGACGACTTCCCGGAGCACTTCGCACACCCCGACGGCCGCCGGGCCACCCGCCAGGCACTCAGCGAGAACCGCCGCAGCGGCGGCCGTCTCCTCGACCTCGCCAACGGCCTCGCGGGGCCCCTGCGCGCCATGCACGCGGGCGTGGAGGCCCTCCGCCCGGCCCCCGGCGCAGAACGCGACGGCATCGTGCGCTGCGCACTGCTGCCCACCCACGCCGAGGAGATCGACTGGATCGCCGACTCCATCGCCCACCTCGTCAACACCGGGAAGGCGCCCGCGGAGATCGCCGTCCTGTGCCGTACGTCAACCGACTTCGCCGAGATCCAGGGCGCGCTCGTCGCCCGGGACGTCCCCGTCGAGGTGGTCGGCCTGTCCGGGCTGCTGCACCTGCCGGAGATCGCCGACCTGGTCGCCGTCTGCGAGGTCCTCCAGGACCCCGGCGCCAACGCCTCCCTGGTCCGCCTCCTGACCGGCCCGCGCTGGCGCATCGGCCCCCGCGACCTCGCCCTCCTGGGACGCCGCGCCCGGCTCCTGGCCCCGGGCAGTCGGCAGCCGACCCCGATGACGGCGACGGGCTCGCCGAAGTCGCCGTGGACGGGGGCCGGTTG
>NZ_JBSFHW010000078.1:0-29022 GCF_053597275.1 Streptomyces sp. NPDC001492 | reverse complement strand
GTCGCACACCACAGCCACCACATCCGCCGACAACCCCGCCTGACGCGCGAACAGCTCCACCACCGAAGCCCCCGCCACCGGCACCGACGTGTCATTCACCACGACCAACCGGTCACGCTCCACCGACCCCAGCACATCCACCCGGCCCACCAGAACCCGCGGATCCACCACCAGGGCCCGGACGAATTCCAGAAATTGCTGGGAGAAGCGTTCCAGATCAGCCTCGCTATAGTGCAGGCCATTACCCTCGAAAGATATCTGGAGGTCGCCGACGACACGACTGTCGTAGTACATGATGATCATTAGCTCGTCGGTCACGCCCGGGCTGCAACCGTCCCAAGCGGTCGTGCAGTTGTCGAACTCCATACCTGTGACAAAGGGAAGGACATTCACGCACGTACCGAAGGGTGAACTGGCGATCGAGCCATCGATTCCCGAGCCGCGCCGGATGGCGGCAACCTCGTATGCGGAGTGCCGAATTCCGGCTTTCATCTCGGCGTCCACCTCACGGGCGACGTCCGTGAAACTGGACGACAGCGGCACCCGAACGCGCAGCGGAACGATATTGGCTCGCATTCCGTATGTGTTCCTCAGGGCCCCGGCTCGGCTCGCGACAGGGGTCGAGAGGGTGAATTCCTCTGGATTTCCCTGGTGTCGGAAGAACGCCGCCATCGCGGCCGTCAAGAGTGTCGGTGCCGACACACCAATGGAGTCGGCGACGTCGCACCACCGAGCCATCTCACCCCGGTCCACATTCACGACGCGCCGCAGGGCAACCGGGTTGTCGGAACTGCGCTCACCCTGTAGTCGCCCCGCGGGAGGCAGATCCTCGAGGTATGTCCGCCAGTACGCCATGTCCTCCTGGTACCGGGCGGATCCGTAGTAGCGGGCGTCGTCCTCATTGATCTGCTCCGGTCCCGCGGACATGAGTTCCGGCAACGGTGTACCGTGCTTCATCGCCGCGTGGACGTCGTTGATCCGGCGCGTGAGCAACCGGAACATGCCGTACCCGTCGGTCACCACGTGATGGATGACGATCGACAGCATGAAGCGGGATTCACCGAGCTTCAGTACGCCCGCGCGGAACAGCAGATCACGCTGCAAGTCGAACGGCTCCCTTTCGAGCCCGGCAACCAGCACTCGCGCCTCAACTTCCGGGTCCGCTTCGCCGCTCACGTCGATGACCAATGGCGCCCAGTCGCCGATGTCGCGTACCACTTGGCGCAGTCCGTCGCCTGTCTCCATGAAATTGACGAGTGCAGTGCTGTGCTCGCTGAACACCTTCTGCAGCGTATGGACGAGGGTTTCCACATCCAGTTCGCCATCGATTATCCAGCGCCCCCCGATAACGTTCGACACATCGGGAGCGAACTTCTGCGACAGCCAAATGCCTTCCTGCCTGGGAGAAACCTTGAAGGACTCGGAAGACTGCATGCTCATCAAACTCCTTGAGTGCACTGGGCAGGAACGAGGGCGAGCGCGTCACAAGTCTTCCTTCGTGCAACCTCTCCAGTCAATTGAGCCCGAGTAATTGACGATGACCGGTGTTCAGCGAGAAGCGGGCACATGAAGAGCTTTGTTCCTGGTTGAAGGATCGCGGGAGGCCGAGCAGCACGCGAAATGCAGCCCGGTGGAATGCGAGATAAACGCAGGTCGCCCATGATGCCGAAATCGGGCCGGGTAACTGTCAGCGCCACAAGTGTGGGACCGGCACCCATGTCCCGGCGGACAGGACACTGCCGATGGCGACGGTGACCACCCCGGCAGGCACCACACCTACGGGCCGACCTCGACCACCGCGTTTCCGGCACCGGGGAGCCAGCATCACATCACAAACCATCTCTAAATGCAGATATCGGACAGTAGTCGTTTCGACAGCCTCCGCGCCTGCATTCCGTCCCTCCGTGAGTCCGCATGGCGGCCGCACGCATAACCGACTCCCGACCTATGTTGCCCCGCCACATGTGCGCCTGACCTGGGCGTTTCTATCGTGTGGCACCACCATCGAGTGGCACGACAACTCATTTGATTGCAGCTGGGACCTGCACCTTTTTGTCCTTTCGGCCCTCGAAGTCGGCACGGAACCAGCACGGGGGTGGCGGCACCGGTTCGCCGGCAGGGTGGAGGGCGCCGCCGGGGAGGGGAAGGCGAGGTGCTGGCCGCGATCATCTTCGTGGCCACCTCGGGCTGCACCTGGACCAACTCCCGCCAGGCTTCGGGCTGTCGGGAGTCACCGCCTTCCGTCGGTTCACCGAGTGGACTGAGGCCAGGGTGTGGGCCAAGCTCCACCGCCTGGTCCTGGACGAACTCGGATCCCACGGCGACTGGACTGGTCGCGGTGCGCGATCGCCTCCGTCAGCGTCCGCGCCCTCAAGGGGGGCAACTGACGGGACCGAATCCGACCGACCGCGGCAAGAACGGATCGAAAATCCAGCTGCCCGTCGACCGCCGGGGCCTGCCCCTGTCTGTCGGCATCTCCGCCGCCAACCTCCACGACAGTCAGGCCCTCATCCCGCTGGTCCGCGGCATTCCGCCCATCCGTTCCCGTCGCGCCCCGCGACGTCGGCGGCCCGGCAAGCTGCATGGCGACAAGGGGTACGACTACCGCCACCTGCGGTGATGGCTCGCTTCGCGGGGCATCCGGCAGCGCCTCGCCCGACAAGGCATCGAGTCACCGCCGGTGTCGCCTCATTACGGTGTGCCTCCTGTTGCGCGTACGCGGTGCAGGTCGTCCTCCAGCGCACCAGGCGCAAGCCCGGCAGTGAGCTCGCGCGCCCGCTCTGCGACCCGCCGGGCTGCGGCGGTGGCGATCGGCCCGTCGAGGTGGCGCCGTAAGCTGCGCCGGGGTTCTGAATCGCGGGAGGCGTGGGTGGGGCGGGATATGGTCCTCAGCGGCCGGTACGAGCTGGTCGAGAAGCTCGGGCAGGGCGGCATGGGAACGGTCCATCGGGGTGTGGACCGGCAGCTGCGCCGTACCGTCGCAGTCAAGCTGCTCTCCTCACAGCTGGCGCACGATCCGCAGTCGCGAGCCCGCTTCCGGCGCGAGGCCCACGCTGCCGCCGCGCTCAACCATCCAGCGGTGGCCACCATCCACGACGTCGGCGAGGAGCCGCACCCGGATGGTCCGCGGCCGTACCTGGTCATGGAGTACGTGCAAGGTGCCACCCTCGCCGAGGTCCTGCACGATGGCCCGCTCCCCGTCGCCAAGGCGGTCAACGCGGCCTGCGCGGTACTGGACGCGCTGCGCCACAGTCACGAACGCGGAATCGTGCACCGGGACATCAAGCCCTCGAACATCATGCTCACCGGACCCGAAACCGTGAAGGTCCTCGACTTCGGCATTGCCAAGGCGTTCACCGAGGCTGCCACCCGTATCACCGGCAGCGGTGCGGCCATAGGCACCCCGGCTTACCTCTCTCCCGAGCAGATCAGCGGCGCGGAGATCGACCACCGGGCCGATCTCTACGCGATGGGGTGCCTGCTGCACGAACTGCTGACCGGGCAGACCCCGTTCCGTGGCGATTCGCCGTTCGCCGTCATGCATCAGCACCTGTACGCCGAACCCGAGCCGGTCTCCCGGCTTCGACCGCAGATACCGCCGACGGTCGAGGCAGTGATCCTGCGCGCGCTGTGCAAGGACCCGGCGGAACGATTCGACGATGCGGGACAGATGCGCACAGCCCTCGCCGACGCCCTGGCACAGACCTCCATGCCGACGGCCCAGGCCACCACGCCCCGGCCCCCGGCGACGCGGTCCGCCGACCGAACCACGCTCCGCGACAAGTTCCGTATCTCACTGCGCCCTTCCGCCGACAGCGCCCTGGCTCTGTTCGGATGCCTGCTTTCGGTGCTGTGCGCACATGGCCAACTGGTGGACACCGCCCACTTCGGCCGGATCGCCATCGCGGCCGGTGTGCTGGGCGTGGTGACGCTGCCGTGGTCGACACGCCTGTCGTGTGCGCTGGGCTGGGGGCCGGTGGCCGAAGCTGTGGCGGTCAACTCCGAACTGCGGCGCGCCTACGTCGGATGGCACGGTTCGTATGTCGGTATCGCCGCTCTGCTGGCACTGGCCGCCGTCTGCTGCCTCGTCAGCGCGGTACGCAGCCGGGAGCGCGGCGTCGGCTCGCTGGTCGCCTTCTGGTTCAGTGCCACCGCGTCGATCTGGTACTTCCTCGACGACCTGCACAAGCTCTTCGTCTTCTACCTGCTGCTGTCCCTCGTGGCCATTGCCACTGTGTCGTGGGAGACGGTCGGACTCGTACGGCGCCGGGCGAGGAACGGACGGTCGGCGCCGGAAGGGCTCTCCGCCAGCCTGACGCCGCCTGGTCGCCGGCCCACGACCACATCGACCCGAAACCTCAGGGCATGACGAGGTCGAGGTCGTAGGGCGGGCCAGGAGTCGGGGCAGCCCGCGACTCCCCGCCCTCGACTCCACCAAGACCGTCTGCGTCATCAGCCTCCCCGGCGCCATCACCGGCCTCATCCTCGCCGCAGTCGACCCCTTCACCGCGATCCGCTACCCGATCGTCGTGATGTACATGCTGCTCGCCGCCGCACTGGCCGCCCTCACCGCGGTCCGCCTCGCCGAACGCGCCCTGTTCGACGACGCCCACCGCTTCCGGCCGCTCGCAGCGCAGCCCGCCGACCGCTGACGTTCAGACGCAGACCCGACGGTGAGCCGATCAACCCCAGATGTCCGACTTCAACGGAGCGTAGTCAGCACCAAGTCACTCGACCACCTTTGAGTCCCTGAACCGCCCTGTCGTGAGCTGGCATGGTGGTCGAACGCATAGCCCACCCCCGAACTATGTTGCCCCACCACATATGCCCCTGACCTGCGTGTTTCTACGGTGTGCCAACACGTACCCGTCCCCACCGCACACGAGGAAGTGGCGCACATGGCCTCCGCAACCACCGCTCCCCCACCACCCGCGAACCTGCGTCGCATCGTCGCCGCCAGCCTCATCGGCACCACCATCGAGTGGTACGACTTCTTCCTCTACGGTTCCGCCGCCGCACTCGTCTTCAACAAGCTGTTCTTCCCGGACTCGGATCCCCTGGTCGGCACGCTTCTGTCCTTCCTGACGTACGCCGTCGGATTCGCCGCCCGTCCGCTGGGCGCCCTCGTCTTCGGGCACTACGGCGACCGGATCGGGCGCAAGAAGCTGCTGGTGCTGAGTCTGCTGCTGATGGGCGGGGCGACGTTCGCGATCGGGTTGCTGCCGACGCACGCGACCGTCGGAGCCGCGGCGCCCGTGCTGCTGACAACTCTGCGTCTGATTCAGGGCTTCGCGCTGGGCGGTGAGTGGGGCGGCGCCGTGTTGCTGGTGTCCGAGCACGGGGATGCAAGGCGGCGCGGCTTTTGGGCCTCGTGGCCGCAGACCGGCGCGCCCGCGGGGCAGTTGCTCGCCACCGGTGTGCTGTCCCTGCTGACGGCCGTGCTGTCGGACGACGCCTTCGGGACCTGGGGCTGGCGGATTCCGTTCCTGCTCTCCGGAGTGCTGGTGATCGTCGGTTTGTGGATTCGTCTGTCTGTCGATGAATCGCCGGTGTTCCAGCAGGCGTTGGCGCAGGCCGAGGCCCGCAAGGCCGACCGGAGTGCGGAGGCGGAGAAGCTGCCGCTGGTGTCCGTACTGCGCCACCACTGGCGGGACGTGCTGGTCGCGATGGGCGCGCGCATGGCGGAGAACATCAGCTACTACGTCATCACCGCCTTCATCCTCGTCTACGCCACCACCTCGGCCGGCGTCTCCAAGCAGACCGCCCTCAACGCCGTACTGATCGCATCGGCCGTGCACTTCGCGGTCATCCCGGCCTGGGGCGCACTGTCGGACCGGGTCGGGCGGCGTCCGGTGTATCTGCTGGGCGCGGTCGGCGTCGGGCTGTGGATGTTCCCGTTCTTCTCCCTCATCGACACCGGCGGCTTCGGCAATCTGATCCTCGCGGTCACCGTGGGTCTGGTGCTGCACGGTGCGATGTACGCACCCCAAGCCGCCTTCTTCTCCGAGATGTTCGCGACCCGGATGCGCTACTCGGGCGCCTCGATCGGCGCCCAGTTCGCCTCGGTCGCGGCGGGCGCCCCGGCCCCCCTGATCGCCACCGCACTGCTGGAGGACTACGACAGCTCCACCCCGATCGCCCTGTACGTCATCGCCGCGGCCGTTCTGACGGTCCTCGCGGTGGGGCTCGCCAAGGAGACCCGGCAGCGAGACCTGGCCGACGTCGAAGCGTCCGCGGGCACGGAGCCTGCGACTGCCCCGGCGGCGGACGCCCGCACCGTGTGACCCGCCGTCATCCCGCCCCCGTACGCCTCGCGTACGGGGGTCAGTGCTGCGCGCGTGCCGACAACCGGTGCAGCCGCAGCGCGAGTTGGATCTCCAGGGCGCGGGCGGGGTCCTGCCAGTCGTCGCCCAGGAGGCGCGCGACGCGCTCCAGGCGCTGCGCCACCGTGTTGACGTGGACGTGGAGTTCGTCCTTGGTGCGGGCCGGGCTCATGCCGCAGGTGAAGTACGCGTCGAGAGTGTGCACGAGGTCGGTGCCGCGGCGTTCGTCGTAGGCGACGACCTGGCCGATGGTGCGCTCGACGAAGCCGGCGATGTCGCGGTCCCCGGCGAGCAGCAGGCCGAGGAAGCCGAAGTCCTCGGCTGCGGCACCGTCACCGGGGCGGCCGAGCAGACGCAGGGCGTCCAGGCAGCGCCGGCCCTCCGCGTAGGCGGCAGCCGCGGTGTCGGGGTGGGCGGCGAGGTCCCGCACGGGGGCGGAGGCGCCGACGGTGACCGCCTCGTGGACCGCCGTGCCCAGTTGGTGGGCGGTACGGCGGGCCAGGTCGGTGGCGGTGTCGCCGGGGGCCAGCGGCAGGAGCAGGACGGTGCCGCCGTCGCGGGCGGCGGCCAGGCCGTGCCGGGTCGCGGCGAGGTGCGAGGCGGCGGACCACAGGCGGCGACGGGCGTCGGCCTCCTGGTCGGCGTCGGGTGCGGTGCCGTCGAGTCGCGCGGCGAGCACCACGTGGGTGGCGTCGAGGTCGGCATGCAGCCGGGACGCACGCTCGCGCAGCAGGCGCGGATCGCGGTCGCGGGCGTCGAGGAGGTCGTCCAACAGCTCGCCGCGCACGCGCTGTTCGGCCTCGGCGGCCGAGCGTCTGGCGAGCAGCAGCAGCGAGGTGACCATCGCGGCGCGTTCCAGGGTGAGTTGGTCGACGGGGTCGAGGCCGGGGTGGCCGCGCAGGACGAGCGCGCCGAGCAGCTCGCCGCCGGCGGCCACGGCGGCGATCCAGTCGTCCTCGTGCCGTACGGCGTGCCCTTCGGCGCGGGACGCGTCAAGGGGCGCCGCCGGGGCGTCACTCGCCTCGGTGAACTCGACCGTCCCGTCGAGGACTTGGGAGACGGCCGCGGCCACGTCGTGGACCCCGCCGCCGCGCAGCACCAGCTCCGCGAGCCGGTCGTGGACGTCGGAGGCGCGCTCGATGACGGCGCTGCGGTCCCGGATGATCTCGTTGGCGCGCTCCAGGCCGGCCAGGGCCGAGCGGGTCTCGGTGAGGAGGTTGGCGGTGTCGATGGCGGCCGCGGCCAGTGCGGCGAACGAGCCGAGCAGCGCGATCTGTTCCCGTTCGAAGACCCGGGCGCGCCGGTCGGCCGCGAACAGGACCCCGATGACGTGGTGGCCCAGCATCAGGGGCACGCCGAGGATGGCGACCAGGCCCTCGTCGCGCACACCGTTGTCGATCGTCTTCGTGTGCTGGAAGCGGTCGTCCTTGAAGTAGTCGTCGGTGACGTACGGGCGGGCCGTCTGGGCCACCAGGCCGCCGAGCCCCTCCCCCATGCCGAGCCGCAGCTGCTGGAAGCGGGCGGCGACCGAGCCCTCGGTCACCCGCATGTAGGTGTCGCCGCGCTCCGGGTCGTTCAGGCTGAGGTAGGCGACATCGGTGCCGAGCAGGGAGCGGGCGCGCTGCACGATCGCCTGCAGCACGGCGTCCAGGTCCCGCAGGCCCGCGAGGTCGTGGGCGGTCTCGAAGAGCGCGGACAGCTCGGCCTCGCGGCGGCGGCGCCCCTCCAGTTCCGCGCGCACCCGCAGCGCGAGCAGTTTGGCGTGCTCCAGCGCGGCGATCGCCTCGGCGGGCCGTCCCTCGGCGCGGGCCAGCAGCACGGGCTGCTCGTAGGCTTCGGCGGACGCACCCCTGGTCAGCAGCTGGAGGAACGGCGTCTCGGCGCCGGTGAGCGCGCCTGCTGCGGCCTTGGCGTCGGTGCGCTCGGCGGACTGCACGTGATCACGGGACATGCCCACAGGATTACTCATGGCGAGGCCACCCCGTCAGCCCTGTGGATAACTTGCCGATGCACCGGTGCCTGCCCTGTCAGTGGGCGGTCCAGCCGCCGTCGAGGACGAGCGAGGTGCCGGTCACGAAGGAGGCCCGCGGGCTGCACAGATAGGCCACGGCCTCGGCGACCTCCTCCGGTTCGATGAGCCGTTTGACGGCGCTGTCCTGCAGCAGTACCTCCGACAGGACACGCTCCGCGGGGATGCCGTGCGCGTGGGCCTGGTCGGCGAGCTGCTTCTCGACCAGGGGGGTGCGCACATAGGAGGGGTTCACACAGTTCGAGGTGACACCGTGGGGTGCGCCTTCGAGGGCGGCGGTCTTGGACAGGCCCTCCAGACCGTGTTTGGCGGCCACATAGGCCGACTTGTAGGCCGAGGCGCGCAGTCCGTGGACGGAGGACACGTTGACGATGCGGCCCCACCCCTGCCCGTACATGTGGGGCAGCGCTCCGCGGATGAGCCGGAAGGGCGCCTCCAGCATCACGGTGAGCACGGTGTGGAAGACCTCGGGCGGAAACTCCTCGATGGGGCGCACCAGCTGCAGCCCGGCGTTGTTGACGAGGACGTCGGTGCCCGCGGCGGCGAGTTCGGCGGCGTCGAGGTCGGTGAGGTCGAGGACGTGTGCTTCGACCGTGCCCGCGAGGCCCCGGGCCTGCTCGGCGAGCGTCTCCAGGCCCGTGGCGTCCCGGTCGACCGCTCTCACCTTGGCCCCGGAGGCCGCGAGGCGCAGCGCACAGGCACGGCCGATGCCTCCGGCAGCGCCGGTGACGAGGGCTGTGCGGCCGCCGAGGTCGAGGGAGGGGGCGTGGGGAGCCGGGAGGGCGCTGGGCGGGGTCATGCCTCGACCCTAGGCAGCAGACCCTCCTCCCCACATGTGCTCAGCGCCCATACTTCACTCGGAAGTCATGGGCTCGAACCATGTGGGTTCGTCAGACAGGGCCTGCTTGATCCGGAAGTAGTGGTAGTCGGTCATGGTCGGCAGCTCGTCCAGCGCGAACCAGCCGACCGCCAAGGACTCGTCGTCGTTGACCCGGGCCTCACCGTCGATGACACGACAGCGGAAGCAGAGGTCCATGAACTGGCAGATGTCGCCGTTCGGGTAGGTGACCTGCCGTCCGGACCGGACCGAGACCAGCCGCTCGACGGCGACCCGGACACCGGTCTCCTCCTCCACCTCGCGCGCGAGGGCGGCGGCGGGCTGCTCACCGGGTTCCGGGATGCCCGAGATCAGCGCCCACCGGTGGTTGTCCGCGCGCTGCCCGAGCAGGACTCTGCCCTCGTCGTCGAAGACGACGGCGCTCACGCCGGGGAGCCAGAGCAACTGGTGGCCTGCGGTGGCCCGGATCTCGCGGATGAAGTCAGGAGTAGGCATGACACCGACCCTAAGGGGCCGGTGTCCCGGTTCCGGCGCACTCCACGCGGCGTGCGCCGGGCGTACGGCTACACGCTCCGGGCGCGCCGCCCGCGTACACCGGCGCCGATCGCCCAGCCGAGACCGCCTGCGGCGACCAGCACGAGGGCGATCTCCGGCAGGATGCCCACCCGGGTGGCGGGCGTCTCCGACGACCGCAGCGGCACCTTCTGCACCAGGTGGGCGTGGACGAACATGCCGGTCTTCTGGGTGATCTTCCCGTCCGGCATGATGACCGCGCTGACGCCGCTGGTGACCGGCACGGTGACGGTCCGGCTGTGTTCGACGGCGCGCACGCGCGACATGGCGAGCTGCTGGTAGGTCATCTCGCTGCGGTCGAAGGTCGCGTTGTTGCTCGGCACGGAGATCAGCTGCGCCCCGTCGGTGACCTCGGAGCGCACGGCCCAGTCGAAGGCGGCCTCGTAGCAGGTGACCAGGCCGACCTTGCCGTGGTCCATGCTGAACACGCCCGGCTTGGTGCCGCGGCTGAAGTCCTGGCGGACCATCGAGGTCCAGTTGCTGTTGATCGCGCCGATCAGGGAGCGCAGCGGCAGGTACTCGCCGAACGGCTGGATCTGCCGCTTGTCGTAGCTGTCGATGGGGCCCTTCTTGGGGTCCCACAGGATCTGCTCGTTCCACAGCTTGCCGTCCCGCTCGACGACGCCGCCAACCGAGATGGGCACGCCGATCGCCTTGGCCGCGCTGTCGATGACGGCGTACGCGTCGGCGTTGGCGAAGGGGTCGACGTCGGAGGAGTTCTCCGGCCACAGCACGAAGTCGGGCCTGGGCGTCTTGCCCGCCTTGACCTCGGCCGCCAGGCGCATCGTCTCGCGCGCGTGGTTGTCGAGCACGGCACGCCGCTGGGCGTTGAACTCCAGCCCGGAACGCGGCACATTGCCCTGGATGAGCGCGACGGTCGCATAGCCGTCCTCGGCTTTGTCGCTGACCAGCGAACGGGCGGCGACCGCGCCTACCACCGGGACGGCCACGCTCAGCAGGGCGACGGCCGCGGCCGACCGCTGGACGTCACGGGTGCGCCGTGCATCCAGGGCGAGGCGTACGACCTCGTAGAGGCCGAAGCCGCACAGGACGACCGCGAAGCCGAGGACCGGGGTGCCGCCGAGCGCCGCCAGCGGCAGGAAGACGCCGTCCGCCTGACCGAATGCGATCTTGCCCCAGGGGAAGCCGTTGAACGGCACGCGCGCGCGTGCCGCCTCCCCGGCTATCCATAGCGCTGCGGCCCACACCGGCCAGGCGGGCAGCTTGGACACCACGGCGACACCCGCGCCGACCAGTGCGACGAAGATCGCCTCGATCGCCACCAGCGCCAGCCAGGGCACGGGGCCGACCTCCACGCCGGTCCACACCAGCAGCGGCAGCAGGAAGCCGAGGCCGAAGAGGTAGCCGAGGCCCAGGCCCGCCTTCCAGGTGCGGCCGCGCAGCACCCAGCCGAAGACGGCGAAGGCCGGAACGGCCAGCCACCACAGGGTGCGGGGCGGGAAACTGACGTAGAGCAGCACTCCGGAGAGCGCCGCGGCGAGGGCCGGAACGAAGCGTACGAGGCGCGCCGCGCGCGATGCGGGCGCGCTCTGCGGCTGCAACTGGTCCGACTCGTCCACGGAGGTTGCGGTGACGGTCACTCCGGGAGTGTACGGCGCGTGACCTTGACACGGACAGCACGGTCCACGGGGCAGCACGGGGCGCCTGCCTGCACGGGAGCCGCATCGTTCCTGCGCAACTCGGTCCAACTCATCCACAAAACGTCCATCAGCAGTTACGGTGTGCCCAGCCACAGTCGCGCGGCCGGTCACGGCCTCGGCGGCCTGGGTCGTTCGAGGTCGGGGGGCTTCGGTCAGGTTCGGGGGGCGGGGTGGGTTCCACAGGGATGACGTCTGAAGCCGGTCCGGGGGAGGTCGGCGAGAGACGAAACGTTTCCGACGCGGTGGGTGTGGTGGTCCTCGGGGCGTGCGCCACCTGGTCGCTGGTCACGGCGACCGTGCATGACGGCCGCCCCGAGGGTGTGCTGCTCGCGGTGCTGGCCGTGGCGGCCGGTTATGCCGCGGGGCGGATCTGCGGGGCGTTGCTGCCGGTGGCCGCACCGTGTGCGGGGGCGCTGGCCGGGCTGGGCCTTGCCGTGGCTGTGCCGCACCTTGCCCCGGGGCCGCAGATCGTGGCGCCGCTCGGACACGCCGGTGCCACCGCCGCACTGCTGACCCTGTGCGTGGGCGCCGCCTGCTGTGCGGCCTGGGCCGCCGACTCGCAGGCCGGTCGGTTGGCCATGGGCGCGCTGGCGGTCGGCATCACCGCGGCCGCGGCCTTCCTGGGCTCGACCAGCGGTTTCGTCATCTGTACCGCCGTGTTGCTGTGCTCGCTGGCCACCGGCCGCATGCACAGCCGTGCGGCGGGCATCGCCGGACTCGCCCTGACCGCGGCCCTGGTCACCGGTCTGACCTGGGCCGTCGCGGGCAATTCGCTGCCCGAGGGGCTGACCGCGTCCTTGGACGGTCCGCTCACCGAGCACCGGGTCCAGCTGTGGCAGGACGCCCTGCATCTGGCGCACCGCAACGCGGCGCTGGGCGTGGGACCGGAGCGCTTCGGTGAACTGAGCACGACGGCGACCGGGAGCCTGCTCTCGGACGGCAAGCCGCACTCGGCGCTGCTGCAGCAGGCGTCGGAACAGGGTGTCGTCGGAGTGGTCCTGCTGGGGGCGTCCTTCTGCTGGATGCTGCACGGGCTGTGGCGCTCACCGCGGCCCACGCCGGTGGTGCTCACCGCGGGGGCGGCCCTGACGGGGCTCGCGGCGATCGCCGCGGTCGGCAATGCCCTCAGCTTCACCGCCGTGTCGGTCGGCGCGGGCCTCCTCGCGGGCCTGTCCACGGCCCGGCCGCTGGCCGACGAGCCGCCTCAGCAGGCGGTTGGCGTACGACCGCGCCGTGACCGGCTCACACCGTGACGGAGCTGCTCAGTGCAGTGCGCCGGTCGTGCCGGGACGCAGCCGGTCCTTGATCACCCGCACCGCCGCCTCGGCGTTGTCCACGGTGACGGTGAACGTGTGGCCGTCCCACAGGCGCAGGACGACACCCTCGCCGCGCCGCACGACGACCGCGGTGCCCTTCTCGGGTCGCCAGCGGTAGCCCCAGCCGCCCCAGTGGCGCGGATTGACGTGCGCCGCGAATTCGGCGCCGGCGACCTGGGAGAGCGGAATGCGGCGGCGCGGCACACCGATGTGGCCGCAGCGCACCTCGAGGCACTCCGTGTCGAGCTTCAGATCCACGTGCAGGAAGGCGAGCGTGCCGAAGAGGACCAGCAGCCCGGCGGCGATGCAGCCGACGACGGCCATGACGAGCGGGGCGATGCCCGACGTCCAGGCGGAGTCGACGGCCAGCTTGATGCCGAGCGCCATGACGGCCGCGCCGGCCAGCGCCGGCAGCCACTGGACGCGCTTGGTGGCGTGCCCGGTCCAGACGTCGGGGTGCTGGGCTTTCTCGCCGTGGGGGTGGTCCCTCATGGCTACGAGGTTACTCAGGATTCGCTGCGCGGGCACCGAGTCGCGGAGTGTGACCGTGCCGACGTTGCCGATCGCGGACCGCAGGCGTCCGTTTCGCGGCTTCCGGTCACCGTGCGGGAGTGACCGCCTGCAAGAGCCGACCTTCCTCGTACGCCAGGGCAGGGGCCAGGAGGGCACCCTCGCGTCCGCTCAACAGCACCGTCAAAGTGCCGGTGGCCGGCGCACCAGGGACCGGCTGCTCGCCGAGACGGCGCAGCGCCCGGGCGGCGACGGCGCCCGCGGAGCCGTGCAGTGACGGTGCCGATCGCAGACCACGCGCGTCTGTTAGGCGGCTTCCGGTCACCGTGCGGGAGTGACCGCCCGCAAGAGCCGACCTTTCTCGTACGCCAGGGCAGGGGCCAGGAGGGCACCCTCGCGTCCGCTCAGCAACACCGTCAAAGTGCCGGTGGCCGGCGCATCAGGGACCGGCTGCTCGCCGAGACGGCGCAGCGCCCGGGCGGCGACGGCGCCCGCGGAGCCGTGCAGTGACGGTGCCGATCGCAGGCCACGGGCGTCTGTTAGGCGGCTTCCGGTCACCGTGCGGGAGTGACCGCCTGCAGGAGCCGGCCTTCCTCGTACGCCAGGGCAGGGGCCAGGAGGGCACCCTCGCGTCCGCTCAACAGCACCGTCAAAGTGCCGGTGGCCGGCGCACCAGGGACCGGCTGCTCGCCGAGACGGCGCAGCGCCTGGGCGGCGACGGCGCCCGCGGAGCCGTGCAGGACGAGCGGCGGGAAGTCCGGCTGCTGTACGGCGGCGCGGATGCGCTCGGCGACGAGTTCGTAATGGGTGCAGCCCAGGACGACGGTCGTTACATCGCCGGGGGTCAGTGCGGCGGCCGCGGCGACGGCGGCGTCGATGGCCGCCTCGTCGGCGTGCTCCACGGCCTCGGCGAGCCCGTGGCAGGGCACCTCGGTGACCGTCACCCCGTCGGCGAACTCCGCGATGAGGTTGCGCTGGTAGGGGCTGCCGGTGGTGGCGGGTGTCGCCCAGATCGCCAGGGGGCCGCCGCCCGCCGCGGCCGGCTTGATCGCCGGGACGGTGCCGATGACCGGCAGCTCGGGTTCGAGGCGGGCGCGCAGGGCGGCCAGGGCGTGCACGGACGCCGTGTTGCAGCCGACGATCAGGGCGTCCGGCCGGTGCGCGGCGGCCGCCTCGGCGACGGCCAGGGCGCGCGCGGTCAGGTCCTCGGGGGTCCTGGGTCCCCAGGGCATGCCGTCGGGGTCCAGGGACAGGACGAGATCTGCGTCGGGCCGCAGACGCCGTACCGCGGCGGTGGCCGCCAGCAGACCGATTCCGGAGTCCATGAGCGCGATCTTCACCCGGCCACGATAGACGATGGGGCCTTACGGGCAGGTGGGGTGGGGCAGACTGCGCGGGTGAGCGCCATCGTGTGGATCGCCGCCGTATCACTCGCCGCCTGGCTGTGGCTGCTGCTGTGTCAGGGCTTCTTCTGGCGTACGGACGTCAGGCTGCCGCCCCGCCGGGATCCTGACGAGTGGCCGTCGGTGTGCGTCGTCGTCCCCGCGCGTGACGAGGCCGGCGTGCTGCCCGCGAGCCTGCCGTCGCTGCTCGCCCAGGAGTACCCGGGCCGGGCGGAGATCTTCCTGGTCGACGACGGCAGCTCGGACGGCACGGGGGAGCTGGCCCGTGAACTCGCGGCCACCCGCGGCGGGCTGCCCCTGACTGTCGCCTCCCCCGGTGAACCGCCCGCGGGCTGGACGGGCAAATTGTGGGCCGTGCGGCACGGTATCGACCTGGCACGCGCACGTGGTCCCGAATATCTGCTGCTGACGGACGCGGACATCGCGCACGCGCCGGACAGCCTGCGCGCCTTGGTCGCTGCCGCGCGCGGCGGCGGCTTCGACGTCGTGTCGCAGATGGCCCGGCTGCGGGTGGAGAGCCTGTGGGAGCGGCTCGTGGTGCCGGCCTTCGTCTATTTCTTCGCGCAGCTGTACCCGTTCCGCCGGATCGGCAGGAAGGGGACGCGGACGGCGGCTGCCGCGGGCGGCTGTGTGCTGCTGCGCACCGAGGCCGCCGAGCGGGCGCGGATCCCGGACGCGATCCGGCACGCCGTCATCGACGACGTGGCGCTCGCACGCGCGGTCAAGGGCAGCGGTGGACGCATCTGGCTGGGCCTGGCCGAGCGGGTGGACAGCGTGCGGCCCTATCCGCGCCTGCACGACCTGTGGCGGATGGTCTCACGCAGCGCGTACGCGCAATTGCGCCACAACCCACTGCTGCTGCTCGGGACGGTCGCCGGGCTGGTCCTCGTCTATCTGGTGCCGCCCGTGGCCGTGGTCGCAGGTCTGGCCGCCGGGGAGGGGACAGCCGCACTCGTCGGCGGCGCCGCGTGGCTGGTGATGACGGGGACGTACCTCCCGATGCTCCGTTATTACCGCCAGCCGCTGTGGCCGGCCCCGCTGCTGCCGTTCACCGCGCTCCTCTATCTCCTCATGACGGTCGATTCAGCGGTGCAGCACTACAGAGGACGCGGCGCGGCCTGGAAGGGCCGCACCTACGCGCGCCCGGACACCGTGGCGGACGAGCACCCTCTCTAGGGCGCTCACTTCCTGCCGGGAGTCCAGTTCATGCCCCACCCGTAGGCGTAGTCGACGGTCCGCTGCGGGCTGACCCCGCGCTCGGGCACCAGGTAGCGGGCCTCGCGCTGGACGACCAGGTCACTGCCCGTGTTGGTGATCAGGGCGAGGGCGCACACCGTCGAGGGGACCGTGCACTCGTCGAGCGAGAAGTCGATCGCGGCGCCGTACTGCGGCTGGAGGGTGACCGTGGCGTGCAGGTCCGCGAAGGAGCGCGCGCCCTCATAGATGGTCACGAAGACCAGAATCCGGCTGAAGGACTGCTTGTGGTCCAGGTTGATCGTGAGGTTCTCGCCGCTCGCGAGCGCACCGGTGCGGTCGTCGCCGTCGAGATGGATGTACGGCGGCCGCTGCAGGGACCCGAAGGCGTTGCCCAGGGCCTGCACGACGCCCTTGCTGCCGTCGGTGAGTTCGTACAGGGCGCACAGGTCGAGGTCGAGGTCCGCATGCATGGCGACCGCGCGGCCGCGTTTGCTGCCCCATCCCGAGAACTGCTTGCGCACCTGCCAGTTGAGGTTCACCCGCATGGCGCCCGAGGTGCCGCCCTGCTTGGCCAGCGAGACCGCGGGGGCCGCCTTGGTGAGCGTCACCTTGCTCAGGCGGACCGGCTGCGCCGGCGGTACGGGCGGCGGGGGCGGCTGCACGGCGGCCGGGGGTGCGACCGGCGGGGGCATGTGGACCGGCGGCGCGGTGGGCGCCGGGGCGAGGGGCGGGGGCGGGGTCATCGGCGGTGCGGCCGGGGGCGGAGGTGCGGGGGCGGTGTGCTGCGGTTCGTCGACCGTGATCCCGAAGTCCGTCGCCAGGCCCTCGAGTCCGCTGCTGTAGCCCTGGCCGACCGCGCGGAACTTCCAGGCGCCCTGGCGGCGGTAGAACTCCCCGAGCACGAAAGCGGTTTCCACACTCGCGCCCGTACTGTCGAAGCGGGCGACCACACCACCCTGGGCGGCATCGCGGACCTCGATGTAGAGGTCGGGGACCTGCCCGAACGTGCCGCCGTCCGCGGAGGCGGCGAGGACGATCGTCTCGACCGCGGGCTCCACGCGCGCGAGGTCGACCAGGAGGGTGTCGACGATGCGGCCGCCGCCGTCGCGCTTGCCCTCGTGCCGGACCGCCCCGGAGGCGTGCACGGGCTGGTTGTAGAAGACGAAGTCGCCGTCGGAGCGGACCTTGCCACCCACGAGCAGAAGGGCAGAGGCGTCCGCGTCCGGGACGCCGGGTCCGGAACGCCAGCCCAATTCCACCCGCAGTGCCGTCGTCGGCACCGGGGTATTCGAGCCTTTCGGCATTGACATGTCCGCCCCCATCGCGTGTCACTGCGCCAGTCCGTGGCCCCGGCGGCTCTTCCGGTCTTCTCCTCGCACAACCTATTCCCCCGGCGCGGCGAACTCCCACGAGGAGCGCTGGAAGAGCGGTGACCGACCCGCCGGTAACCCGCCCGGAGCTTGGCCTTTACAGGACCGGTACCTCGTTCGACGCCCTTTTTTGCCAAGTTCGCTCGCATTGGGGATCCCGCGTCACTGCGAACACTCAAAACAACCCTCTTATCGGTCTCCCCAACTAGCACATCGAGGGCTTAACTTATGAGCCATGACCTCCCCCCGCTCCACCTTCGGCGGCGGTTACTACTCCGCCTTCCCGGACACCCCGATCTACGACCGGCTCGTCGCCGAGCGGGGCACCCCGCAGATCGCTCCGATCCGGGTCCCCGCCGCGTACGACGCGCCGGGCAGCTACCTGCCGGCCCTGCCGTCGGCCCTGCCCGCCCTTCCGGCGGGCCCCTCCCAGCCCTCCTACGGCTATCCGCAGGCGCAGCAGCCGGCACCGCTGCAACAGGCGCCCGCGGCCTATATCCCTCAGCAGGCCGCGGCGCCGCGCGGCTATCCCGGCCCCGGCCCGCAGCCGCCGCAGCCACAACGGCCGATGGCGACCGGCACCGGCTACGAGGCGATGCGCCCCGCGGCCGCCCGGCCCGCCCCGGCTCCTTATCAGGACCCGTACAACAACCAGCAGCAGTACCGAGGCTACTGACCGCTCCTCCCGGGTTGTCACTGCCGCCTGGCAGGATGGCCTGATGGGGAACGCGCTGCTGCAGTCGATTCACGTCCATCCGGTGAAGGCGTTCCGGGGCCTCGCGCCCCGGGAAGCCGTCGTGGAGCCCTGGGGGCTGGCCGGAGACCGGCGCTGGGTGCTGATCGACGACGGGGGAAAGGTCGTCACACAACGTCAGCAGCCGCGCCTCGCGCTGGCCGCCGCCGAGCTCCTGCCCGGCGGCGGTGTTCGTCTGTCCGCGCCGGGCATGGAGCCGCTGACCGTGCCGGTGCCACGTCCGGCCGTCACGGTTCCGGTGGAGATCTTCGGCGAAAAGGTCGAGGGGGTCCCCGCCGCGGAGGCGACCGCGCACGCCTGGTGCAGCGAGTACCTCGGCATCGGTGCACGCCTCGTGCACATGGACGACCCGGCCACGCGCCGGCCCCTCGACCCGGAGTACGCACAGCCGGGCGAGACGGTCAGCTTCGCCGACGGCTATCCACTGCTGCTCACCACGGTCGCCTCCCTCGATGCTCTCAACTCCCTGATCGCCCAGGGTGCCCGCCCGGCCGAGGGGCCGCTGCCGATGAACCGCTTCCGGCCGAACGTGGTCGTGGCCGGCACCGCCGCCTGGGCCGAGGACGGCTGGTCCCGCATCGCGATCGGCGAGGTCACCTTCCGCGTCGCCAAGATGTGCGGGCGCTGCGTGGTGACCACCACCGACCAGAACAGCGCCGCGCGCGGCAAGGAACCCCTGGCCACGCTGGAACGCCACCGCCGCATCGACGGCAAACTGGCGTTCGGCCAGAACCTGGTGCCCCTCTCCCCCGGCACGATCCGGGTCGGCGACCCGGTGACGGTCCTCGCATAGACCGCTCATGGGCGGCTCTGCCGTGTGGCCGCCCGGCGGGATCACCCAGCCCCGAAGCACCGCAAGAAAGATCCCGCCAAGGGCCCGCGCGCGGGAACCCGGGGCGGTGGCCCGGGCGTTGAGTCTTCGTGAGAAGTTCATGAGAGGCCCCGGGGACAGGTGATTTCGATCTCTCTTTGACCGGGCCCGCGGGTGAACGGCTCCGCCGGGGGTTATCACGGAGCGGGAAGGGGGTGCGGGACGGTGCGAGCAATCAGGGGACTCTGGCGCTGGCGGCACAATCCGCTGCGGCGCACGAGCGATGTGGTCGAGGCGTGGGTGGCGCTGGTGGCGCTGCTGCTGATCCTGGCCGTGGCGCCCGTGGTCGGTTCCCTCGTCGGCGGCATCGCGCAGGATGCCCTGCAGCAGTCCGTCCGCGACCAGCGCACGGCCCGCCACCTGGTGACGGCGACCGTGGCCCGCAAACTGGACCGCTCCCCCCTGGACACCGACCCGGAGACGGCCTCTGCGCGGGACCTGCGCAGCCGCGTCGTCGCCGACTGGACCGCGCCGGACGGCTCCCGCCACCACGGCGCGGCTCTGGCGGAGCTCAAGTCCCCGCACCACGGCGACCACTTCAAGATATGGACGGACCTGCACGGCCAGATAGTGGCCCGTCCCCTGGACTCCACGACGGCGACGACCCACGCGGTGCTCGCCGGGTTCGGCGCCGCCCTGCTCACCGCGGGTGCCGTCGAGGGTGCCCGGCGGCTGATCGTCTGGCGCATGGTCCGGCGCCGGTACGCCCGTTGGGACCAGGCCTGGGACCGGGCCGGCCCGGACTGGGGCAGGACCGGCACGGGCAGCTGACGGCCTTACGGCTCTGGTCAACCCACCGCCCGCGCGCACGCTACGGTGGACCGGCCGAACGCACTCGGCATCAACCCGCGTACCACGAGGTGGGGGCACAGCAACGCCATGGCACAGGGCACGGTCCAGGTGACGCACACCGGCACATCGCGGTGGCGACGCCGCACGGGTGAGTACGCATCGCTCGCCGCCGCCCTGGAGGCCGCTGCCGACGGTGACGTCCTCACCGTCGCGCCCGGCACCTACCGGGAAAACCTCGTCGTCCAGCGGTCGGTGACCCTGCGCGGGCCCGAGGGCTCTCCCGGCTCGGTGCGGATCGCACCGGTCGACGGGGTGCCGCTGACCGTACGCGCCTCTGCCGTGGTCCAGGACCTGCACGTGGAGGGACAGGACGCCTCGGTGCCCGCCCTGCTGGTCGAGGAGGGCACACCGGAACTGCTGGACGTACGGATCATCACCCGGTCCGCGGCCGGCATAGAAGTGCGGTCGGGCGCGCGTCCGACCGTGCGGCGGTGCACCGTCGACAATCCGGCCGGCATCGGCATCGCCGTACTCGACGGCGGGGGCGGGGTGTTCGAGGAGTGCGAGGTCGTCGCCGCCGGTCAGTCGGGCGTCGCGGTCCGCGGCGGTGCGCACCCGCGCCTGGAGCGCTGCCGGATCCATCACGCCTCGGGGGCAGGGCTTTCGGCGACCGGCGAGAACTCCGCGCTGGAGGCGGTGGGTTGCGAGGTGTACGAGGTCCGCGGCAGCGGCGTCCAGGTCACCGGCCGGGCCACCGCGCACCTCACGGACTGCGATGTGCACCGCACCACCGCGGACGGCGTCACGCTCGACACGGACGCGGTGCTCACCCTCGCCGACTGCCGCATCCACGACATCCCGGAGAACGCGGTCGATCTGCGTTCGCGCTCCGTGCTCACGCTGACCCGCACGACGGTGCGTCAGTTCGGGCGCAACGGCCTGTCGGTGTGGGATCCGGGCACCCGCGTGGACGCCAACCAGTGCGAGATCTTCGACAGCACCGGCGACTACCCGGCGGTGTGGGTCAGCGACGGCGCCACCGCGGTGCTGGAGTCCTGCCGGGTGCACGATGTGCCGGACGCCCTGTTCGTCCTGGACCGCGGCTCGCGCGCGGACGTGGTCGACAGCGACCTGACCCAGGTCCGCAACACGGCCGTGTCGGTGAGCGACGGCGCGACCGCGCAGCTCGACGACTGCCGCATCCGCGACGCCGCGACGGGCGCCTGGTTCCGCGACCACGGCAGCGGCGGCACCCTGAACAACTGCACCCTGGACGCCACCCAGACCGGCGTGATCGTCACCAAGGGCGCGGACCCGACCATCGAGCGCTGCACCGTCGACTCCCCCGCCGAGGCGGGCTTCTATGTGTCGGCGGGCGGCCGCGGCAGCTTCGTGGGCTGCCGGGTGACCGCCAGCGGCGGCTACGGCTTCCATGTGATCGACGGCAGCCGTACGACACTGCGCAAGTGCCGCACGGAACGGTGCGCGCGCGGTGGCTACGAGTTCGCGGACGGCGGCGACGCGGCCCCCGGCACGGGCCCGGTCGTCGAGGACTGCACCAGCGACGAGAGCGCTGGCCTCAGGCCGCCCGCGGCCCGGGAGACCGCCGTACAGCAGACCGCTCAGTCGCCCGGCCTGCTGGGCGCGATCCCCGGACAGCGCAGCACCGAGCAGGAGCCCCTGCTGGCCGCCGCGCAGCCCGAGCAGTCGGCACGGACGTCGAAGGCCGTGCTGGGTGAACTCGACGCGCTGGTGGGCCTGGAGAGCGTCAAGCGCGAGGTGCGGGCACTGACCGACATGATCGAGGTGGGCCGGCGCCGGCAGCAGGCGGGCCTCAAGGCGGCCTCCGTCAAACGGCATCTGGTCTTCACCGGCTCCCCCGGCACCGGCAAGACGACCGTGGCCCGCCTCTACGGCGAGATCCTCGCCTCCCTCGGTGTGCTGGAGAAAGGGCATCTCGTCGAGGTGTCGCGGGTCGACCTGGTCGGCGAGCACATCGGCTCGACGGCGATCCGCACCCAGGAGGCCTTCGACAGGGCACGCGGCGGTGTGCTGTTCATCGACGAGGCGTACGCGCTGTCGCCGGAGGACTCGGGCCGGGACTTCGGCAAGGAGGCCATCGACACGCTGGTGAAGCTGATGGAGGACCACCGGGACGCGGTCGTGGTGATCGTCGCGGGCTACACGGCCGAGATGGAGCGGTTCCTTTCGGTCAACCCCGGTGTGGCGTCCCGTTTCTCCCGGACCATCACCTTCAGCGACTACGAGCCCGACGAACTGCTCAGGATCGTCGAGCAGCAGGCCGACGAGCACGAGTACCGGTTGGCGCCGGGCACCGCGGAGGCGCTGCTGAAGTACTTCACGGCGATCCCCAAGGGCCCGGCGTTCGGCAACGGCCGCACCGCACGCCAGACCTTCGAGGCGATGGTGGAGCGGCATGCGGGCCGGGTCGCCCAGTTCAGCGAGCCGAGCACGGACGATCTGACCCTGCTCTACGCCGAGGATCTGCCCGAGTCACCCTGAGCTCCCGCCTCGGGGCGTGGGGAGGGCACCTCCGAGCGCAGGCGGGCCAGCAGCCGTTCCCGCTCCTCGGCGAAGACCGGGTCGGCCTGGTAGTCGCCGTGGCCGAGGATCGGGGCGGGCAGCGGGTGCTGCGCGGTGCGGCCGTAGGCGAGGGGGTCCTTCAGGGGAGCGCGGTCCACCTCGGGGCCACATTCGCCGGGCAGCCGGACCGGGCCGCCGATGGGGTCGGTGAGCCGGTACAGATTGCGCCAGCAGTCGACGTCCTGGTGCAGGGAGCTGAGGGCGGCGGGCCCGAAATGGGCCGGGAACCAGCGGCCGTAGAGGCGCTCCAGCGGGGAGCCGTAGGTCAGCAGGGCGACCCGTCTGCGGACGGGCGGCTCAAGCTGCCAGGCCGCGGCGGCCGCGAGCACACTGCCCTGGGAGTGTCCGGAGAGCACGAGGCGGCCGCCCGTGGCGCGCGTCCAGGTCGCCATCCGCCAGGTCAGGTCGGGCACCGCGCGCTCGGCGTAGCAGGGCGGGGCGAACGGGTGGGCGGCGCGCGGCCAGAAGGTGCCGACGTCCCACAGGATGCCGATGGTGCGCCGGGCGGAGGCGTCCTTGTAGGCGCGCCTGCCCCAGGTGACGAAGAGTATGAAGCCCAGACCGATCAGCCAGGAGCCCAGCGCCTGCGCGGTCTGTGCGACGCCGTGCACGAAGGCGAAGGCGTGCTGCGCGGCCTCACCGGGCGCCTTTTCGGTGATCTTCGCGCCGAGGAGGGCTCCGGCGCCCAGCAGCAGGGTCGTGGCGGAGGTGACGGCGACGACGAGGGGGCCGCGGTCGGTGAGTGCGGCCAGCGCGCGGGTGGTGGCGATGCGTCGGGTGCGTGCCGCGTCCTTGGGTTCGCCGGGGTAGTCGAGCTCGACGGTGCCCAGTTCGGTGCGGCGCAGCAGCCAGGCCCGCCGGCCCAGCCCGGCGCTGAACACGAGCAGGACGAGGAGCAGCACGGGGATCACGGACGCCTGCCAGGTCAGCAGGACCGGCGGGCCGTCGATGGAGGTGCCGGTGCCGTCCAGCCAGTCGGACACCCGCTGGGAGACGCCACCGGACATCACCCCGCCCAGGGCGCAGGCCAGCATCGCGACGGCGGGTCCGCCCTGGCCGCGCAACACGGTGCGGGTGTCGGGGTGGCTGCGGTACAGCAGGTGGGCGACCGCCGCGAGGGCGATCACCAGTAAGCCCTGGACCAGGGCGAGGGTGCCGAAGGTGGTGCCGCCGCCGGCCAGCAGGCCGGCCGACCGCCAGCCCGGGCGCTCCCAGCCGGCGTACACCGTGCAGAGCAGCAGCAGGAGGAGGGCGGTCAGCGGCAGGCGTCGTACGAGGTGCTCGTCGAGTCGCCGGTCGAGGCGGTTCTCGCTGCGTCCCCGGCGGCAGACCACCCACACCACGACGGCGGCGGTGGCGACGAGTGCGATCTCCAGGAGCCGGCCCACGGTGTCGAGTGCCGCCGGGCCGCCGGGCCTGCGGTCGAAGCGGGCCGCGGAGGATGCGACCGCCGCGGCCACCGTCAGCAGACCCGCCGCGGTGTGTGCGGCGCGCAGCCGGGCCACCAGCCGGCGGCCGTACCAGAAGCCGGGCCGGCCCAGGGCGGTGCGGCCGGTGTCCTCGTCGGGTTCGGGCCGGCGGTCGATGGGTCGCTGGGACTCGTACGCGCTCCAGGTGCGGTGCGAGAGGTACCAGAGCAGGGCGGTGAGCGCGGCGGGCACCAGGGCCGCGACGGCGAGCCGTCGGCCGGGCCTGCTCCACCAGCCGTTCCGCGACACCTCGGGCGACAGGAAGCCCAGCCAGGAGTGCCGCTCGGCGCACGCGCGGGTGCCCGCGCACTGCCAGGCCGCCAGGTCCAGGGCGACCTCGCAGGCGGCGGCGACCAGCAGCACCGTCAGCGTCAGGCCCGCCAGGCGTACGAGCAGCCCGTACAGGCGGACCGTCCTCCGGTGGCCGCGTGCGGTGGGCCGCATCCAGTGGGCGAGGTTGACCACCATGAACGGCAGGAGCAGCAGCCACAGGGCCCGCGCGCTGTTGCCGGAGGTCAGATTGCACCAGACGTAGGCCTCCGGCACCGGTCTGCCGCGGTAGTCCTCGGGTCGGCTCTCCGCGTCGGCGTCCTCGGCGCGCCGGAAGACCGCCGCCGTGTCGTCGCCGGTGATCCGCACCGTGCGCGGATCATTGAGCATCTCCTGGGGTGTGGTGCCGCCCACGCCGTGGACCAGGAGTTCCAGGGCGGTTGCAGATCCCTTCGGTCCCGCGAGGGGACCGCTGGTCGGGACACGTTCCTGTGCACGTTCCACTGTTCGCACTTCCCCCGTGACGCGCCGTCTCTTGTGCCCGTGCGGGCACCAGGATCTCCGCTCGGACGGCGGCGTACACCCTTGAACACGGAATCTCCCCGATCCGGGTGATCTGCGGGGAACAGAAGGGGCATTGGTGACATGCGCGCGTCGGGTAGGTGGCGTCATGGGGGCCCACCCGTGCAAGGATGGGACGTCCGCGCACCGGGGCAGGGAAGAATGTCCTTGTCGGAGCAGGTGCGCAGGGCGTGTCGGACGGCTTGAGGCGAAAGGACCGGAGCGTACGTGAGCGAGAATCAGAACCTCCTCGCGGAGCAGCGGCGCGCCCTGATCCTGGACGAGGTCCGGCGCCGGGGCGGCGTCCGTGTGAACGAGCTGACCCGCAAGCTGGGCGTGTCGGACATGACCGTGCGCCGCGACCTGGACGCGCTGTCCCGGCAGGGCGTGCTGGAGAAGGTGCACGGCGGCGCGGTGCCGGTCGTGGAGGCGAGCACGCACGAGCCGGGCTTCGAGGCCAAGTCGGGCCTTGAGCTCACGGCCAAGGAGGACATCGCGCGATCGGCGGCCCAGCTGGTGGCGCCGGGTACCGCGATCGCGCTCTCGGGCGGTACGACGACGTATGCGCTGGCCCACCATCTGCTGGACGTCCCGGACCTGACCGTCGTGACGAACTCGGTGCGGGTGGCCGACGTCTTCCATGCGGCGCAGCGCACCTCCGGCCCCCGGCAGGGTGCGGCCACGGTGGTGCTGACCGGCGGGGTGCGCACGCCCTCCGACTCGCTGGTGGGGCCGGTGGCCGACCAGGCGATCGCGGCGCTCCACTTCGACGTGCTGTTCCTCGGTGTGCACGGCATATCGGTCGAGGCCGGCCTGTCGACGCCGAACCTCGCGGAGGCCGAGACCAACCGGCGCCTGGTGCAGTCGGCGCGGCGGGTCGTGGTGGTCGCCGACCACACCAAGTGGGGTGTGGTGGGTCTGAGTTCGTTCGCGGCACTGGAGCAGGTCGACACGCTGGTGACGGACGCGGGCCTGGCGGGCGACGCGCGCGAGGAGATCTCCGAGCATCTGCGTCGGCTGGTCGTGGTGGGCGAGCCGGAGAGCTGATCTCCCCCGGGGTGCTGCTGACATCTGACGGGTCGCCAGCTATCGTGACGTCGCCCCGGTCAACCACCCTTCTCCGTCAAGGGGGTTCGCGTTCATGGCTCACCGTCTGCGTCCCGTCGGGCTCGACTTCGTCGACACCGCCCCCGTGCGTCTGGTCTTCGCCCAGGAGATCGCGGCGGCACCCGAGGCGGTCTTCCACGCCCTCAACGACGATGTGCCGGGATGGGCGGAATGGTTCGCGGCCGTGTCGCAGGCACGCTCCCTCGACGACGGTGCCGGTCGCGACATCCGGCTGAGGGGCGGCGGGCGCTTCCGGGAGACGGTCATCGCCTCGAAGAAGGCGGAGGTGTACGCCTACCGGGTCGACGTCACCAACGCACCGGGCGCCCGCGCCCTCGCCGAGGAGTGGCGGCTGCTACCGGCCGGGACGGGCACCCGCGTCCAGTGGACCTTCGCCGCGGACGGCACGGCAGCGTTCCGGTTCGTGGTGAAGGCGGCACGGGCCGGGCTCGGGCGGGCCTTCCGGGACGCGGTGATCTCGCTGGACCGCCACCTCACCGCGCCCTGAAGAGGCGCGGGGCTGTGTCGATGTGCGGCTCCGCCGCGCGGGCGCGACCAGCCACGACGATGCCGCAGACGAGGGACGGCCCTTCCCGCGGAGCGCTCAGCAGGGCCAGACGCCGGTCTCCAGCAGCGCATCGATCGCCACCGAGTACGGCTCGATGGCCAGCCCCTGCTCGGAGAGCCACGCATCCGAGTAGTACTTGTCCAGGTAGCGGTCCCCCGGGTCGCACAACAGTGTCACCACGCTCCCCTGCCGCCCCTCGGCCACCATCTCGGCGACGATCTTCAGCGCGCTCCACAGTCCGGTGCCCGTGGAGCCGCCCGCCTTGCGGCCGATGGCCCGCTCCAGCGCCCGTACGGCGGCGACGCTGGCCGCGTCGGGGACCTTCATCATCCGGTCGATGGCGCCCGGCACGAAGCTCGGCTCCATCCGGGGGCGGCCGATGCCCTCGATGCGTGAGCCGCAGTCGCTGGTGACGTCCGGATCGCCGGTGGTCCAGCCCTCGAAGAAACACGAGTTCTCCGGATCGGCCACACAGATGCGGGTGTCGCGCTGGGTGTAGTGGACGTAGCGCGCGAGGGTCGCCGAGGTGCCGCCGGTGCCCGCCGTCGCCACGATCCACGCGGGCTCCGGGAACCGCTCCAACTCCAGCTGACGGAAGATGGATTCGGCGATGTTGTTGTTGCCGCGCCAGTCCGTGGCCCGTTCGGCGTAGGTGAACTGGTCCATGTAATGGCCGCCGGTCTCCACCGCGAGGCGGGCCGACTCGTCGTACATCTTGCGGGAGTCGTCCACGAAGTGGCACTGCGCGCCGTGGAACTCGATCAGGCGGACCTTCTCGGCACTCGTCGTGCGCGGCATGACGGCGATGAAGGGCACGCCGATCAGCTTCGCGAAGTACGCCTCGGAGACGGCCGTCGAGCCGCTGGACGCCTCGATCACCGGGCGGCCCGGCCGGATCCAGCCGTTGCACAGTCCGTAGAGGAAGAGCGAGCGGGCGAGCCGGTGCTTGAGGCTGCCGGTGGGGTGGGTGGACTCGTCCTTCAGGTACAGGTCGATCCCCCACTTCTCGGGCAGCGGGAAGCGGAGCAGATGCGTGTCGGCCGAGCGGTTGGCATCGGCCTGGACCTTGCGGACGGCGTCTTTCAGCCAGTCGCGGTAGACGGCGTCACTGTGGTCGACATCGAGGGTTGTACCGGTCCGGGTCTGCTGTGGGGTGGTCACGACGGGGTGCTCCTTAGGCTGTGCGCCGACGGCGCGTCGCGCGGCCGACGCATCGATCATAAACACCTTCCGCACGCTTCTCACCTGCATAAACGCAACTTTGAGCACCCCAAAGAACACCCTGGGGCCACCGGGCGGGCACAGGTGGGGGCGCATTCGCGCGAGTGCTCCGGGCGCTCACTCCGAGCGTGTCGTGCGTACTGGTGCTCGACGTCGGGTGCGGGCAGACTGCATCGAACGGGGGCGCACACTGGATCACGACACGAGCTGGATCACGATCCGCACAGGAACGATCCAGCCCACCGGAGAGCCACAAGGGGGCGGCGGCATGGCGGAGCCGGAGTTCACGGCGACGGGCGTGCGAATCGGTAAACGGCTGCGTTCGCTCACCCGGGCCGGACAGGTCCGGATCAGCGACGGCAGACTTGCATTGCTCACCAGTTACGGCACCGAGATCGACAGCGCGCCGGTGCAGGCGGTACGCGCCTCCAAGCCCTGGTTCGCCCCGGAGGACCGGGCGCTCGCGGACCTCAACGGCAAGCGGTACCTACTGACCCTGGGCGACCACGACCCCGCGCCGGGCGAGCCGGGGCCGCCGGCGGCACGCCGCTTCATCGAGGCCGTACGCAAAGCGGCCGGTCGCGGCGGCTGACAGCACCCACCGGATGGGCTCGGGCTCGCACCCGTGTGGTCGGCGCAGCCGATCGTGAGTTGCGCTCCCGCACCCCCTGGGTCACGCTGTTCTCACGTCACTCTGGGTTTACCGGCGATAACGCTGCGAACCAGCCCGCCGGGCACGACGGCAGGTGGCCAGGCCCTCAGGCACCTGCTGGATCCGTACTCCGTGTTCTTCCGGACCTCTTAAGTCGGGGAGTCGCAGCCGTGATCAGTCACCCAAGCAGGCACTGCACGGTAGAGCTGCAAGCCCTGCCGTCGCGGATCGGCCAGGTCCGCAGAATCGTCTCTGCGCAATTGCGCTACTGGCATCTGGACGCCCTCATCGACCGGGCCGCGCTCGGTGTGACGGAGCTGTTGACCAACGTCCACCTGCACGCCCAGCCCGACAAACTCTGCACCGTGGAGATAGAGCTGGTACTGGACCGGCTCATGGTCTCCGTGCACGACCACGACCCCCGCCTGCCCGAGGTGCGGGACGTCGAAGCCTCCGCCACCACCGGGCGCGGGCTGGCCATGGTGGCCGCGGTGAGCGAGAGCTGGGGGGCGCGCCCTGACGGCGAGTCGGGCAAGGTCGTCTGGTTCGCGCTGCCCACCACGCCCGCTCCGGTGGCGGCCCCGGCCCGTCCTCCGCGCCGTACGGCCGACACGCCGGCCCGCCGGCTCGTGGAACTCGAGCCCGCGGCCGACAGCCACAGGTCCGCGCACGCTCCCGCCCGGTCCGCCGTTCCCGGCTGACCGGGCGGTGATTTTGGGTCGGTCGCCCTCTTTTGGGTCGGTCGCCTTCGGGGCGCCCCAGTCGGTGTCGAGACGGCGATCGTGCTCAGCGCTTCGCGCCACCCCCTCTTTTGGGTCGGTCGCCTTCGGGGCGCCTTAGTCGGTGTCGAGACGGCGATCGTGCTCAGCGCTTCGCGCCACCCCCTCTTTTGGGTCGGTCGCCTTCGGGGCGCCTTAGTCGGTGTCGAGACGG
>NZ_JBSFHW010000077.1:0-31181 GCF_053597275.1 Streptomyces sp. NPDC001492 | reverse complement strand
GGCGCGGGGCGGCGTCGACCTGCGGCTCCGCCGCGATGGGGGTCCCCCCGCTCGAGCGAAGCCGAGAGTGGGGGAGCGACCAGCCACGAGGCACCCGCAGACGAATCCCCGGGCCTACAACGAAGCCCCTAGTGCCACTCCGGCGAGCACCCGCAACGCCCGCTCCAGATCAGGCAAGGCAGCCGACGCGAGCCCAAGTCTGACGGCGTTCGGACTGCGTTGGGGGTCCACCACGAAGGCAGTCCCCGGCGTAACGGCGATCCCGTGCGCCGCCGCGGCGGCCGCAAACGTATCCGCGCGCCACGGCGCAGCCAACTCCCACCAGGCGAAATACGCCCGCGGATCACACCGCACCCGAAGCCCCGCCAGATGCTCGGCGACCAGCCGCTGCCTGCGCGCCGCGTCCTCCCGTTTCGCCGCCACCAGCCGCTCCACCGTCCCGTCCCCGATCCACCGCACCCCCGCCTCCAGCGCGAACCGCCCGGCACTCCACCCCCCGGACCGCACGGCCGCCGCCACCGCCTCCACCCGATGCGCGGGTACGACGAGAAAGCCGGCCGTGAGCCCGGGCGCGACCCGCTTGGAGAGACCGTCGACGACATGGGTGAGGTGGGGGGCGTACGCGGCGAGGGGGTCGGCGGTCTCGGCCGGGTCGGCGAGGAAGGACCAGATGCGGTCCTCCACGACAGGGATGTCCAAGTCGCCCACGACTTCGGCCAGTTGGCGCCGCCGCGCCTCACCCGTCGTCACGGAGGTGGGGTTGTGCAGGGTCGGCTGGACGTACAGCGCCGCCAGGGGAGCGGCCCGGTGGGCGGCCGCCACCGCCTCCGGACGCAGCCCGCCCTCGTCCGTGGCCAGCGGGACCAGCCGAATGCCCAGCCGGCCCGCGATCTCCTTGACCAGCGGATACGTCAGCTCCTCGACCCCCACCCGGCCGCCCGGCCGCACGAGGGAGGCGAGGGTGGCGGCGATGGCCTGGCGGGCGTTGCCGGTGAACAGCAGCCGGTCGGGGGCCGGGCGCCAGCCGGGGGTGGCGAGCAGGGCCGCCACCGCCTCGCGGGCCTGCGCGGTCCCGGCGGCGGGGGCCGGGCGCAGGGCCTCAGTGAGGACGTCGGGGCGCAGCATCGGCGCGAGAACGGGGGCCAGCAGCTCCGACTGGCCGGGCGCGGAAGGGTAGTTGAGCTCCATGTTCACCGGGGCCGCGGTCGCCGGTTCGACGAGTGCGCGCCCGGCGGGTCCGCTCCGGGCGGCCCGTACGAAGGTGCCCCGGCCGACCTCGCCGACGACCAGCCCCCGCCGCACCAGTTCGCCGTACGCCCGCTCCGCCGTGGAGGCCGCGATCCCGTGCCGTCGGGCGAACTTCCGCTGCGGAGGCAGCCGTTCCCCCGGCCGGAGCCTTCCGGCGGCGATGTCGTCGGCTATGCGGTCGGCTATCCGCCGGTACGCGTCCACGAGGCCCCCTGTTTGCTGCCGCTGCCGGTATTGCACCGAGGGCAAAGATCTTATTGCACTGAGGAAGGGGACCGCCCTAGGGTCGAGGCCATGCCGATCCCGCTGGTCCTCGTCCACGGCCACCCCTTCGACCACACGATGTGGAACCCGCAGCTGGAGGCGTTCTCCGGCGCCCGCCGGGTGATCGCCCCCGACCTGCGCGGCTACGGCGCCTCCCCTTCGGCTCCGGAGGTCACGCGCTTCGAGGAGTTCGCCCAGGACCTCGCGGCGCTCCTGGACGAGCTGGGGGTGGAGTCGTGCGTGCTCGCCGGGCTCTCCATGGGCGGCCAGATCGTCATGGACTTCCACCGGCAGTTCCCCGCCCGCGTCCGCGGCCTGGTCCTCGCCGACACCTTCCCGGCGGCGGAGACACCCGAGGGCGTCGAGGTGCGGCACGCCATGGCGGACCGCCTGCTGCGGGAGGGCATGGGCGGGTACGCCGACGAAGTCCTGGAGAAGATGGTCGCGCCGTACGCCTCCGCCGAGGTCAAGGCGCATGTCCACCGCATGATGACGGCCACCCGTCCCCACTCCGCCGCGGCGGCCCTGCGCGCCCGCGCCGCCCGCCCCGACTACCGCGAGCTGCTCACCACCGTCACGGTCCCGGCCCTGGTGGTCGTGGGCGCCGACGACACCTACACCCCGGTCGCCGACGCCGAGGCCATGCACGCGGCGCTCCCCGACTCGACGCTCCACGTCATCGAGGGCACGGCCCACATGCCGAACCTGGAGCGGCCGAAGGAGTTCAACGAGGCGCTGGAGGGTTTCCTGGCGCGCATCGACTCCGCCGGGGGATGATTCGGGCATCCCACTCCTGAGCGGAGGGCCCGGACCTTGGACACTGCGGCTGCCGAGTGGACCGCTGCGAGCGAGGACGAGCCGGTACGGCGGGCCGGGCGGCGCTTCGCGGCCTGGTGCGCGGGGCTGCTGCTGGCCGCGGTGAGCGTCGTCGTCGGCTGCCGGGCCGCCGACAGCGACGGCTTCACCCCGGTCCCCCAGGTCCTCGCCTTCCTGCCCTGGCTGCTCGCCCCCGCCGGACTGGCCCTGCTCCTCGCGCTGCTCGGCCGCTGGCGCCTCGGGATGGCGTGGGCGCTCGTCGTCCTCGGGCTGCTGGCGTGGTTCATCGAGCCGTACGGGAAGACGGACGAGCCCGGCGGCGCCGCCGTCGCCGAGTTCAGGGTGCTGACCTCGAACGTCGAGTTCGGGCGCGGGACGGGCTCCCTCGTCCCCGAGATCCGGCGCCACAAGCCGGACCTCGTGTTCGTGGAGGAGTGCGAGTACACCTGCCAGGCCCGGCTGCAACAGGACTTCGGCGCCGACTACCCGTACCGGCGGGCCGTGGCGGCCGACGGCAGCCACGGCTCGGTCATCCTCAGCCGTTTCCCACTCAGGGGCACGGCAGGCGTGACCGGGACCATGGGCATGCCCGGTGCCGTCGCCGATGTGCGCGGACATGCCGTACGGCTCCAGCTGGCCCACCCCATGCCGCCGCTGCCCGGCCAGGTCGGCCTCTGGCGCAGGGAACTCGGACGGCTGCGGAACGCCGCGGCCGCCGCCCGTACGCCCCTGATCCTGGCCGGCGACTTCAACGCCTCCCAGGACCACGCCGCCTTCCGCCGCATCCTCGACACCGGCCTGCGCGACTCCGCCCGCCTCGCGGGCCACGACCGCACACCCAGCTGGCCCGCCCGCACGGCCCCGGCCTTCGGCGCCCAGATCGACCACGTACTCGTCTCCCGGGACTTCTCGGCGAACAGCACCCGCTTCCTGCACCTGACCGACACCGACCACCGCGCACTGCTCGTGGACCTCACGCTTCACCAGCGCGGATGAGCCGGACCCGAATGCCCCTACCCGCCCTCCGCCGCACCCTCGACACCCGCCCGCACAACGCCCTCCCGCCTCCCCGACCACACCGCACGGCCCCCACGTCCGACACCCGGATCAACCACGTACTCGTCCCCCGGGACTTCTCGACGAACAGCACCCGCTTCCTGAACCTGACCCGCACCGACCACCGCGCACTGCTCGCGGACCTCACGCTTCACCAGCGCGGATGAGCCGAGCCGGGGTGCTCATAATGGGCGCATGTCCCGAGAGTTCCCCGCCGGCCTCACCCCTCCCGACTGGCTGGTAAGGAACCTTCGGCCCCAGCGGGCCCCGGTGAACCGGGCTGCCGTGGCCCGCGCGGCGACCGCGATGGCGCTCCCGCTGGCGATCGGCCTCGCGGCCGGCCGGCCCGACTACGGTGCGCTGGCCTCCATGGGTGCCCTCTCCGGTGTCATCGGGGACACCGCGGACGCGTACCGCATGCGGATCCTCAACATCGCGATCCCGCAGCTGTTCGGCGCGATCGGCGTGACCCTCGGCTCCCTGGCGTTCGGGCACGGCTGGGTCGCCGTCGCCACGGTCACCGCCGTCGCGCTGGTCTCCGGGATGATCTCGACGATCGGGGCGGTCGCCTCCGTGTCGGGGCTGCTGCTGCTCCTCAACTCCGTGGTCGGCGCGGGACTGCCGATGCCGGGCGACTGGTGGCTCGCGCCCCTGCTGATGTCCGGCGGCGGACTGCTGGTCCTCCTTCTCGCGCTGCTCGCCTGGCCCCTGCGGTCCGGGGTGCCGGAGCGGGCGGCGGTCGCGGACACCTACCGGACCGTGGCCACGCTGATGTCCGCCTGCGGCACCCAGGAGTACGACGCCGCGCGCCACGCCGTCACCCAGTCCCTGAACCAGTCGTACGACCTCGTCCTCGCCCGCCGCGCCCGCCACCACGGCCGCAGCCCCGAACTCACCCGCCTGCTCGCCCAGTTGAACGCCATCACCCCGGTCGTGGAAGCCGCACCGGCCGTCCGGCTGAGCGGCACCGCCCTCCCGCCGGAGGTCCCGGAGGCCGTACGCCACCTCGCGCAGGCCGTGGAGACCGGCTACACCGGACCGATAGGGCTGACACTGCCCGTGCCGGCGTCGGAGACCGCCCGCGCCGTCGACCACGCCCTGCGGCACGCCGCCGAGGTCGTCACCGCGCCCGATGTGGACCCGAGGGGCATCGACGACCGCCTCGGCCGCCCGGCGGCCCTGTCGATCCGCGCCGCCCGTGCCGCCCGCAACGTCACCCTCTCCGCCAACTCCTGGCGCTACGGACTGCGCCTCGCACTCTGCATCGGCATCGCGCAGGCCCTGGTGTCGATCATCCCCGTGCCGCGCTCCTACTGGGTCGCCCTCACCATCACCTTCGTCCTCAAACCCGACTTCGGCTCGGTCTTCTCCCGGGCGCTGCTGCGGGCCCTCGGCACGGTCGCGGGCCTGGTGATCGCGGCTGCGGTGCTGGCGGCGGTACCGCGAGGCTGGTGGGACGTGGTGGCGATGCTGGTCCTCGCCCCACTGATCCCGGCGCTGACGCCCCGCGGCTACGGCTACCAGACGGCAGCCATCACCCCCGTGATCCTGCTCCTCTCCGACATCCTGAACCACCAGGGCACCGCCCTGCTCCTGCCCCGCCTGGTCGACTCCCTCATCGGCTGCGGCATCGCACTGGTCGCCGGCTACCTGCTGTGGCCGGAGAGCTGGCACACCCGCGTCGGCGACCGGCTCGCGGACGCGGTCGCCGACACCGCCCAGTACGTCGAGTCCACCTTCGGCGACGGCACCGAACCGGCCGCCCGCGCCCGGATGCGACGCCGCCTCTACCGCGATCTGTCCGTCATCCGTACGGAGTTCCAGCGCGCCCTGACCGAACCGCCGCCCACCGGCCGCCGGGCCGCCGCGTGGTGGCCGCTGGTCGTCGCCGTCGAGCGGATCGTGGACGCCACGACGGCCGCGGCCGTGCGGGTACGGCACGGGGCGGCCACGCCGTCCGCCGCCGAGGTCCGCCAAGTGACCATGCAGCTCGCCGAGTTGGCGGAGGGTGTGCGGGACACCGAGGTCCTCTACCCGGTCCGTACGGACCTCACCGGGCCGGCGGGCAGCGTGCTGGAGCCACTGCGGCAGGAGGTGGCGGCGGCCCGGGCGATCGCGTCACCGCACTGAGCCCGGAACGCAGGTGGGTGCGGCGAGTCACGAGCCACGGGAGTCGTTGCCCTCGCGGTAGGAGAAGTCGGCGTCCGAGGACCCGGCCTGGAGCTTCACGTTCGACACCGCGCCGTTCCAGATCTGGGCACTGCGGGCCATCTCGGCGCTGAACGTGGGCGCCGCGGAGGCGTCGTAGGTGACCGTGACGGCGGCCGCGCTGGGCGACCCCCAGGCGTACGCCTCCTCGCGGCCCGCACAGAAACCGACCTGGAGGGCGCCCTGCCGGCACTGGAGGAGGCGTACTGGGAATCGGCACGGCGGGCACCGGCTTACCGGGAGTGGCTGGAACACGAGGCGTCCCCGTTGAGGCGTGGTTGACACGAGTGACCGTGCTGTCCCTTGCCCCTGCCCAAGATCGCCATCTGGGGCCGCTAACCTTACGTGTCCGTCCTGGCCAGGGATTGACGGGATCAACTCACGCGAAGGGTTGCGCACATGGGCATTCTCACTCTCCTGCGGAACGCGTTCGGCAGGTCACGCAAGGGGCGTGCCTCCGAAGCAGAGGGTGCGGACCTCACCACTTCGCACACTCCGGAACCGACGGTCCCGGCCCCCTCCCCGGAGCCGCAGCCGACCCCATCCGCGCAGGTCCCGGAGCCGCGCTCGTCGTCCCAGGAGGACCAGGACGAACACGAACTGGTCTCGGCGGCCTTCGACAACGTCACGGTTCCGAGGCCGTCGGAGCCGGTGGACCAGGTGACCGCGGAGCCGACGCTCGACGAGCCGTCCGAGCCGACGGCGGAGACACAGCCCGAGCCCAAGGAGCAGCCGGAACCGGCCACGGAGCCGACCCTGACCGCTGAGGTCGAGGCTGAGAAGCCGCAGCAGACCGCTGCTCCGGAGGCGGAGCCCACCCCCGAGCCGGTCGCGGAGGTCGTTCCCGAGCCGGAGCCGGAGCCGGAGCAGACGCCTGAGCCGGTGGCCGCCCAGGAGCCGGAGCCCACCGCGGCGCCGGAGGCGGAAGCCGAGCCCGAGCCCACGCCGGTGGTGGAAGCCACGGAGCCGGAGCAGATCGCGGCACCGGAGGAGACCCCGGAGGCCGCCCCCGAGCCGGTCGCGGAGGCCGAAGAGCCGGAGCAGACCCCCGAGCCCGTGCCCGCCGAGGCCGAGGCCGACGAGCCCGCGGCCGCCGACGGCGAGGACACCCCACAGGGGCCACCCGCAGCCGACATCGAAACCAGCACGGGTGGTGCGGGCGGGAACAACTCCGCCGAAGGCGAAGCCGAGGCCGACGAGCCCGCAGCCGCCGACGGCGAGGAAGCCCCACAGGGGCCACCCGCAGCCGACGACGAAACCAGCACGGGTGGTGCGGGCGGGAACGACCCCGCCGAAGGCGAAGCCGAGGCGGAAGCCGAACCCGCGGCCGAGGCACAGCCGGAAGCCGAGGCGGAGCCCGAGCCGGCGGCGGCAGCCGAGGAGCCGGCGGCAGCCGAGCCCGTAGCCCCCGCCCCCGCGCCGGAGGCCGACGCCCCCGCCGCCGCCCTGGCGAAAGCCGGCCTCACCACCGCCCGCGCCAAGATCTACCTGGTCCTCGACCGCTCCGCGAGCATGCGCCCGTACTACAAGGACGGCTCCGCCCAGGCCCTGGCCGACCAGACCCTCGCCCTCGCCGAGCACCTGGACCCCGCCGGCAGCGAGAAGACCTCCGTCCACGTCGTCTTCTTCTCCACGGAGGTCGACGGCACCACCGACCTCACCCCGGCCTCCCCCGAGACCGCCATCGACGACGCCCACGCCGGTCTCGGCCGCATGGGCCGTACCAGCTACCACGCAGCCGTAGAGGCCGTACTGGCCCACTACGACGCCAACACCCCCGACGCGAAGACCCCCGCCCTGGTGATCTTCCAGACGGACGGCGCCCCGGACGCGAAGACCCCCGCCACCCAGGCCCTCACCGAGGCCGCGAAGACCCACCCCCAGGTGTTCTTCTCCTTCGTCGCGTTCGGCGACCACGACAACAAGGCCTTCGACTACCTCCGCAAACTGAAGACCGACAACACGGCCTTCTTCCACGCGGGCCCCACCCCCCTGGAGCTCACGGACGCCGAGCTCTACGACGGCGTACTGATCGACTGGCGCCCGTAGCCCCGTAGACCCGCCGAAAGAACGAAAGATCACCCGGGCCGCCCCTTCCCACCCCGTAAAACGGGAAGCGGGCGGCCCACCCATGTCGGCTACGATTTCAAGGTTCGCAAAGAACCAAGAACCCCGAAATCCGACCTGGGAGCAGCCCCCGATGGCTCGACACCTCATCACCAGCGCCCTTCCGTACATCAACGGAATCAAGCACCTGGGCAACATGGTGGGGTCCATGCTCCCGGCGGACGTGTACTCCCGGTACCTCCGCCAGCGCGGCCACGACGTCCTGTACATCTGCGCGACGGACGAGCACGGCACCCCCGCCGAGCTGGCGGCCAAGGAGCAGGGCATCCCCGTGGACGAGTTCTGCGCCCAGGCGCACGACGCCCAGAAGGCGGTCTACGACGGCTTCGCTCTCGCCTTCGACTACTTCGGCCGCAGCTCCTCCCCGCAGAACGTCGAGATCACCCAGCACTTCGCCCGCCGCCTCAACGAGAACGGCTTCATCGAGGAGCGGGCGATCCGCCAGGTCTACAGCCCCGCCGACGGCCGCTTCCTCCCGGACCGCTACGTCGAGGGCACCTGCCCGCACTGCGGCTACGACAAGGCCCGCGGCGACCAGTGCGAGAACTGCACCCGCGTACTGGACCCGACCGACCTGATCAACCCGCGTTCGGCGATCTCCGGCTCCACGGACCTGGAGGTCCGTGAGACCAAGCACCTCTTCCTCCTCCAGTCCAAGCTGGAGAACGAGGTCCGCGAGTGGGTGGCCCGCCACGACAAGGACTGGCCGCAGCTGGCCTCCTCCATCGCCCACAAGTGGCTGACCGAGGGCCTGCACGACCGCGCGATCACCCGCGACCTGGACTGGGGCGTCCCGGTCCCGGCCGACACCTGGCCGGAGCTGGCGGCGGAGGGCAAGGTCTTCTACGTCTGGTTCGACGCCCCGATCGAGTACATCGGCGCGACGAAGGAGTGGTCCGACAAGGACCCGGAGAACCGCGACTGGAAGTCCTGGTGGTACGACGTCGACACCGACGTCCGCTACACGCAGTTCATGGCGAAGGACAACGTCCCGTTCCACACGGTGATGTTCCCGGCCACCGAGCTCGGCGTCCGCGAGCCGTGGAAGAAGGTCGACTACGTCAAGGCCTTCAACTGGCTGACGTACTACGGCGGCAAGTTCTCCACGTCCCAGAAGCGGGGCGTCTTCACCGACCAGGCCCTGGACATCCTGCCGGCGGACTACTGGCGCTACTTCCTGATCGCCAACGCCCCGGAGTCGGACGACTCGTCCTTCACCTGGGAGCACTTCACGGCGACGGTCAACAAGGACCTGGCCGACACCCTCGGCAACTTCGTCAACCGCGTGCTGTCGTTCTCCAGGAAGCGCTTCGGCGAGGAGGTCCCGGCGGGCGGCGAGCCGGGGGAGGCCGAGCGGAAGCTGGGCGAGCAGATCGCGGAGCTCCTCGCCGAGTACGAGTCCCAGCTCGACTCCCTCCAGTTCCGCAAGGCGGCCGCGGCCCTGCGCGCCCTGTGGTCCGCGGGCAACTCCTACCTGGAGGAGAAGGCCCCCTGGCTGGAGATCAAGACCGACCAGGACGGCGCGGCCCTGACCCTGCGCACGGCGATGAACCTGATCCACCTCTACGCGGTGGTCTCGGAGCCGTTCATCCCGACGACCTCGGCCGCCATGCGCCAGGCCTTCGCCCTCCCGGAGACTGCATCTGATCAAAAGCGTGCGACCTGGGTCTCCGCCACCGAGGCGAAGTCCCTCACCGCCGTCCCCGCGGGCACGCCCTTCACGGTCCCGCCGGTCCTGTTCGCCAAGCTGACGGACGAGGATCTGGAGACGTACAAGGAGCGCTTCGGGGGCGAGGCCGCGTAGGAACCGTGAGAGACGGGGCTCGGAAGGCCGTTCGGCTTTCCGGGCCCCGTATTGTTCGGCCATGGCAGTGCCCGAAATCGTTCCGATCGCCTACGTGCCCAAGCACCGGACCGAGTCCATCGGCCGGTACGCGCAGGGGCAGTTCCTGGCATCGATCACCTATGCCTTCCCGCAGGGGTTCCGGCCCGACGACGGCTGGGAAGAGCACAAACGTCTCTACACGGTGCTCCACACCTTCGACGCCGAGGGCGAGTACCGCGACTCGGAGATCTGGTGTGCCGGCACCTGGGCCGAGCAGCAGCGCAACCCGCACGGTGACGACTCGGTCCTCACCCGCGCCCGTATACACCTGGCGAAACTGCTGCGCAGCCTGCCCCGGCGCTCCTACACGGACATCGCCATACGGCCGTTCCAACTCACCGCGGACGGTGTGTTGTTCGGCCTGGTGACCGGTCAGGACGAGGAGGGCAGCTGGGCCGAGCTCTACCCGGACCGCCTGTTCTTCTCCTCGCCCTGGGACGGCTCGTACGACACCTGACGGCTCGTACGACACCCAGGCGCCAGGAGAGCACTCCGGCGCCCGTCGGCGTCGCCGGTTCCGTCAGCAGGTTCCTCGCCGACGGCTCCAGGCCCGCGGCCGGCGCCGGCTTCCAGTTCACCGTCGTGCTCAAGCGAAAGGGCTCGAAACCGACGCCGGTTTCGAGCCCTTCGTATGCGGCCTGTGGCCTACTACTTCGGCTGCGGCTTGCGCACCGACAGGTGCAGCTCCTTCAGCCGCGCCTCCTCCAGCTCCGTCGGCGCGCCCATCATCAGGTCCTGGGCGTTGCCGTTGAGCGGGAAGGCGATGGTCTCGCGGATGTTCGGCTCGTCCGCGAGGAGCATGACGATGCGGTCGACGCCGGGGGCGATGCCGCCGTGCGGCGGGGCGCCGAAGCGGAAGGCGCGCAGCATGCCGGCGAACTTCTCCTCGACGGTGTCACGGTCGTAGCCCGCGATCTCGAAGGCCTTGAGCATGATCTCCGGCTCGTGGTTCCGGATCGCGCCGGAGGACAGCTCGACGCCGTTGCAGACGATGTCGTACTGCCAGCCGAGGATGTCCAGCGGGTCCTGGGTCTGAAGGGCCTCCAGACCGCCCTGCGGCATGGAGAAGGGGTTGTGCGAGAAGTCGATCGCGCCGGTCTCCTCGTCCTTCTCGTACATCGGGAAGTCGACGATCCAGCAGAACCGGAAGACGCCCTCCTCGAAGTGCCCGGCGCGCTTGGCGGCCTCGACGCGGACCGCGCCCATGATCTTGGAGACCTCGTCGAACTCGCCCGCGCCGAAGAACACCGCGTGCCCGGCGGCCAGCGACAGGCGCTTGGTCAGCTCGGCGACGTTGTCCTCGGTGAGGAACTTGGCGATCGGGCCGGAGAGCGAACCGTCCTCGGCCACGCGCACCCAGGCCAGTCCCTTGGCGCCCTGCGAGACGGCGAAGTCGCCGAGCTGGTCGAAGAACTTGCGGGGCTGCGCGGAGACGTCCGGCACCGGCAGCGCACGCACGTGCTTGCCGGCGAAGGCCTTGAACTCCGAGCCCTCGAAGATGTCGGTGATGTCGACGAGCTCCAGCTGGGCGCGCAGGTCCGGCTTGTCGGAGCCGTACTTCAGCATCGCCTCGCGGAACGGGATCCGCGGGAAGGGCGAGGTGACATGGCGGCCGCCGCCGAACTCCTCGAACAGCTCCGTCATCAGCTGCTCGATCGGGCGGAAGACGTCCTCCTGCTCGACGAAGCTCATCTCGACGTCGAGCTGGTAGAACTCGCCCGGCGAACGGTCCGCACGCGCGTCCTCGTCACGGAAGCAGGGCGCGATCTGGAAGTAGCGGTCGAAGCCGGAGATCATCAGCAGCTGCTTGAACTGCTGCGGGGCCTGCGGCAGGGCGTAGAACTTGCCCGGGTGCAGACGGGAGGGGACCACGAAGTCGCGGGCACCCTCGGGGGAGGTCGCCGACAGGATCGGGGTCGCCATCTCGTTGAAGCCGAGCGCCGTCATCTTGTGCCGGATGGCCGAGATGACCGCCGTGCGCAGCATGATGTTCTTGTGCATGCGCTCGCGGCGAAGGTCCAGGAAGCGGTACTCCAGGCGCCGCTCCTCGTTGACCCCGTCCTCGGTGTTGATCGTGAACGGGAGCGGGGCGGCGGCGCCGAGCAGCTCGACCTCGCCGACCTCGACCTCGACCTCACCGGTCGGCAGGTCGGGGTTGACGTTCTCGGTGCCCCGGGAGACGACCTTGCCGTCGACGCGGACCGTCGACTCCTTGGTCAGCTTGTCGAGGGCCTCGTAGGCCGGGGTGCCCGGACGGGCGACGAGCTGCGTGATGCCGTAGTGGTCGCGCAGATCGATGAAGAGGATGCCGCCCAGGTCGCGCCGATTGTGCAGCCAGCCACTCAGCCGGACGTCGGTGCCGACGTCAGAGGAGCGGAGCTCGCCGCAGGTGTGGGACCTGTACCGATGCATCGTCGTTCATCCAGTCTTCGCGGATCGGGGGGCTGTGTTTCAGGGTGTTTCACGTGAAACAACCCCCAGAGTACCGGGCACCCCAAGATCGGCTCCCCACCATTAAGAGTGGCCAATCGGTGGCACTCCTCGATCACGACTCCATAAAGTGGGGCAATGCGCACTGGTGAGCCTCTGCCCGCCGTGGGGGAGGCTCTCGCCGCCCTCGCGACCGGCCTGTGGCACTGGGACACCGCCACCGAACTCGTCACGGTCGACGCCGAGGCGGCTCGGCTGCTGGGGCTTCCCGCCGAGCAGACCACCCTGACGGAGGCCAAGGCCCGGGCCAGGCTCCATCCGGTCGACTGGAACGAGATCATCGCCGTGGTCGGGCTCGCCGTCGCCGAGGGCACGCTGGCCGAGGTGCGGATCCGGATCATGGACGAGCAGGGCCGGGTGGTCCGTGTCGTCCGCTCCCGCTCCAAGCCGTCCTTCGACCCCGAGAAGAAGTCCTTCCAGCTGATCGGCACCCTTCAGGAGGTCACCGAGCCGACTCCGGGCACGCCGGCCGGACGCAGTGCCGTCACCGGTGACTGGCGGCGCTCCCGGGAGGCCTTCCTGCTGGACGCGGGCCGGGCGCTGGCCGAGGCGCGGTCCACGGAGGAGGTGCTGCGGGTCGCGGCGGGCCTGTCGATGCCGGGGTTCACCCCGGACGGACTGGCGGTGTTCGGCGTGGAGGGCGATCGCCTGACGATCATCGGCCACCACGGGCACCAGCCCGGCGACGACGGCCCCTTCTCACACATGTCCCTGGACACGGACTACCCGGCCGCCGAGGTGGCCCGCACCGGCCGTGCCGTCTACCTCTCCACCCCCGAGCAGTACAAGTCGCGCTACCCGGCCGCCTGGCCGCTCGCCGCGTCCTTCAACCGCCACTCCTGGGCGTTCCTGCCGCTGACGGTGGCGGGCCGCACGATGGGCGCCTGGATGGCGGCCTTCGCCTACCCGGTGACCTTCAATCCGGACGAGCGGTCCGTGCTGACGACGGTGGCCCGCATGCTCGCCCAGGCCCTGTCCCGGGCCGGCACCGCCGAGACCGAGCGTGCCCTGACCGACGGCCTGCAGCGCTCGATGCTGCCGACCCTCGGCCCGCAGATACCGGGCATGAGCGTCGCCGCCCGCTACGTCCCCACCGGCGGCGGCCTCCAGGTCGGCGGCGACTGGTACGACATGATCCCGCTGCCGGGGAGTCCCCCCTCCGGGGGAGGCCGGATCGCCCTGGTCATCGGTGACGTCCAGGGCCATGACGTGCGGGCGGCCGGCCTGATGGGCCAGCTCCGTATCGCCCTGCGCGCCTATGCCTCCGAGGGCCACCGTCCCGACGCGGTGCTCTCCCGCGCCTCCCGGTTCCTGCACGGCCTGTCGGACGGCGCCACGCGGCCCGGCGCCGCCGAGGAGGACGCTCTGGCGGACCTGCGCTTCGCGACCTGTCTGTACGTCGAGGCCGATCCGGCGACCGGGACCCTCGACATCGCCCGCGCCGGGCACCCGGACCCGGCGATCCGGATGGCGGACGGCACGGTGCTGGCCCGTCCGACGGCGGGCGGTCTGCCGCTCGGCATCGACCCGGACGCCGACTATCCGACCACCCGGATCATCCTCGAACCCGGCGAGACCATGCTGATCTGCACGGACGGTCTGATCGAGACCGGCGGCCACGACCTGGAGAGCGGCTGGCAGCGCATCCGCGCGATCCTCGAGGACCACAAGGGCGACCTGGAGGAACTGGCCGACGCCCTGGTCCAGGGGGTCCACGGCCCCTCCTCGCACCACACCACCGGCCCCCTGGCGGACCGGCGCGAGGACGACATAGCCGTACTGCTGCTGTCCCGGCCCGAGGAGGGCTTCGGCGAGAAGCTGCTCGTGCCGCCGAGGGTCCGCCGCACCATGCTGTCCGTCGCGCAGGCGGAACCGGAGCGGGTGGCGGTGGCCCGTCAGCACCTGCGCGAGCTGCTGCACGACTGGCCGTCGGCGGACCAGGTCGACTCGGCGGTGCTGCTGGTCTCCGAGATGCTCACCAACGTCCTCGTGCACACCGACGCCGACGCGCTGCTGCTGGCGGAGGTGCGGGGCGAGCGGGGCGGCCGCCGGATGCGCATCACCGTCACGGACACCAGCGACGCCCTCCCGCACAAGCGCCGCCCCGGCGAACTGGCCTCCTCGGGGCGCGGGTTGATGCTCATCGAGCTGCTCGCGGACGCCTGGGGCGTGGATCCGCAGGGCGAGGGCAAGAGCATCTGGTTCGAGCTCTACGAGTCCGACGGCTCGGGTATCTGATACCGCGCCCGCAGCTCGTGTACGACGCCGAAGGCGGCGGCGGTGAGCGGTACGGCGAGCAGCATCCCGAGCACGCCTGCGACGGAGGCCCCCGCCGTGATGGCCACCATCACCATCGCCGGGTGCATCTGCACGGTCCGGCTCTGGATCATCGGCGTCAGCACGTGCCCCTCCAGCACCTGGACCGCGAGGACCACCCCGAGCACCCACAGCGCGATCACGAAACCGCGGTCGGCGAGCGCGACCAGCACGGCGACGGCACCGGAGACGAAGGCGCCGAGGTAGGGGATGAAAGCCCCGACGAAGACGAGCGCGCCGAGCCCGACGGCACCGGGCACATCCAGCACCAGCAGTCCCAGGGTGATGCAGACGGCGTCGATGAGCGCGATGAAGCTGGTGCCGCGCATGAATCCCTCGACGGCCTCATAGGCACGGCGGGCCATGGCCTCGAGCGTGTCGCCGCTCTCCCCCGGGGCGATGCCCCGGATCAGGTCGGCGGCCTTGTGCGAGTCCCGCAGGAAGAAGAAGACGAGGAACAGCGCGAGGACGGCCATGGCGATGGTCTCGCCGACGACGCTGACCCCGCTGATGACGTTGGAGGCGGCGGTCCCGCCGAACTTGGTGAGCAGGTCCTTGGCGTTCGTGGCGAGGTCGTCCAGGGAGGTCCCCGCGGCCCCGAAGTGATCGGCGACGCCCTGGGCCGCGTCCTTCAGGGAGGCGACGATCTGGTCACCGGTGTCGATGAGCGCTGCGACGACGATGTACACGGCCCCGCCGACCACGGCCACCACCGCGACACAGGTGAGCCCGGCGGCGACGGACGGGTTGACCCTGGCCCTGACGAGCCGCCGGTGCAGGGGCCGGAGCAGGGCGGTCCCGAGCAGGGCGAGCAGCACCGGTGTCACGGCCGTACGGAACTGCGAGCACAGCAGGACCCCGACGTACACGACCCCGGCGACCAGCAGGATCACGGCGCACCAGGCGGCGAGCCGCCGGACGGGGTCGGGGAGGAGCTGCACCCGTCCAGCGGATCACGCCCGCCGGTGCCGTGTCCTGCGCGGACGGACCACCCGGGTGAGACCCGGCGCTCCGCCCGCGCGCGGTCCTACAGGCCGCCCTCGGTCATCCCGTGCACGGCCGGGATGGTGCCCAGCCGGCCCTTCTGGAAGTCCTCGAAGGCCTGCTGGAGTTCCTCGCGGGTGTTCATGACGAACGGGCCGTAGTGGGCCATGGGCTCCCGGATCGGCTGTCCGCCCAGGAGCACGACCTCCAGGTCCGGGGTGTGCGAGTCCTGCTTCTCGTCCGCGCGGACGGTCAGCGCGGAGCCCGCACCGAACACGGCGGTCTGGCCCAGCTCGATCGGCCGGCGCTCGGCACCGACCGCGCCCCGGCCGGCGAGGACGTACGCGAGGCCGTTGAAGTCCTCGCGCCACGGCAGGGTGAGCTCGGCACCCGGCGCGAGCGTCGCGTGGATCATCGTGATCGGCGTGTGCGTGATGCCGGGGCCCTGGTGGCCGTCGAGCTCACCGGCGATGACCCGCAGCAGCGCGCCGCCGTCCGGTGTCGTCAGCAGCTGAACGTTTCCGCCTCGGATGTCCTGGTAGCGCGGGGCCATCATCTTGTCCCTGGCCGGGAGGTTCACCCACAGCTGGAGGCCGTGGAAGAGGCCGCCGGACATGACGAGGGACTCCGGCGGGGCCTCGATGTGCAGCAGGCCCGAACCCGCGGTCATCCACTGGGTGTCGCCGTTGGTGATGGTGCCGCCACCACCCTGCGAGTCCTGGTGGTCGAAGATCCCGTCGATGATGTAGGTGACGGTCTCGAAGCCGCGGTGCGGGTGCCAGGGGGTGCCCTTGGGCTCGCCCGGCGCGTACTCCACCTCGCCCATCTGGTCCATCATGATGAACGGGTCGAGGTACTTGTAGTTGATCCCGGCGAACGCCCGGCGCACCGGGAAGCCCTCGCCCTCGAAACCGCTCGGCGCGGTCGTGACGGCGAGCACGGGACGTGCCACGGCGTCGGCCGGGGCGGCCACGCGGGGCAGGGTCAGCGGGTTCTCGACGGTCACTGCAGGCATGTCGGTACCTCCTTGTGCGGCCAGTTTAGTTGAGCATTGAACTTTCTGCCACCCGTAACAGAGAAAGCCCGGAGGGCATTCCCTCCGGGCTCCGGCAGACAGGTGTCAGCCGTACATTCTGCGCATCGCGAACTCGACCATCTGCTCCACCGCCTTGGCGTCGAAGACCATGCGGTGCTCGCCCTCCATGTCGAGGACGAAGCCGTAGCCGGTGGGGAGCAGGTCGATGACCTCGGCCCCCGTGATCACGAAGTACTTGGACTCCTTGCCCGCGTACCGGCGCAGCTCCTTGAGCGAGGTGAACATCGGGATCACCGGCTGCTGGGTGTTGTGCAGGGCGAGGAAACCGGGGTTGTCGCCGCGCGGGCAGTAGACCTTCGACGTGGCGAAGACCTGCTGAAAGTCCTCCGCGGACAGCTGGCCGGTGGTGAAGGCCCGTACCGCGTCCGCGAGGGACGGCGGGGACGGCTCGGGATACAGCGGCTGCTGCTGCCCGTAGCCGCCGGGGCCCTGCTGCGGCTGGGCGTACTGCTGCTGCGCCCCCGCACCCACGTTCTGGTCGTAGCCGTACATGGACGCAAGAGTACTGAGTCACAGAAACCCGTTCGGGGTTGCTTCTTATTACCGACGGGTAGCATCATCGTAGCTACTTGTTGGTACGTGAACTAGTGCGAGGAGCTACACCCGGTGCCTCGCCGATTTCTCTAACGGAGCCGTCGCCATGGGGCACTACAAGTCGAATCTGCGCGACATCGAGTTCAACCTCTTCGAAGTCCTCGGTCGGGACAAGCTGTACGGCACCGGCCCGTTCGAGGAGATGGACGTCGACACCGCGAAGAGCATCCTCGAGGAGCTGACCCGCCTCGCGGAGAACGAGCTGGCGGAGTCCTTCGCGGACGCCGACCGCAACCCGCCGGTCTTCGACCCGGAGACGAACACCGCCCCGGTCCCGGCGTCCTTCAAGAAGAGCTACCGGGCCTTCATGGACTCGGAGTACTGGCGTCTGGGCCTGCCCGAGGAGATCGGCGGCACCACCGCCCCGCGCTCCCTGATCTGGTCGTACGCGGAGCTGCTGCTCGGCTCGAACCCGGCCGTGTGGATGTACGCCTCCGGCCCGGCGTTCGCCGGCATCCTCTTCGACGAGGGCAACGAGGTCCAGAAGCACATAGCCAAGATCGCCGTGGAGAAGACCTGGGGCTCCACCATGGTGCTCACCGAGCCCGACGCGGGTTCGGACGTCGGCGCCGGCCGCACCAAGGCGATCCAGCAGGAGGACGGCTCCTGGCACATCGAGGGCGTGAAGCGCTTCATCACGTCCGGTGAGCACGACATGGAGGAGAACATCCTCCACTACGTCCTCGCCCGTCCCGAGGGCGCGGGCCCCGGCACCAAGGGCCTGTCCCTCTTCCTCGTCCCGAAGTACCTCTTCGACTTCGAGACCGGCGAGCTGGGCGAGCGCAACGGCGTGTACGCGACGAACGTCGAGCACAAGATGGGCCTGAAGGCCTCCAACACCTGCGAGATGACCTTCGGCGACCAGCACCCCGCCAAGGGCTGGCTGATCGGCGACAAGCACGACGGCATCCGCCAGATGTTCCGCATCATCGAGTTCGCCCGCATGATGGTCGGCACGAAGGCGATCTCCACGCTGTCGACGGGCTACCTGAACGCGCTGGAGTACGCCAAGGAGCGCGTCCAGGGCCCCGACCTGGCGAACTTCATGGACAAGACCGCTCCCAAGGTCACCATCACGCACCACCCGGACGTCCGCCGCTCGCTGATGACGCAGAAGGCGTACGCGGAGGGCATGCGCGCCCTGGTGCTCTACACGGCCTCCCTCCAGGACGAGATCCAGGTCAAGGAAGCTGCGGGCGAGGACACCAAGGCGCTGGAGGCCCTGAACGACCTGCTCCTGCCGATCGTCAAGGGCTACGGCTCGGAGAAGGGCTACGAGCAGCTCGCCCAGTCGCTGCAGACCTTCGGCGGCTCCGGCTTCCTGCAGGAGTACCCGATCGAGCAGTACATCCGCGACGCCAAGATCGACACCCTGTACGAGGGCACCACCGCGATCCAGGGCCAGGACTACTTCTTCCGGAAGATCGTCCGCAACCAGGGCGCGGCGCTGAACACCCTCGCGGAGGAGATCAAGAAGTTCCTGGCGCTCGGCGAGGGCGGCGAGGAGCTGGCCGGCGCCCGCGAGCACCTCGCGAAGGCCGCCGTCGAGCTGGAGGCCATCGTCGGCCTGATGCTGACCGACCTCGCGGCCACCGAGCAGGACGTCAAGAACATCTACAAGGTGGGCCTGAACACCACCCGCCTGCTGATGGCCTCCGGTGACGTGGTCGTCGGATACCTGCTGCTCAAGGGTGCCGCGATCGCCGCCGAGAAGCTCCAGACGGCTTCCGCGAAGGACAAGGCGTTCTACACGGGCAAGATCGCGGCGGCGAAGTTCTTCGCGGCCAACGTCCTGCCGGGCGTCACGGGCGCCCGCAAGCTGGCGGAGAACGTCGAGCTGGACCTGATGGAGCTGGACGAGGCGGCGTTCTAAGCGCTCCCGTTCTGGGTAGCCAGAACTCCACATCGCCCTCACGAGGGCCCGCTCCTCATCACGAGGAGTGGGCCCTCGTACGTCGTTAAGGTGAACCCATGAGCGAACCCCACCGCTTCGACCGCGGCCACACCGACGACCTCATGTCCTTCCTGACGGCGAGCCCGTCGCCGTACCACGCGGTGGCGAGCGCCGCCGAGCGGCTGGAGAAGGCAGGGTTCCGCCAGGTCGCGGAGACGGACGCCTGGGACGGGGCGACCGGCGGCAGGTATGTGCTGCGCGGCGGCGCGATCGTGGCCTGGTACGTCCCCGAGGGCGCGGCGCCCCACACGCCGTTCCGTATCGTCGGCGCACACACCGACTCCCCGAACCTGCGGGTCAAGCCGCTGCCCGACACCGGGGCGCACGGCTGGCGCCAGGTGGCGGTGGAGATCTACGGCGGCCCGCTCCTCAACTCCTGGCTCGACCGCGACCTGGGCCTGGCCGGCCGGCTGACCCTGCGGGGCGGCTCGACGCGTCTGGTGAACGTCGACCGCCCGCTCCTGAGGGTGCCCCAGCTCGCCATCCACCTGGACCGTTCGGTGTCCGCGGAGGGCCTCAAGCTGGACAAGCAGCGCCATCTGACGCCCATCTGGGGCCTGGGCGGCGATGTGCGCGACGGTGACCTGATCGCCTTCCTGGAGGAGACCGCGGGGCTGCCGGCGGGCGAGGTCACCGGCTGGGACCTGATGACGCACTCCGTGGAGCCGCCCGCCTACCTGGGCCGCGACAAGGAGCTGCTCGCGGGACCGCGCATGGACAACCTGCTGTCCGTGCACGCGACCGTGGCCGCGCTGACCGCGGTCGCCTCCGGCGGTGCGGACCTGCCGTACATCCCGGTGCTGGCCGCCTTCGACCACGAGGAGAACGGCTCACAGTCGGACACGGGCGCGGACGGGCCGCTGCTCGGCAGCGTGCTGGAGCGTTCGGTGTTCGCGCGCGGCGGCTCGTTCGAGGACCGGGCGAGAGCCTTCGCGGGCACGGTGTGCCTGTCCTCGGACACCGGTCACGCGGTGCACCCCAACTACGCGGAGCGCCACGACCCCACGCACCACCCGCGGGTCAACGGCGGCCCGATCCTCAAGGTCAACGTCAACAACCGCTACGCGACGGACGGTTCGGGCCGTGCGGTCTTCGCCGCCGCCTGCGAGAAGGCGGACGTCCCCTTCCAGTCCTTCGTCTCCAACAACTCCATGCCGTGCGGCACGACGATCGGCCCGATCACCGCGGCCCGGCACGGCATCAAGACCGTCGACATCGGCGTCGCGATCCTCTCCATGCACAGCGCCCGTGAGCTGTGCGGCGCGGACGACCCGTATCTGCTGGCCAACGCCCTGGTGGCGTTCCTGGAGGGGTAGCTCCCCGGGCGCCGGTCCCCCTGCGTAAGATTCGCTCACTCTTGCACTGTCTTTCGGTCAGTCTTGGATGATTTTCGGTCTCGTGGGGGGACTACACATGCGAAGAAAGTCGGTGCTGGCCTGCGCGTCCGTCGCGGCCGGCCTGCTGCTCGGCCCGGTGCCGGCGGCGCACGCGGCGGTGGCGCCCGTGCTGTACGGCGTCGGCAGCGGCGACCACCCGGGCCAGGGTCTGGTGTGGGTGTCCGCCTCCTCCGACACCGCCCTCACCTCGATCACCGCGCACCTCTACGCGCCGGGCTCCGCCGCCGACGCCCAGGAGGTCACCGAGGTCAGCGATTTCACCCCGGATTCCAGCACCGGCTTCGCGAACACGTGGCGCACCACCGCCCCGCTGCGCCTGGCGGACCTCGGCACCTACCGTGTCGTCGTCGACCTGACCGATGCCGACGGGGACACCACCAAGGCCGAGGGCACCTACCAGTACGAGCTCGAGGCGAACCTGACGGATCTGCAGGCCACGCCGCAGAACCCGGACTACGAGCACCAGGACGTCACCGTCACCGGCGGCTTCACGGTCACCGACCCGCGCACCGGCGAGACGACGCCGGCGGCGGGCAAGGAGGTGGACCTGGAGCTCTCCGGCGGGAACGCGCCGACGCCCACGACCGGCGCGGACGGCCGCTTCACCGCCTCCTACACGGTGACCGACCCCTACGACAACTACGTCAACGCCTGGCTGCGGCTGGCCGATCCCTTCTACCAGTCCCGGGCCAACGAAAGCGTCGAGGTCCGCGCCGTGCAGGCGCAGACCCGCGTGACCCTGGACTCCACCGACGTGTACGTGAAGGCCGGTGAGCCGGCCACGGTCTCCGGCACGGCCGAGGTGTACCTCGACGGGGTGTGGAAGCCGCTGGCCGGAGCGGTCGTCGACGAGGTGTGGGAGAGCGGCGACGGAGGCCCCGGCGTCGGCGCGGCACCCGTCACGGGCGTCGACGGCCGCTTCACCGCAGGCCTGACCGTGCCGAAGACCGGACGGGTCGATGTGCAGGTGCGCACCGGGACATACCTGAGGTACAGCGGGTATGAGACAGCCAATGTGTACGTCGCCTACACGACGTCCTTCACCGGCTTCACGGCGAGCTTGAACAAGTACTCCGAACTCACCGCCAAGGGCCTGCTGATCACCGGCAGGCAGACACCCTCGGTCTCAGGGGTCGAACTCCAGTACTCGGCCGACGGGAAGACCGGCTGGCAGACCATGAAGACGGTCGCGGCGAGCGGCGGCGAATCCGACACGGGGATGCCCTTCAAGGGCACCTTCGACGCGCCCTACAAGGGTTACTACCGGGCGCACTTCAAGGGCAACAGCGCCTTCCAGGAGTCGTACAGCTCCGTCGTCCACGCCCAGCGCACGCCGACCCGCATCATCGACGGCAACGCCTCGCCCGAGCCCGTCCGCAAGGGCCGCACGATCACCTGCAAGGGCAGGCTGCAGCACTACACCTCGGGCGCCTGGAAGGCCTACGGCGGCCAGAAGGTGAAGATCCTCTTCCGGCCCAGGGGCGCAAGCAGCTGGTACGACATGGGCAACACGTACACCCGCTCCGACGGCACCTTCAGCAAGGGCTTCACCGCCTCGAAGGACGGCACCTGGGTCGCGGTACTGCTCTACCCGACCAGCACCCACCTGGTCAGTTCCGGCCGGGAGGACTACGTCGACGTGACGTGACGCAGGTCGCAGCGACGGGAGCGGCGGCATCCGCATGGGCAACGGGCCCGCGGGTACCCGGAGTCGGCCGGAACCCCGGCAGCTCCGGACCGCACAGGGAGGCGACAACTCATGGGCCTCGGCGGATGCATCATCCTCATCGCCGTGGGAGCCATCCTCACGTTCGCGACCGACTGGCACATGCAGGGGGTCAACCTCGACCTGGTCGGCATCATCCTCATGATCGTCGGACTGATCGGCGTCAGCACCTTCAGCAGCATCGCCCGCCGCCGCCGTGTGATGGTGCCACCCACCACACCCGTCATCGACGAGGAGGGGACCCACCACCACCGGCGCGACGGTTACTCCGACGGTTACGGCGTCTGATCGTCCATGCCCGCAAAGACCGGCGGAGGGCGGTCCGTCCCCTCGGCGACGAGGCGGACGGGCACGCCCCCGCCGGCCGTCAGCCCTGGCGGATCACATCCGTGCCGGGGCCGCCCGACAGCGTGTCGCTGCCCGGCCCGCCGTACAGCCTGTCGTTCCCGCTGTTGCCGTAGAGCTTGTCGTTGCCGCTGTCGCCGTACAGGACGTCGTTGCCCTTGCCGCCGTACAGACTGTCGGCGTCGGTGCCGCCGGTGAGCGTGTCGTTGCCGTCGTCGCCGGACAGGTACTGGGCCCCGTTGCCGCCGTGCAGCGTGTCGTCGCCCTTGCCGCCCTGCACGATGTTGTCGCCGCCGCTCGCGGTGATCGTGTCGTTGCCGTCGCCGCCCCAGGCGAGGCCCTCCGCGCCCACGGCGATGGTGTCATTGCCCGCGTCGCCGCCGACGTAGGCGCCGTCGAGGCGGCCGGAGTCGGTCGACCTGTCGTTGCCGGCGCCCAGGGAGATCTGGGCGTAGGTGTAGATCTGGTCGGTGTTGTTGGCGTAGGCGAACGTGTCGTTGCCGTCGCCGAGGTCCACGACCACACCGGGGTACGGGTCCTGGCTGTCCACGAAGGTGACCGTGCAGGAGACCTTCGTGCGGTCGGACGCGGAGGGATAGGCACAGCCGTGGCCCGCGCCGATCGGGACGACATCGTCGATGACGTAGGTGATGCCCGTGCGGTCCGCGGTGAGCGAGGCGGTGACGCCGGCCTTGTTGGTCTGGCCTGGGGCGGCCCTGTACGTGAGCTGCCAGCCGGACTGGTTGACCGCGGCGGTCGCGGGTGCCGTCGCGGCGGAGGCGGTGCCGAGCGGTATGGCCAGGGCCGCGCCGAGGGCCAGCGTCACCACCGGGACGGCGCGTGTCAGACGGCGGGCGTGACGAGCGTGCATGGGGAACCTCCGAGAGGAACGTGCGCAGGTGTGCGACTTACGCCACGTCCGACTCGGGGTTCACCGACTTGGTTGGTCAACTCCCGCACGCGTACGGGAAGTTCAGCTCCGGGACACCCGTCGGCCCGCTCGATTCCGCAGGCCGGTCAGCTCAGGGCGTGGCCGGTCGCAGGGAGATGTGGAGTTCGCCCTCCAGCACCGGCAAGAACTCGTCGGCGCGCAGCGGCAGTTCGTGGAGCGGCCGGTGCCCGGGGTGCCCCACGAGTCGCCCGGCCCGCTGCCGGCATGGGCGCAGGAACGGCTGGGGGAGCCGCTGACGGTGGCCGGTCTCGCGGCCCGCGCGGCCGTCTCCCCCGCCACGCCGCGCCGCCGCTTCCGGGCGGTACTCGGCACGACTCCGCCGGCCCGGCTCACGGGGGTGGGGGTCCCTCCACGCCCGTGAGGGCAGGGGGGAGGGCGGCGCTCGCCTGCCGGCTGATCGAGCGGGAGAGGGGCGGGGCTGGACGTGGTGGCGGCGCGGAGCGGCCTCGGAACCGCGGCCGACCTGCGCGCGCTCGTGCGGCGGGAGACGGGACTCAGCCCGTCGGCCTACCGGCGGCGTTGCGGACCGGCCGCCGGGGAAGCGGTGACGGTATGAGATTCCTCGTACGCGACCGGCTCCTCGGCATCGGTGACGACTACTGGATCGAGGACGAGCACGGCACCAAGGTGTTCCTCGTCGACGGCAAGGCCATGCGCCTGAGGGACACCTTCGAGCTGAAGGACACCCAGGGGCGCGTCCTGATCGACATCCACCAGAAGATGTTCGCCCTGCGGGACACCATGGTGATCGAACGGGACGGCTCCGCCCTCGCGCGCATCAAGCGCAAACGCCTGTCCCTGCTGCGCCACCACTACCGGGTCTCCCTGGTCGACGGCACGGAACTCGACGTCAGCGGCAAGATCCTCGACCGGGAGTTCGCCATCGAGTACGACGGCGAACTCCTGGCCGTGATCTCCCGCCGCTGGCTGCACATCCGGGAGACCTACGGCGTCGACGTCGTACGGGAGGACGCGGACCCGGCGCTGCTGATCGCGGTGACGGTCTGCGTGATCCACCTGGCGGAGAAGGAACGGGAGGACGACTGATCCCCCGCAGCCGCCTGGGCCTAGAGGACCCGGTCCTTCAGCGCCGGGAACTGCTCACGCGTCGTCGCGACCTTCCCCGGATCGAACTCCACGGTGAGGATCTCCTCGTCCGCCCCGGCCTCCGCGAGGACCTCGCCCCACGGATCCACCACGATCGAGTGACCCGCCTGCGGAACTCCCGCATGCGTCCCGGCCGTTCCACAGGCAAGCACGAACGCCTGGTTCTCGACCGCCCGCGCCTGGGCCAGCAGCGTCCAGTGCGCCCGGCGGCGCTCCGGCCAGCCCGCCGGGACGACCAGGGTCTCGGCGCCGGCGTCGACGAGACCGCGGAAGAGTTCGGGGAAACGGAGGTCGTAGCAGGTGGCGACGCCCACGGTCGTCTCGGGCAGACGGACCGTCACCAGTTCCCGCCCCGCGCCCATCAGTACGGCCTCGCCCTTGTCGAAGCCGAAGCGGTGGATCTTGCGGTAGGCGGCGGCCAGATCACCGGAGGGGGAGAAGACGAGAGACGTGTTGTAGAGGGGACCTTCAGGGTCACGTTCGGGGATCGAGCCCGCGTGCAGCCACACGCCCGCGTCGCTCGCCGCCTTCGCCATCGCCTCGTACGTCGGCCCCTCCAGCGGCTCGGCCTCGGTGCCGAACCCCTCGTAGGCGAAGGCGCCGGTCGTCCAGAGCTCGGGCAGCACGACCAGATCGGCCCCGGCCTGCTCCCGTACCAGCGAGGCCACCCGCCGCCGACGCGATTCGACCGATTCGCCCTCGTCTACGGCGATCTGGATCAGAGAAGCGCGCACACTACCACCGTCCTGGCATTCGAGCCGTCCACACGGGCCTACGATCGTCACACGAAAGCACTGCCGGGGTGCCTCACAGCAGCGTAACTTAGCGTTTCAAGACACCCGCCGAGTGCAGCCACCTCCCGCTGGCAACGCTGCCACCAACCGCCCGTGTACCGACCGAGGGGTCCCGTTCCGTGAGTCTGCATCCCACCCTCCAGCCCTACGCCGACGCCTGGACCCACTCCATCGAAGCGATATCCGAGCTGGTGGGGCCGCTTGTGGAGGGAGAGTGGAACCGGCGGACGCCGTGCCCGGGGTGGTCGGTCCGTGACGTCGTCTCCCATGTCATCGGCCTGGACTGCGAGATGCTCGGTGACCCGCGCCCCATCCACACCCTGCCGCGCGACCTCTTCCACGTCACCAACGACCACCAGCGCTACATGGAGATGCAGGTCGACGTCCGCCGTCACCACACGGCGCCGGAGATGACGTCCGAGCTGGAGTACGTGATCATCCGTCGCAACCGCCAGCTGCGCAACGAGTCGCGCGACCCGGGCACCAAGGTGCGCGGCCCCCTCAGCACCGAGCTCACCCTCGAAGAGTCCATGCGTTCCCACGCCTTCAACGTGTGGGTGCACGAACAGGACCTCCGCGCGGCCCTGGGCCGCCCCGGCAACCTCGACTCCCCCGGCGCGCACGTCGCCCGCGACGTGCTCCTCGCCGAGCTTCCCGCTGTCGTGGCCGAGAAGTCGGACGCGCCGCGCAGTTCGGCGATCGTCTTCGACGTGCACGGACCGGTCGAGTTCCTGCGCACCATCCGCGTCGACATCCAGGGCCGCGGCACCCTCGAAACCGCCCCCGCCCTCGGCCCCGCCGCCACCCTCACCCTCGACTGGGAGACGTATGTACGCCTGGCCTGCGGCCGGGTGACCCCGGAGGCGGCCGCGGACCGGGTGAAGACGGAGGGGGACCCGGCGCTGACGGCGGCGATCCTGCGGAACTTCACGGTGACGCCGTAGCGCCTGCGGGGATCCGGTGATCAGTGGTCCTCGGTGACGGTCGTGGCGACACCGCCGCTGATCACGACCTTCGCGGAGACGCCCTTCTTGGCGGCGGCCTCCAGCTGGTCCAGGGTGCAGCGGGAGGTCGCCGAGGACCCCTGGGTGCCGCAGATGGTGCCCGCGCCGTACACCTTGGTGCTGTCGGCGACGTAGAACGCCTGCTCGACGCCCTTCATGTCGGACACGGTGAACTTGCCCGGCGCCAGATAGCTGACGTTGCCGAGCCAGGTGCCGCTGACGCCCTTGGTGCCGGTGCCGCTGCCGGCGCCCGCGCGTTCACGGACGACGGTGGCGACGCCCTTCCTGATCGTCACATCGGCGGGGACGGCCGCCTTCCTGGTGGCCTTCTCCAGCTGGTCCAGGGTGCAGTTCGAGCCGCCGCAGATCGTGCCGGCGCCGTGGATCTGCGTGTCGCTTGCGACGAAGAACGCCCGGTCGGTCTTTCCGGGCACGGACACGAGGTACTTGCCCGGGGCGAGGTAACTGACCGTGCCCCCGGTGACGACGGCGTTCACGCCCTGCTGGGACTTCGACGTGTTCCCGGCGGAGGTGCTCGAGGTGCCGGAGCTCGGGGACGATCCCGAGGTCTTCGACGTGCCCTGCGACGTGGCCGTCGTGGATGCCGACGTGTCCGGGGAGCTGCTCTTGCCGGTGGAACCGTTCTGACAAGCCGTCATCAGCAGGCCGGCCGAGATCGCGGCGGTGACGAGGGCGGTCTTGCGCAGGTGGCGGTTCATCAGGAGGTTCCCTTCGGGAGCGAGGACTGCGTTCGAGGCATGCGATGCGCTCGCTGACTATGAGGGGCAGCCGGTCTCCCGGGTTCACCCCCGTCCCCGCTTCACGACACCGCTGTCACACTCCCATGACAGAGCAACACCTGGGCTGTGAACCTCCGTCGCGGTGAACCGCCCGCCTCACGCGGGCACGTGCACCGTCTCCACCCGGCTCGCCACCAGCCGCTCCCGCTCCCGCCGGGCGACCCGCTTACGCAGCCGCAGGATCTGACCGACCCCGAGCGCCTGGAGCACGAACACGGCGGAGAACGCGACGGTGTAGTCGTCGCCCGTGGCGTCCAGCAGCACCCCGATCGCGAACAGCGTGGTCATCGAGGCGACGAAGCCGCCCATGTTGGTGATCCCGGAGGCCGTGCCCTGCCGCTCCGCCGGGTTGGCCGGCCGCGCGAAGTCGAAGCCGATCATCGACGCCGGACCGCAGAAGCCGAGCACCGTGCACAGCACGATCAGCAGCCACATCGGCACCCGGTCGGCCGGGTAGGCCAGCGTCGCCGCCCACACCACGGCCGTGGCGCCCACGGTTCCGAGCGCCAGCGGCAGCCGCGCCGCGTGGTGCCGGGCGATGATCTGGCCGTAGACCAGACCCACGACCATGTTCGACAGGACGACCAGGGTGAGGAGCTCACCGGCCGTGGCCCGTGACAGGCCCTGCGCCTGCACCAGGAAGGGCAGCCCCCACAGCAGCAGGAACACCATCGCCGGGAACTGGGTCGTGAAGTGCACCCACAGCCCGAGCCGCGTCCCCGGCTCGCGCCAGGAGGCCGCGATCTGCCGCCGCACATACGCGGCGCCCTGGTGCGGGAACGGCTCCGGCTCGTGCCCCTCGGGGTGGTCCTTCAGGAACAGCAGGAGCAGCACGAGGACGACGACTCCGGCCAGCGCGCTGCCCGCGAAGGCGGCCGTCCAGCCCAGGCCGTGCAGCAGCCGGGCCAGCACCAGCGTGGAGACCAGGTTGCCCGCCATGCCGGCCAGCCCCGCGAGCTGCGCGACCAGCGGCCCGCGCCGCGCCGGGAACCAGCGGGTGCCCAGCCGCAGCACGCTGATGAAGGTCATCGCGTCACCGCAGCCGAGCAGCGCACGGGAGGCGAGGGCCGTGCCGTACGAGGGGGAGACCGCGAACCCGAGCTGACCGGCCGTGAAGAGCACGACCCCGATGGTCAGCACCTTCTTGGTGCCGAGCCGGTCCACCAGCAGGCCGACGGGTATCTGCATGCCGGCGTAGACGAGGAGCTGCAGGATCGAGAAGGTCGACAGCGCCGAGGCGTTCACATGGAAGCGGTCGGCGGCGTCGAGGCCGGCGACCCCGAGGGACGTACGGAAGATGACGGCGACGAAGTAGACGGAGACGCCGATGCCCCACACGGCCATCGCGCGCCGGCCGCCCGGCGGGTCACCCGGCAGGGTGGTCGTGGCGGACGACTGCCTCATCGCACCTCACCCCGCGCCAGGTGCGCGAACCAGCTGACGTGCCGGTGCACGACCCCGACCGCCGCCTCCGGGTCCCCGGAGCGCAGCGCCTGGAGGATCTCCTCGTGCTCGGCGAGGGTCTTGGCGACCCGGTCGGGATGGGAGTGCATGATCGCGACGCCCATGCGCAACTGCCGGTCCCTGAGCTGGTCGTAGAGCCGGGAGAGGATCTCGTTGCCCCCGCTGCGGACGATCTCGGCGTGGAAGCAGCGGTCGGTGACGGCGGCCCCGGCGAGGTCGCCCGCGGCGGCCTGCGCCTTCTGCTTCGCCAGCAGTTCCTCCAGCCGCTCGACGAGCCCCGCGGGGGCGGGCACGGCCTTGCGCGCCGCATGCACCTCGACCAGCAGCCGGGTCTCCACCACGTCCGCGATCTCCTGCGCGGACACGGGCAGGACCAGGGCTCCCTTCTTCGGGTAGAGCTTGATCAGCCCTTCCACCTCGAGCCGCAGCAGCGCCTCGCGCACCGGCGTGCGGGACACCCCCACGGCCTCGGCGAGTTCGCCCTCGGTGAGGAGGGTCCCGCCCTCGTAGCGGCGCTCCAGGACGCCCTGCTTGACGTGGGTGTAGACGCGGTCGGCGGCGGGTGGTTGCTTGGCGGTCAGGGTCCCGGGGCTGCTCATGCGAACAGGATAGATACAACACGTACCCATGAGGGGGCTCGTCCAGCATCCGGACGACCGGAGCCCAAGGAACACCCCGCCTCATCAACCGCACAACCTTCTGTGCTACTTACGTGTCACACACGTGCGGCCCCACTTTCTTTCCCTTCCAACTTGGCCGCATCCCAGGGGCATTCGACGTAATCGGGGTATTTGAGTTGAAAACCGCCATCAAGGGCTTCCGTGTCCGCAGAGCCGCAGCCGTCGCCGTCACGGCCGGCGCAGTGCTCGCCACCGGAGCTCTCACCGCGGCACCGGCGCAGGCTGTCACGACGCCCACCATCACCGCCAAGGGCGGGTACCTGATGAACAGCGCCACCGGCAAGACCCTCTTCACCAAGGCCGCCGACACGAAGCGGCTCACGGCCTCCACGACGAAGGTCATGACCGCGAAGGTCGTCCTCTCGCAGCCGAACCTGAACCTGGACACCAAGGTCACGATCAAGAAGGCCGTCAGCGACTACATGGTCGCCAAGGGCTACCCGTCGTCGGCGCACTTGATCGTCGGCGACAAGGTCACCGTCCGTCAGCTGCTGTACGGGATGCTGCTGCCGTCCGGCTGCGACGCCGCGTTCGCGCTGGCCGACAAGTTCGGATCCGGCACGACGTCCGCCGCCCGGACCAAGAACTTCATCGGCAAGATGAACACGATGGCCCAGAGCCTCGGCATGACGAACACGCACTTCGACTCGTTCGACGGCCTCAGCAACGGCAACAACTACTCGACGCCGCGCGATCTGACGAAGGTCGCCCGCAGTGTGATGAAGAGCACCGCGTTCAAGACCGTCGTGAAGACCAAGTCGTACACGGCGAAGACGGTCACGAGCTCCGGGTCGACGCGCACGATGAGCACGTGGACGAACACCAACACGCTGCTCGGCTGGAACGGCACGCTCGGCATCAAGACCGGCTCGGGCCCCGATGCCCACTACTGCCTCGTCTTCGCCGCCACGCTGAACGGCAAGTCGGTGATCGGCGCCGTCATGACCGCCCCCTCCGCGACCGACCGCACCTCGGACGTGAAGAAGCTCATCAACTACGGGTACGCGAAGATCAGCTGACCCCGGGTCAGGACAGGAACGGAAGGGCCCCTCGCCGACGGCGAGGGGCCCTTCGCCTCGTCTAGAGTCGCCGGATGACCGAGCCCTCCTACCTCACCGCCGTCCGGGAGTCGTACGACACCGTCGCCGCCGACTATCTGAAGCAGGTCAGGCGGCCCGCCGAACTGGATCCGCTGTCACGGGCGTTGCTGACCGCGTTCGCGGAAGCCGTGCGGGAGGGCGGCGGCGGGCGCGTCGCGGACCTGGGCTGCGGCCCGGGCCTCGTGACCGCTCACCTCACCGCGCTGGGGCTGTCCGCCTTCGGCGTCGACCTGTCCCCGAGGATGGTCGAACTGGCCCGCCGGGCCCATCCGGAACTGTCCTTCACGGTGGGCTCGATGACCGGCCTGGACATCGAGGACGGCTCCCTCGCCGGCATCCTCGCCTACTACTCCACCCACCACACCCCGCCGGAGCTGCTCCCGCTCGTCTACGGCGAGTTCCACCGGACCCTCAGGCCCGGCGGCCTGCTCATGCTGGCCGGCTACGTGGGAGCCGGCGAACGTGTCCGGCCGAAGCCGGCCTACGGCGGCCATCCGGTCTCGTACGAGTCCCACCGGCTCCCGCCGGAGCAGCTCGTGGACCTCCTGGAGCGGGCCGGGCTGGTCGTCACGGCACGGGTGTTCCAGGAGCCCGAGGAGGGCAGGAGGGCACGGATCGCCACCCTGCTGTGCCGTCGACCGCTGTGACCGAAGGAGCCGCGCACCCGGGACGGGTGCGCGCTGGATGGTGCCGCCGTTCTGCTGGAAGTACTGCATGCGTCCTGCGGCCCCGGCTTCGTCCATGGCGCGGGCCCGGATGAACTCGGCGATGGCC
>NZ_JBSFHW010000076.1:0-31849 GCF_053597275.1 Streptomyces sp. NPDC001492 | reverse complement strand
GTTTGATCTTTCAGCCCGTCCGGCGTTTGAGGACGAGGCCGTTCAGGCCGAAAGCGGGGGTCTGGGGGCGGCAGCCCCCAGCAGACGGCACCGAACGTCACGGCACCCTGGGAAACCGCGCCTGCAGTGTCCAGATCGCCGGGTTCTCCCCAAGGTCCTCATGAAGATCGACCAGGTCGGCAATCAGGTCATGCAGAAAATCCCGCGCCTCCCGCCTCAGCTCGCTGTGGGAGAAACTGAGCGGCGGCTCCTCCGCCGGCATCCAGTCCGCCTCCACATCCACCCACCCGAAGCGCCGCTCGAAGAGCATGCGGTCGGTCGACTCGGTGAAGTCGAGCTCCGCGCGCTGGGGCCGGGACGCGCGGGAGCCCGCCGGGTCGCGGTCGATCCGCTCCACGATGTCGCACAGCGCCCACGCGAAGTCCAGCACCGGCACCCATCCCCAGGCTGTGGACAGCTCCCGGTCCGCCTTGGTGTCGGCGAGATAGACATCACCGCAGAACAGGTCGTGCCGCAGGGCGTGGACGTCCGCGCGGCGGTAGTCCGTCTGCGGCGGGTCCGGGAAACGGTTGGAGAGGGCATAGCCGATGTCGAGCACGTACGAGATGGTGTCACGCCGCCATAGGATCATCGGCGTGCCCAGACCCGTACCCTTTGTCCGCGCAGCCCGCCGCGCCCCCATGGTCCGCCGAGCCCCCGCAGTCCTCTGCGCCCTCGCCGTTCTCCTGGCCCCGGCCCTGACCGCGTGCGGCGGTGTCCACGGCACACCGGGCGGCTCCGGCCTGCGTGACCCGTACTTCCCGAAGGCGGGCAACGGCGGATACGACGTCGGCCACTACGACCTGAAGCTGGCCTACGACCCTGCCGGCGGGCACCGCCTCACCGGCACCGCGACCATCACCGCCCGCGCCACCCAGGACCTCTCCGCCTTCGACCTCGACCTCAAGGGGCTGCACGTGGACGAGGTCACCGTGGAGGGCAGACGCGCCCGCTGGAACCACACCGGGCAGGAGCTCACCGTCCGCCCGCACGACGACCTGCGCGACGAGGAGACCTTCCGCGTCACCGTCCGCTACTCCGGCAGCCCGGTGACCATCACCGACCCCGACGAGTCCGAGGAGGGCTGGCTGCGCACCGCCGACGGCGCGCTCGCGCTCGGCGAACCCACCGGCTCCATGGCGTGGTTCCCCGGCAACGACCACCCCTCCGACAAGGCGTCGTACGACATCGCCGTCACCGTGCCGACGGGCCTGCAGGCCGTGTCCAACGGGGAGCTGACGGGCCAGAGCAGCAGCGGGGGCCGTACGACCTACACCTGGCACACCGCCGAACCGATGGCGACCTACCTGGCCACCCTCGCCATCGGCCACTACGACATCAGCCGGTCCACCATCGGCAGCAAGCACCTGCCCGTGTACGTCGCCGTCGATCCCACCCAGGCGAAGGCGAGCCGGAAGGTGCTCGCGCAGCTCCCCGAGATCATCGACTGGGAGGAGTACAACTTCGGGCCGTACCCCTTCTCCTCCACCGGAGCGATCGTCGACCGCCCGGACGACGCCGGGTACGCCCTGGAGACCCAGAACCGCCCCGTCTTCCCCGGCGCCCCCGACACCGGAACCCTCGTCCATGAACTCGCCCACCAGTGGTACGGCGACTCCGTCACCCCGAAGAGCTGGCGGGACATGTGGCTCAACGAGGGCTTTGCGACATACGCGGAGTGGCTGTGGGACGAGGACCACGGCGGCGACACCTGCCAGCAGACCTTCGAATCCCGCTACAAGGACGGCGACAAGGACATCTGGGCCTACTCGCCGGCGAAGCCGAGCAGTGCGGCGCACATCTCCGACCCCCTCGTCTACGAGCGCGGCGCGATGGTCCTGCACAAGATCCGGCAGACCGTCGGCGACGACACCTTCTACGACATCATCCAGGGCTGGGCCGCCGCCCACCGCCACGGGAACGCGGACACCGACGACTTCACCGCGTACGTAGAGAAGAAGGCACCCGACAAGGACTTCAAGGAGATCTGGAAGGACTGGCTGTACGGGGAGGGAAAGCCGGACCACCCGTAACGGAACGGGCGGTCCGGCAGTTCAAGCCCCGGTGTGCGGACGTCAGTTGACGTTGACGGCCTTCCAGGCCGCGGCCACCGCGTTGTACTCCGTGCTGCCCGCGCCGTACAGGTCGCTCGCCGCCTGGAGGGTGGCGGTGCGGGCGCCCGCGTAGGTGGTCGAGGAGGTGAAGTACGTGGTCAGGGCCTTGTACCAGATCTGGTCGGCCTTGGCGCGGCCGATGCCGGTGACCGTCGAGCCGTCGTACGTCGGGGAGTTGTAGGAGACCCCGTTGATGGTCTTCGCGCCGCTGCCCTCGCTCAGCAGGTAGAAGAAGTGGTTCGCGACGCCCGAGGAGTTGTGGACGTCGAGGCGGCCGACGTTGCGCGACCAGTAGTCGGCCGAGCTGCCGTCCTTGCTGGGCTTGTCCATGTAGCGCAGCGGGCTGCCGTCGCCGTTGATGTCGATCTTCTCGCCGATGAGGTAGTCACCGGGGTCGGAGGAGTTGTTCGCGAAGAACTCCACCGAGGTGCCGAAGATGTCGGAGGTGGCCTCGTTGAGCCCGCCGGACTCCCGGCTGTACTTGAGGCCGGCCGTGGCCGCGGTCAGCCCGTGGCTCATCTCGTGCCCGGCCACGTCGAGCGAGGTCAGCGGGTGGGTGTTGCCCGAGCCGTCGCCGTACGTCATGCAGAAGCAGCTGTCGTTCCAGAACGCGTTGACGTACGCGTTGCCGTAGTGGACCCGGGAGTAGGCGGCCTTGCCGTCACCCGCGATGCCGTTGCGGTTGAAGGCCGACTTGTAGAAGTCCCAGGTGACGGCGGCGCCGTACGCGGCGTCGACGGCGGCGGTCTGACGGTTGGCCGGGGTGCCGTCGCCCCAGGTGTCGTCCGCGTCGTGGAAGAGGGTGCCGGTGCCGGACGTGCCGCCGTTCAGGTCGTACGTCTTGTGGCCGCCGCGGCCGCCGTCGATCAGGTCGTAGCCGCCGGAGGCGGAGGCCGTGGTGCCGAGGGTGACCGTGCCGCTGTACTCGCTGGTGCCCGTGCCGGTGTCGACGGCCTGGTACTCGTAGATCTTCTTGCCTGTGGTGGCGTCCGTGATGACGTGCAGCTCGCTCGGGGTGCCGTCGTGCTGCAGGCCCTTGACGACGGACTCGTAGGCGAGGACGGGCTTGGCCCCGGCCGCCCAGACGACCTTGCGGGCGGTGGCCGTGGAGGCCCTGGTCCCGGCGAGGGCGGACTTCTTCGCGGCGGCGGCCGATAGGGAGGCGTCCGTCGACGCCACGGATATCCGCGCCTTGGTCGCCTTCGAGACACCCTTCAGCGCGCCGCTCCTGGCCACATGGGTGACCAGGTCGCCGCCGAGGACGGGCAGACCGGCGTAGGTGCGCTGGTAGCGGGTGTGGACGGTGCCGTCGGCATCCTTGACGACGTCTTGGACGACGAGCTTCTCCTGCGCGCCGAGCCCGAGTTCCCGAGCGGTCGAACCGGCCGCCTCCTGGGCGGACTTGATGGCGACGGCGCGGGCCGAGGCGCTGAGGGGGAGGGCGGTGGCGCCGCTGTTGTGGGTAGGGGCCGCGGTGGCGGCGCCGTTCTGCAGGGCGAGCACGACCATCGCGGCGGAGCCGATCAGGGCGCCGGTGCGAAGGGCGGTCTTGCGGGTGGTGCGGGTGCCGTGGGAACGCTGTCTCACTCGGTCTCCTTCGGGCCGGCCTCATGGTTGAGGCACAGAGATGGCACAGGTGGGGCACAGAGTTGCGGCGAGCGAGGAGAGGGTGTCATCCGATCCGGTCTGTTTGACAGACCGCCGTCAAGACTTTACGTGTTTGTATCCGAAAGCCGTTGCTGGGGATCCGCTATGCGGACGGGTGGGGTCGGGTCAACTCCCTGTTTTGTAAGCGCAGTTGGCGCGCGATCCGTCACACCCGGCACCGCGGTCCGGCTTCCTCTCGGGAGGAGAAGAAGCCGGACCCGGTCCCTCGGCCTACGCGATGTTGGTGATGGTCTTCCAGAGCGTGGCGACGCTTGCGAGGTGGTGGGTGCCGAGCCGATAGCCGTTGGCGTCGGGGGCGGTGCCCATGTTGGCCCACAGTTCCTTGTCGCCGGTGACCGTGTAGAGGTCGGCGATGCCGTCTCCGTCCGCATCGCCGGGCGAGGTCATGAGCGGACGGTCGGCTGTGGTGAAGGCGCCGTTGGTGATGGCGGTGCGGGTGCCGAGGGCGTCGGTGGCGAAGGGGTAGTCGTAGATGACGCCGGTGGTCTTGTTCCGGGCCCAGAGGTTGGGGTGGCCGTCGTGATCGGTGTCGCCGGGCGAGGTGATGGTGTAGCCGTTCCAGGCGGAGGTGCCGATCTCGTGGGCTTCGGTGAACATGCCGGTGGTGGTGGCGCCGAGGAAGAGCCAGAGGTGGTCGTTCTCGACGGTGACCAGGTCGGGGTGGCCGTCGCCGTTCACGTCGCCGGGGGCGGTGATCTGGCTGACTGCCGACCAGTCGGTGGCGTAGGCGGAGCAGGTTCCCTTGGTGCAGGCCGGCCTGGCGACCGCGAAGCGGTTATCGCTGGTGAAGTAGCGGTTGCCGTTACCGGCCAGGCCCCCGCTGTTGTTGAGGTTGTTGGTGTAGAGCCACAGGTGGCTGTTCTTGTAGGCCCACAGGTCGTCGACCCGGTTGCCGCTGGAGCTGTGTTCGTTGCTGGAACGGTGGGCCAGAAGGGTGTTGGCCCAGGTGGTGGAGCCGTCGGCAGCCGAGGGGGCGTCGTAGGGGCCGGAGGCTATGACGGGGGCGGGCAGGCCGTTGCTCGTGGGGACGTCCTTGTCGGTGCGGACGAGGTCGAGGTTGCCCGTGCCGGAGTCGGCGGCGACGAGGTCGGGAATGTGGTCGTTGTCGATGTCGCCGGGTTCGACGGTGGCGTTCACGTCATCGGGGACGTAGAGGCTGGTGCGGACGGGCTGGGACTGGTTGCCCGCGTTGTCGACGGCGGCGACCCAGAGGGTGGTGCTTCCCCATGCCGTGGGTGTGTACGTCAGGGACGCGGTTCCGTCGGCTGCCGCGGTGATCGAGGTGCCCCCGTCGTTGGCCAGTGCGGCCGAGGAGGTGGCGGACCAGATGAAGTGGTCCAGCCCGCTGGCCGCTGCGCCCGCGGGCTTGGGATCGCCGGCGGCGAGTGTGAAGTGGACGGTATCGCCGGTGTGCAAGCCGGAGAGGTCGTCCTTCGGGGTGATCGTGAGATGGGTGGGCGCGGTTGCGTCGTACCAGAAGTAGCAGTTGTCCGCTTCGTCAGAGGTGTCGATGCCGTCGTCGGTACGGACGTGCCAGCCGTAGAGATGGCCGTCCTTGAGCGGGTGGTCCTTTGAATCGACGGTGATCTGGACGGTGCCTCCACTGCCCGGAACCGTGCTGGAGTTTCCGTCGGAGTCGCCCGTGGAGATCAGATTGACGGCGTCCGCGGTCCCTGATCCGCCCTTGTCCCAGAAGGCGAACTGGCCGCGGATGTTCTGCTTGTCGCCGTCGGGGTCCGAGACGTGCGCGTAGAGCTTCACTCCGCCGGAGGCATCGGTGTTGGGGATCCAGCCGTAGGGAGAGCTGCCGCATCCGTACGTTGCGGGACTCACGGGCTTGGGGTTGGAGGTGGTGCTGGTCGGTGTGCGCGGCGGCGTGTTGTAGGTGATCGAGAGCGTCGCCTTGGTGGAGAAGCGCTTGAAGGCGGTCTCGTTCGACTCGCTGCCGGTCAGGCGGTAGGTGACGGTCCCGTCCCCGTCGTTGCTGACAGAGCCGGTGACATCGAAGCCGCCCGAATCGCCTCCCGGGCAGTCCTTGTTGTTGGCGCCCGTGAAGTCGTAGGTGTCGGTCTGGGAGAAGGCGTCGGGCTGGTTGTTCCAGGTGGTGGAGCTGCTGATGTGGTCGACATTGGTCTCGGTGACACGGTACTTGGTGCAGCCCCAGTCGGCGGAGTAGGTCTCGTCGACGTCGAGTTCGGCACGGTGGATGTTCTTGTCGCCCATGGTGCTGCCGATGCTGAACTGGTAGTACGTACGCTCGGCGCCGATGGGCGAGGTGTACCCCTGGTAGCCCACACCGAGTTTGGCGTCGCTGTCGTTCCAGTGACTTGTGCCGGGATAGGCGTGCTGAACGTAGGTGAAGCCCTTGTCCTGGTCCTTGACTGTCACCCAGGTGGGGTCGATGTAGAGCGGGAAGCTCGCGTTCTTGAGCAGACCAGGGTCGGGGGTGAGTCGCAGCTGGCCGACAGAGTTGACATCGGTGTGGACAGGAGCCTGTTGCGATGTCGGACCGGGCCCGCTGCTCAGGTCGACCGGGGCAGTGCCGTCCTCGGAGGGTTGTGTTGCGCCCTGTTCGATGGCGACGGCAGGGCGCACGGCCGCAGGCCGGACACTGCCTCTGGATACGGCAGCCGAACTGGCGCTCCGGGCCTGGCGATTGACGGCACCGGAGTCCCACATCAAGGCTGCCGGAGCATGAAAGACCGCAGCACCGGTGGCAGGGTCGCTGACAGTGAGGTTGCCACCGGCATCCGCGGCCAGATTCAGGCCGTGGGTGTCCGTCTCCAGAGTGAGGGTGGCGAGGCGAGGGTCGGCCGCGGCCTGGGCGGTCTTGACGATGAGGACTTCCGAGAAGCCGCCCTGCTCGTCGGCGGTCACCTTCAGATCGACGCCCGGTAGTACATCGGGGTAGAGGGCGCTCGAGTCGTTGACCTTCGGTGTCGGCAGAGCCGTCGGCCAGGACAGCGACAGCTGTTTGCCGTTGTTGTCGAGGGCTGCCAGGGGGCCGGTGCCGCCGTCGGACAGAGCGAGACCGCTACTGGAAGCGGCCGGAGAGTATCTGCCGTCGCTGTTGCGCCGCAGGGTCGAGTCCAGCGGCACCCATGCTCCGTCACGCTTCAGGCGTTCGGGTTGTGCGCTGATGCGCTGGACGAAGGTTCCGTCCGGCTGAGCTGTCAGGGTGCTTTCGGCGGTGGTGGCCTCGTCCACGGGGACTGGGCTGCCGCTCGAAGTCGCTTGGACTGAGGCGGTGGTCTCGGCCTGTGTCAGGGCGGTTGCCGGAACCAGTGCCTGGCTGTCGGCATGTGCGGAGACGACGGCGGGACCGAGCGCCAACGCGAACGCGGCCGCACTCGTGACCAACGCGGAGGAGGGTCTGCGTCGTTGGCTCGGCTTTCGTGCGCGGGTCATGCGGCCTCGTCTCTGTCTCTGCTGTCCCGGTACCTGCCTCAAGACATGGGCGGGCCGCACGTTAGTGCGATAAAGCGGCCTGAGATGAGAGCAGGGAAACTCTTTGCGTGCTCATGGATTGACTGCGCCATCGTTGTCGGATGCTTTACCTCCGCCTCACATGCTTGACGTGATCATGGCGATTGCTTGGCTTATCGAGCGGCAAACGCAGATACGTTGCCAAGGTTGTGAGAGACCTGTGACAACTGTGCTTGGGGGAAGACGTGTTGCGGCGAAAGCGGTTGCGCACGAGGAGAGCGCGGCTCGGTGTGGTGGCACTGGCCTCGGCGGGCCTGCTGGCCGGCTCTCTGACCGACGCCACCGTCGCCGATGCGGCGAAGACGCCGAAGCTCTGGTCGCCGTTCCCCTTGTCCTCGATGCAGTCCGTGAGCGTCAGCACGGCCAAGGCCCGGCCGAGCGGTGTGCGGTCCACGCCCATGAAGCCGTTCCGGCCGGTGCGGCCGAGCTGGCCGGCAGCCACTTCGACCAAGGTGGACCTGTCGGCCCTTGCGCTGCCGGGCACGAAGACCGCCGACAAGTCGCTCGACTCGAAGACCGCGCAGAAACCGGCGAGCAGTGTGCACGCCACGGGGACGCCGGTCACCATCGGCCAACCTGGAGCGCTCGACCGCGGTTTGCTGCCCAAGGCGGTCACCAAGAAGCTCGCTTCCGTAGGAAAGGCCGCGGACACAGCTGCGACAGGCGACGTGAACGTCGTGGTGGCCGGTCACCGCGGAGCACAGAAGGCCGGGGTCGACGGCATCGTCGTATCCCTGCGTCGTACAGATCACAGCACCCGCGCCGACCGCGTGTCGGTGGCTCTCGACTACAGCGCCTTCCGAGATGCGTTCGGTGGTGACTACGCCACCCGACTGCACCTGGTCGAACTTCCAGCCTGCGCGATGACCACGCCGGACAAGGCGGCCTGCCGAGTACAGAAGACGGTCGCCGCGTCCGCGAACGACTACGCCAAGCACCGCCTGGTCGCCGACCTCATCCTTCCCGCCGCCGTGACGAACCCGGCGCCGGAGCAGAAGGCGAGCCTCTCGGCGGCCTCGGCTTCCGGGGCCGTCGTACTCGCCGCCACCCCGGCTCCCGCCGGCACCTCGGGCACGTACTCCGCGACCTCGCTCTCCCCCTCGGGAAAGTGGGGGACCTCGGGGAACACCGGCGCCTTCACGTACTCGTACCCCATATCCACCCCGCCGTCCGTCGGCGGGGAGGCCCCGACCGTTGCCCTGTCGTACGACTCCGCGTCGATCGACGGTCGGACCTCGGCAACCAACAACCAGGCCTCCTGGATCGGCGACGGCTGGGACTACTCACCCGGCTTCGTCGAACGGTCCTACCGGTCCTGCGTCGATGACGGCCACGCCGGCGACTACGACGAGTGCTGGGCCGGGGACAACGCGACGGTCTCCGTGGCCGGCCACTCCGGCGAACTCGTGCCCACCGGAAAGAAGAACGCCGACGGAAGCCCGATATGGCGGCTGTCCGACGACGACGGATCGGTCGTCGAGGAGGTCTCCGGTGCCTCCAACGGCCTGCAGGACGGCACCTACTGGCGGCTGACCGACAACGACGGCACCCAGTACTACTTCGGCGCCGACCACCTGCCGAGCGGCGCGGGCGGCGACGGCAAGGACACCAGCACCAACGCTGCCTGGGGTGTGCCCGTCTACGGAGACGATTCCGGCGAGCCCTGCCACGGTTCCACTCTCGCCGCCTCCGAGTGCACCCAGGGCTGGCGGTGGAACCTGGACTTCGTCGTCGACACGCACAAGAACATCACCACCTACGCCTACAAGGCGGAGACCAACTACTACGGCCGCGGCTCCGCCCACACACTGACCGCCTACACGCGGGGCGGTTACCCCTCCACGATCTCCTATGGCCAGCAGGTCGCCGACTACGTGGCCAAGAACACCCCCGCCGCACAGGTGGTGTTCACCGCGGCCCAGCGCTGCGACGGCAAGAACAGCGTGGACTGCACGAAGGCGCCGACCACGTCGACCGCCTCGCACTGGCCCGACACCCCGTTCGACCAGAACTGTGCCTCCAGTGGCACATGCACCAACTACGCGCCGACGTTCTGGTCCACGATGCGGCTCTCGACGATCACCACCAAGGTGTGGGACGAGTCGCTGGCCACCCCGGCCTGGTCCACGGTCGACACGTACAGCCTCACGCAGAGCTACCCGGATCCCGGGGACGGCACCAAGCCCGCCATGTGGCTGTCCTCGGTGCAGCACACCGGTTCCGACACACGCGGCGGAGGCACCGCGCAGACCCTGCCGACGCTGGCCACCACGGGCCAGGCGACCGTGCCGAACCGCGTGGACGGTCTGGAGGAGCCGCAGAACGTTCCGCCGATCAACCGCTACCGCCTCCAGTCGCTGAAGACCGAAACCGGCTCGACCCTCACCGTCTCCTACAAGCCCAGCTCCTGCTCACGGACCAGCCTTCCCAAGGAGGACGCCGACACCCAGGCGTGCTACCCCGTCCGCTGGACCCCGCCCGGCTACACGGCGCCGATTCTCGACTGGTTCTACACCTACCCGGTCACCGAGGTCGACGAGAGCGATGCGACCACCGCCAAGTCGACGCCGCACGTGACCACCTACGAGTACAAGGGCGGCGCGGCCTGGCACCACGACGACAGCGAGTTGACTGTCGACAAGTACCGCACCTGGGACCAGTTCCGGGGCTACGCACAGGTCATCACCCGCTCCGGCGCGGGCTCCGATCCGGTCACCGAGGAAGTCACCGACTACCTGCGCGGCATGGACGGCAACGCGACCTCCACCGGTGACACCACATCCGTCAAGGTCACCGACGCAGTGGGTGACAGCCTCACCGACGACAACGCGCTGGCCGGATACAGCTACCAGTCCACGGTCTACGACAGGGACGGCGGCAGCCCGCAGTCCCAGACGGTCAACCACCCCTGGACGTCGGCGCCCACGGCCACACATGTCCGCGGCGGCAAGCTGCCGGACCTGACAGCACGCTTCACCGACACCGACCGCGTGGACACGCGCGCTCTGAAGGCCGACGGCACCTGGCGCACCTCGGAAACCACCACAGCATTCGACAGCGTCACCGGCCTGCCCACCCAGGTGGACGACAAGGGCGAGGTCGGCATCGACGGCAAGCCCGTCGCGGGCACCACCACCCCGGAGAACTGCACCACCACCGCCTACGCCGCCGACGCCTCCCGGAACATGTATGCCTTCCCGGCCGAGGTGATCACGGAGGCCGGCGGATGCGTCACCAAGGCGGACGCCCACACTCTGTCGGACACCCGCACCTGGTACGACAAGTCCACGAGCCTGGGTGACCTGCCCTCGGGTGGTGCGGGAGACGCCACCAGCACCCAGAAGGCCAAGCTGGTCGACGACCAGGGCAACCTCACCTGGGCCAAGGCCGCCGGCACGGAGTTCGACACCTACGGTCGCGTCACCAAGAGCACCGATCCGATGGGCCGTTGGACGACGATCGCCTACACGGACAACAGCAGCACCAAGGCCACCAAGGCCAAGTACTTGCCGGTCACCACCGTGTCGACGAACATCAAGGGCTGGTCGACGACCACGACCGTCGACCCGGGCCGCCAGCTTCCGCTGACCGTCACCGACCCCAACAAGCGGTTGACCACCGAGACGTACGACGGCCTCGGACGCCTCACCGCCGTCTGGCTTCCGAACCACACCAAGGCCGCCAACGCCTCCACGCCAAGCACCAAGTTCACGTACTCCGTGACGCAGTCCGCCCCGAGTTATGTGGAGACGCAGCAGTACACCGACGGGGGTGAGTACGCGGCCAAGTACGAGATCTATGATGGCATGCTGCAGCTGCGGCAGACGCAGTCCACACCTCTCAATGATGCCGTCGGCCGCCTGATCACCGATACCGACTACGACTCCCACGGCTGGACGACCGCAGCCAACGCCGCCTACTTCAACAAGGACGCGTCCCGCCCGTCGGGCACTTTGGTCACCCCCGTGGACGCTCAGGTCCCCTCCACCGCCCGGACCACCTACGACGGCCAGGGCCGCCCCACGGCCACCATCCTGTACTCACTGGGCCACCAGCAGTGGCAGACCACCACCGCCTACCCCGGCGCCGACGAGACCGAGGTCACCCCGCCCGCCGGTGCCACCCCCACCGCGACCATCACCGACGCCCGCGGCAAGACCACCGAACTGCGCCAGTTCCAGGGCACCAAGCCCACCGGCACCTACGACAAGACGGTCTACGCCTACGACGCGGCGGGAGAGACGCTGCGGACCGTCGGCCCTCTGCCCGCGGACGCACCGAGCGATGACGCGGCCGCCAAGAAGGTCACCTGGACCAGCGCCTACGACCTGCTCGGACACGTCACGGCCGGCACAGACCCGGACACCGGTACCAGCCACACGAGTTACAACGACGACGGCGAAGCGCTGGAGACGTACACGGACGGCCTCGACGAGACCGGCCACCTCTTCACCGACTACGACAACCTGGGCCGTGTCAGCGACACCTGGGGCTGGGACGCCAAGACGTCGCAGAAGGTGAAGCTCAGCCACCACGATTACTACGACGCCGCCACTGACACAGCCCTGGGCCTGCCGAAGTCCAGCATCGTTTACGAGAACGGCAAGACCGTCTACACCAGCACGGTCACCGGCTACACCACGACCTACCAGCCCTCCGGGACCAGCATCAGCATCCCGGCCGGCGCCTACGGCAACACCAGCGCCGTCACTTACAGCACGACCAACAAGTACACGTCGGTCCAGGACCTGCCCTACACCGTCCAGATCGCCACCACCGGAACCGGAGGCCTGATCGGGGACGAGATGGTCGGCTACGGCTACAACGGCTTGGGCTTGCCTGCCTCCAGCGGCGGCACTGACGCCTACACCTCCAACGTCAACTACAGCCCGCTCGGTCAGACGCTCCGCACCACGATGGGCGTGATGCCCCACCAGGTGGTCACCACCGACGCCTGGGAACAGGCGACCGGCCGGCTCCTGACCCACACGGTGAACAAGGAGGACGGAACCAGCCCCGTCGACCAGGTCGACTACACCTACAACCAGGCTGGTCAGATCACCTCGGCCAATGACGTCCAGGACGCCGGCGGAACCGCGCACACCGACACCCAGTGCTACCGCTACGACTACCTCAGCCGTCTCACCGACGCCTGGACCGACACCGGCGGCACGCACACCGACGACTCACCCAGCATCAACGGCATCGGCGGATGCACGAACACCACGCCCGGCGCAGACCATCTCGGCGGCCCGACCCCGTACTGGCAGAGTTACGGATACGACCTCACCGGCAACCGCACCACCAAGACCGACCACGACGTCACCGGTGACACGACCAAGGACGCCACCACCGACGAGCACTTCGACCTCGCCGGCCATACCCACGCCGTCCACACCGTCAGCACGGCCGACACCACCCAGACCTACAGCTACGACCAGGCCGGCAACCCCACTGCTCTGACCGCCACAGCAGGCGGGAACGACCAGCCGGACCAGGCCCAGGCCTACACCTGGAACTCCCTCGGCAAACTCGCGACGCTGACCGTCGGCCCGGCCGCGTCACCGAAGCACACGGCCGGCTACCACTACGACGACGCCGGAAACCTGATCGCCCGCACCGACGACGGCAAGACCACTCTCTACCTCGGCAGCGACCAGCTCACCCTCACCGGCGGCGCGGTCACCGGCGCCACCCGCTACTACTCCCTGGCCGGGGCGCCCACCGCGGTCCGTACCGCAACCGCAGGCACCAGCGGAACGAAGCTGAGCTACCAGACCGCGGATCCGAACGGCACCGCCACCGACGACATCACGGCCGACACGCTCACTGTCACCCGCCGTCCGGTAACGCCCTTCGGGGAAACCCGTGGCCAGGCCCCCACCAACTGGCCCGGTGACCACGGCTTCGTCGGCGGCACGATCGATACGACCACCGGCCTGACCAACATCGGGGCCCGCGAGTACAACCCGGCCCTCGGCCGGTTCCTCAGCTCTGACGCCCTGCTCAACGGCGCAGACCCGCAGTCCTTCAACGGCTACGCCTACGCCGACAACAACCCCGTCACCGGCAGTGACCCGACAGGCCTGTTCTGCGACGGATGCAGCATGAACAACCCCGACACGGCCTGGACGCCGAGCCACGGGCCGGGATGCACCACCGAGGGGTGCTACGAGAAGCGCGGCGGCAAGTTCGTTGCTGTCTCCGGTCCCGCGGCCGGCTACCACCCGACCAAGAGCGGCCGCACATACCCCCGCACCATCGCGCGCACGAGGGTCCCCACTCGCCGGGAGTTCGCAGCACGCGGAATGACCGGCAGCTACCGGCACGAACTGCACCTGTGGGCGACTGGGGTCTGCATGGAGGACACCAGCAGCGCCTTCTGCGCGGAAGCCGGGGATCTGGGTCTCCTCGACAGTGAGCACCCGGTGGCCGACAAGATTGTCGGCGTCGGCGTCGGCGGTCTCGCGTGCCTGGCGACGATCGAGGTCTGCGGGCCGCTCGCCCTCAGCGTGGCCAGTGGCGAAGTCGAGGTGGCGGCCGGTGGATCCCTGGCCATCAGCGGTAGCGTCGGAATGGCGGCCGAGGTGCTGTTCGGGGAGGGGGGAGGGGCAGCCGCGGCTGCTGGATGCAAGTTCAGCTTCACTCCCGACACCCGTGTGCTCATGGAGCACGGTGAGACCAAGGCCATCGGCAAGATCAAAACCGGCGACAAAGTCGAAGCGGCCGATCCCGACACCGGCAAACATCAAGGCCCCCGGACTGTCACTGCCACTCACATCAACCACGACTACGACCTGATCGACCTTCGGGTCCGACTGGCCGACGGCAGCACGGCCACCCTCCACACCACCGCCAGGCACCCATTCTGGGACGACACGAGTCACACCTGGGTCCCCGCCGGTCAGCTCACACCGGGCCATGCCCTCAACAGCGCCACCGACCAGCACCTGCGTGTTGTCGCGGTGATCCATCGCCCGGGCGATCGCGATATGTACAACCTCACGGTGGAACAGCTGCACACGTACTATGTGCTGGCGGGCGAGACGCCGGTACTCGTTCATAACAGTGGAGGATGTCTTCCGGCTCTTCGAGACTGGCGCAGTCAGCGGTTCCAGTTCGGGAATGACACGTTTTTGCTCGACAAGAAGGGGATGGAGCACATCCTCACTCGTCACCACCCGAAATACTGGGATGGTTCAGTGAAGGCGACACAGTCTTTCTTTGATTCGGGTATGAGCATCGATGATGTCCAAGGCGCGATTGGTGAGGTCATGCGACAGAATCGAGATACGCTCCTTCAGCGAGGCAGTAGGGGCATGTATCAGATCCGTGGAAATGTAAATGGAGTCGACTATGTGCTCGGCATGAACAGAGGTCGAGTAGGTCAGTTCTACCCCGAATCTCCATAGTCGAGGGGCCCGTGACGTGGTTGAGATCGAGACGTTCCTAAAGGTGACTGACGGCGGTTTCGTGCAGGTGGAGAGCTGCCGTACGCCGCCGCCTGACCTCGATTACATCGAGGGTGCCATTCGGCTGTCCGTTGGCGGAGTGGAGATCATTGGTCTTGAAGAGTGGGATTATATTGACCAACTCTGGTGTTACCTTGCGGAGATGGTGGCGCAATTTCGGTTGTCGGGTCACGCGGAAACCTATTTCCCGGATCAGCCCATCAAGCTCGTTTTTCAGGCTACAGGAAATCGGGTCTTGGTGACCGCCAAGATCGGAAATGAGATCAGGAAAGCCAGTACTTCATCGGAGAATCTCCTTTATGCCCTCAGGGTTTCCGGAGCTATCTTCTTTGATAAGATGTCTGAGCTCGCTCCGGCTAATTCATATGCCGAGGCGCAGCAGGAATTGTCGGCTTGAAAGAAGGCGTCAAGGCCGTCACCGCCCAGGTCCTGGCCGTGACCTTGACCTGCACCGCTTCGCTCTCTGCTGTCACCAGGAAGTCGCGCATCGGATCGTCTTGTTCTTCCGGGAAAGAGCGCGTCAGGCCCCCGAAGCACAGCTTGATCGCTCCGGGGCTCTCGCCGCCCACTCGGACAGTCGGACTCGTCTCTTCGTCCTCCACAATGGGCGCAGGCTACGTGGAACTCGCGGTTGGAGGCGTAGAGGGCCGTGAGCTTGGTGAGCAGCTCGGCGGGGAGGGAGCCGTCTTTCGGGGTGAGCTGTTCGAGGACCATGGGGCCCGACAGTATCCGCAGCATGCGCTGAGCTTTGGGAAGATTTCCCGGTAGCCACACCACGATTCCGGGGACGGAAGACGATGACGACACCGCCGCAGCCGCCGTACGGCCATCAGCCCTCGTACGGTCAGCAGCCACCGCCCCCGCCGCCGCACCCACCGGCCACGACCCCGGCCGGCTTCGGTCCGCCGCCACCGCAGTACGCCGCTCCGAGTCCGCAGCCCCAACCGCCTGCGCAAGGGCCGGAGTTCATGGCGGTCGACGTTCACAACTCGGTCGTGGTCGACATCGCGGGGGTTGCCTTCGAGGATCACGGTGCGGCCATCGAGTTCTCCTGGCAGGAGATCGGCAGCATCCACTACAAGGCGAGCCCGAACGGCAAGGCGCTGATGGTGGCGGTGGTGCTGCCGGGCGGCCAGTTCTACGAGTGTGTGGTGCAGGCGAAGCCGAGGGCGCAGCTGGGGGAGTGGTTTGCGCAGTTGGCGGCTGTGTTGGGGTACTACCGGCCGATGGGCTGGTAGCGCGGCAGGCCGTCCGTGGAGATCGTCCAGTCGCCGATGGTGACGTCCTCGCCGTAGACGAAGTCCTTGCGGGTGGCGTAGCGGGGGCCGTCGGGGGTGGGGTGGATGTCGGTGAGGACGGCGCCCTCGCCGGTGCGGGGGTCGAAGATCGCGTAGACGGGGATGCCGATCAAGGGGTAGTCGCGCATCTTGCTCACCCAGTCGTTGTCCGGGTTGGAGCGGGAGACCACTTCGATGGCGGCGATGAGGGTATGCGGGTCGATGGAACCTTCAGTGTCCAGGTCGGTCCAGGCGATCACCATGACGTCGGGGTGGCGCATGATGCCTTCGGGCTCGTCCTCCACATCGGGGGCGCCGTTGTGGGCCAGCAGCTCGTCCGGCATGACCTTCTCAAGCCGGCGGCTGATGCGTGCTGCCGTGACCTCGTGCGCTCCTCCCGGCGACATCATGTCGTGGACGATCCCTTCCTTGGTGATCTCGAACTTGCCGGGGAGGGTGTCGTCCGTGGACTGAACGAAATCCCGCATGGCCCGGTAGGCGGAGGCCGCGCTGTGCCGCGCGTTGTCGGGGGCGATGGTCATGGCGCTCGCTCCTCGTCTGTGCCCGGGGGCAAGGATCGTCACGTCCATGTTAGGCGGCCTCCTGAAGATCGGATCGGCAGTCGCGGCAGCGCCCGGGGGAAGGCGCGCGGAAGGCGCGGTCGCAGCCGTTGCAGTTCTGGAGCGGGTGGCGGTCGGCAGACCGTGACGTGGGGGGCCGGAAGGGCGGCGGTGGCGGCAGCAAGGCGGTCAGGCGGTGGGCCAGGAGGGCGGCCGGGCGGCGTAGGCCTTCGGGTGGGAGGTCGCTGGTCAGGGCGTGGCGTACGGCGGTGGGGCTGACGTCTCGTTCCAGCCAGGCGGCGAGGCCGGGGGTGAGATGGGCCGCGTCCCGGGTCGAGAGGAGGAGGCGGGGGTCGGCGTTGCGCAGACCGGTGAGGAGGTCGGTGGCCGTCTGGAGGAGGGCGGGGGCGGGGTACGACGGGTGCGGTACGGCAGGGAGGGGGCGTGCGGGGTGCTTCTTGGGGAGCGGGGTGTCGTGTGTGGCTGCGGGTGTCGGGGCCGGGCATGGGCGTACGGGGTGGGCGGCTGCGGGCGCCTGGGCTGCGTGGTCGGCCCGCTGAGCGCGGTGCGGCTTCGGCTGGTTGCACGAGATCGTGCGCGTGACGATACGGCCGCCGGTGATGCGTTTGCGTTCGCGGCGCAGGTAGCCGTGGGCTTCCAGTTCGCGCAGGGCGGCGGCGATGCGGGTCGGGCCCTCGGGGAAGCGGGCGGCGAGGGTCTTGATGTCGGCGGAAGCGCCCTTCGGCAGCGACTGGATGTGGCAGGCCAGGCCGATCGCGAGAAGCGACAGCTCCGCGTGCTGGGTGAGGTGGTTGCCGATCACCGTGAAGCGGGTGGTGTGGCGGGTGTGGTCGTGGATCAGACCGCCGCCGGTTTCGGGATCCCGCCGGTTCGGGTGTTTTTTGGCTGCGACGCGGGACTGGGCGTGCGGGCGCACGCTAGGGTTTTCGGTGTCCATCAGGAAGGTCCGATCTTCCTCGGTGGTCAGGCCCCCGCACTGGGATTGCAGTCCCGGCGGGGGCCGTTGCATGTGTGGGGTTGTGTTGCGCCGACTGTAGGGCAGGCAACCGGGCCGAAATCCAGCTGAGTTGGTGATGTTCACTCGGGCGAGTGAGCAGCGCGGGTTTGGTTTGGTAGGGGTCCTTTCACCGTCTCGTTCCTTGGGAAAGACGTCCCGTGTCACCGGAGCGCGGGCCCACCAGAACATGCTCCGCCGTGCTCCGGTCGAGGCGGACTTCGGCCCACACCGTCTTGCGCGGCGGCAGCCCCCGTGCCACGCCCCACCTGTCCGCCAGCGCGTCCACGAGTACGAGGCCTCGGCCCGACTCTGCGTCCACAGGGGTGAGTTGGGTGCTCGGCATCCGGTCGCCTCGCGTGTCCGTGACCTCGATGCGCAGGGTGTCGCCGACGACGTAGAGCGTCAGGCGAAAGTCGCGTCCCGGTACGCGGCCGTGGGTCGACGCGTTCGCCGCCAGCTCCGCCACGATCTGCTCCGCCGGGTCCAACGGCAGTCCCCAGGTGCGGAGTTGCTCGGTGGTCAGCAGTCGGGCCAGGCGTGCTCCTCGTGGGGTGGAGGACAGCTGCGCGCTGAAGTTGCGGATGACGGCGGTTTCTTGATTCACGTCACTCAGCGTGGCCGCGCACGCTTACCGTGAACAGTGACGACGCCGTTGCGTACGGTGACTGTCCGGACGTTGTCCGGTGGTGTCCGGGCTGTCGGAGAGGGCCGTACGGGTAGGGGCGCGCGGTAGGGCCAGGTACGACGGAGGGGCACGCGGGATGTCGGTGGATGCGGAGGCGGGTCGGCTCAAGACCGAGGCGGACGAGCCGGGTTGGGAGGTGGACCCGGATGACGAGTGGGGAGTTGCGGTCATTGCCACCGTCGGGCGTCAGCTGAAGTTGCGGCGCGAGGCGGTGGGGATGCGAGCCGCCGAGTTCGGTGAGGCGGTCGGGTACGGCGAGGACCTGGTCTACAAGATCGAGGGCGGGAAGCGGATTCCCCGGCAGGAGTACCTGTACAAGGCCGACGAGGTGTTGGGGGCGGACGGGCTCATCGCCGCGACGTGGGAGGACGTGAAGAAGGTCCGGTACCCGAAGAGGGTGCGGGAGCTGGCCAAGTTGGAGGCTCAGACCGTCGAGATCGGGGTGTATGAGTGCAACAGCATCAACGGCCTGTTGCAGACGCCGGATCATGCCAGGGCCGTGATCTCTGCGGCTCAGCCGCCCTACTCGCCGGACGACGTGGAACGGATGGTGACTGCTCGTTTGGCTCGGCGTTCGGTCTTCGAACGTGACCCGGCACCTTCCATCCACTTCGTGCTGGAAGAGGCCGTACTGCGTCGTCCCATCGGAGGCACAATGGTGTGGCGAGGGCAGCTCGAACACCTCCTGGAGGTGGGGCAGCTGCACAACGTCGTGCTTCAGGTGATGCCGTTGAACTCAGAGGTCCACTCCGGCCTGGACGGAAGCATCGAGGTGCTGAAGTTCCCGGACGGTACGGCAGTGGGGCGCTCCAGCGGCGCGTTCAACGGCCGCCCGACATCGGACCCGAAACAGCTGCGCATCCTTGAACTGCGGTATGGCACCATCCGGGCGCAGGCTCTCTCACCAGGGGAGTCGCTGGCCTTCATCGAGCAACTGCTGGGAGAAACATGATCCGCAAGTCCGCTGCCGGGGACGTCTCCGACCTGGCGTGGTTCAAGAGCAGCTACAGCAGCGGCAATGACGGCAACTCCTGCGTCGAAATAGCCACCACCCCTGGCACAATCCACGTCCGCGACTCCAAGAACACCGCCGGCCCCCGGCTGGCCTTCGCCCCCACTACGTGGGCGAACTTCGTGCCGCTGGTGAAGGACTGAACGCCGGAGCCCCCGGCCGCAGCACACCGCAACCAGGGGCTCCCGCTCAGCGCAGCGTCCCTCAGACGTTCACACCGAAGTCCTGCGCGATGCCCACCAGACCCGAGGCGTAGCCCTGGCCCACCGCGCGGAACTTCCATTCCGCGCCGTTGCGGTAGAGCTCGCCGAAGACCATGGCCGTCTCCGTGGCCGCGTCCTCCGAGAGGTCGTAGCGGGCGATCTCGGCGCCGCCGGCCTGGTTGATGATGCGGATGTAGGCGTTGCGGACCTGGCCGAAGTTCTGCGAGCGGTTCTCCGCGTCGTAGATGGAGACCGGGAAGACGATCTTGTCGATGTCGGCCGGGAGGCCCGCCAGGTTGACGTTGATCGCCTCGTCGTCGCCCTCGCCCTCGCCGGTGCGGTTGTCACCGGTGTGGACGATGGTGTTGTCCGGGGTCTGCTTGTTGTTGAAGAAGACGAAGTGGGCGTCCGAGAAGACCTTGCCCTGCGCGTTGACCGCGATCGCGGAGGCGTCGAGGTCGAAGTCCGTGCCCGTGGTGGTGCGGACGTCCCAGCCGAGGCCCACGGTGACGGCGGTCAGGCCCGGAGCCTCCTTGGTGAGCGAGACGTTGCCACCCTTGGACAGGCTTACAGCCATGGTTGGGAGTCCTTTCCCTCGTTTTGCGTACGGCGGTGCGGCCGGTACGGGTCGTACGGGCATGAAGCTACAGCTACCCCTACCAACGCCAAGAGGGGCATCGAAGGTTCCATGTGTCTTTACTTTCTTTACCGAACTTCGGGTGAACGTTATTCGCGTGACGTGTGCCGGTCAGCTGCGGGACCATGGACGGCATGTCCGGTCCCTACCTCATCCGTGGCTCCGTCTCGCTCCCCGAGGCCGAGCTCATGTGGCGTTTCTCGCGGTCGTCGGGGCCCGGCGGGCAGCACGTCAACACCAGTGACTCGCAGGTGGAGCTGCGCTTCGACCTGGCGAAGACCGAGTCGCTGCCCGAGGTGTGGAAGGCGCGGGCGTTGGAGCGGCTCGCCGGCCGGCTCGTCGACGGGGTTGTAGTCGTACGTGCTTCCGAGCACCGGTCCCAGTGGCGCAACCGCGAGACCGCCGCCGTACGGCTCGCCTCCCTTCTCGCCGAGGCCAGCGCGCCGCCGCCCAAGCCGCGGCGGGCGACCCGTATTCCGCGCGGGATCAATGAGCGGCGGTTGCGGGAGAAGAAGCAGCGATCCGATACGAAGCGGGGGCGGTCCAGGCGGGACTGGTCGTAACGACTGGCGCGGAAAGGTTCCCCGCTATTCGTAGAACGTCCCTTGTTCTTGGCCCCTTGGCGCATCCCGCTGTCACATCCTCGCCTCCCCGTCCGTCATGTCAGTGAGAACCGGCAACGGACCTGTGAGCGGGGAGCTGTGGCGATGAGCGAAAGCGAAGTTCCGAACGACCTTCCGGCGGAGAAGGAATTTCTTGCCCGGCGATTCGAATCGCACCGGGGTCATCTCCGAGCTGTTGCCTACCGAATGCTCGGTTCTGGCGCCGAGGCAGATGACGCGGTGCAGGAGGCCTGGTTCCGGCTCAGTCGTACCGACGCCCGGCAGGTGGACAACCTGGGTGGCTGGCTCACGACGGTGGTCGGGCGGGTCTGTCTGGACATGCTGCGCTCTCGCAAATCGCGGGCGGAGGAGCCGTTGGAGAGCGGTGCGGTCGCCGCGCGCGTGGCGGACGTTTCCGGCGGGGCCGATCCCGAGCAGGACGCGCTGCTCGCCGACTCCGTGGGCGTCGCGTTGCTCGTCGTGCTCGAGACGTTGACGCCTGCCGAGCGGCTGGCGTTCGTGCTGCACGACCTGTTCGCGGTGTCGTACGAGGAGGTCGGGGAGATCGTGGGGCGGAGCCCGGAGGCGGCGCGGCAGTTGGCCAGTCGGGCGCGGCGGCGGGTGCAGGGGGCTGAGGCGCGCGATGCCGATCTGGTGCGGCAGCGGGAGGTCGTGGATGCGTTTCTGGCGGCCGCGCGGGAGGGTGACTTCGACGCCCTGGTCGAGTTGCTCGACCCTGACGTCGTCGCGCGCACCGATGTCGGTGTGACCACGGGGGCGGCGGCGGTCGCGAAGGGTGCGTCCAGCTTCCGGCACTTCGGGGCGGTTTCGCGGCCCGCGCTGGTCGACGGTGTCACGGGGCTTGCCGTGTTCATCGACGGGCGGCTGGACCGGACGCTGGCCTTCACCTTCGTGCGGGAGCGGATCGCGGTCATCGACATCGTGCTGGGCGCTGCGCGGGTGGCGGAGCAGCGCGTCATCCTCGTGGACTAGGGGGTCCCGGGGCGTGTTTTCGCCCCCGCCGCCCCTTCCCGTCCCGTCCCCAGGGGCTGCCGCCCCTTCGCCCCCGCCAGGGGCTCCGCCCCTGGACCCCGGCGGGGACTGCGCCCCCTGCACCCCGGCGGGGCTGCGCCCCCTGCACCCCGGCGGGGCTCCGCCCCGGACCCCGATCGGCCTGGACGGCCTCGTCCTCAAACGCCGGACGGGCTGAAAATGCCGCATGCCAAGTGCCCAGCTCAGCCCAAGTGCCGGTACCGCCCCCGGAAGTAAGCCAGCGGCCCCTGTCCGCGCTCGGCACCCCCGCTGTGCTGAAAATGCCGCATGCCAAGTGCCCGGCTCAGCCCAAGTGCCGATACCGCCCCCGGAAGTAAGCCAGCGGCCCCCCGTCCGCGCTCGGTACGCCCGCCGTCAGGACCCGTCCGATCACCAGCGTGTGGTCCCCCGCCCGTACCCGTTGTTCCGTGCGGCACTCCAGGGTGGCCAGGGCGCCGCCCACCAGGGGAGCCCCGGTCGCCTCTCCCCGTACGTACGGGATGTCCTCGAACAGCAGTCGGTCGCTGATGCGGCCCTTCATGGCGAAGCGGCCGGCGATGTGGCGCTGGCTCTCCGAGAGGACCGAGACCGCCCACAGGGGCTGCTCGTCGAGCAGGTCGTCCATGCGGGAGCCCTCGCGCAGGCTGACCAGGACCAGGGGCGGGTCGAGGGAGACGGACATGAAGGCCGTGGCCGTCATGCCGACGTCCTCGCCGCCCGGTGCCGTCGGGTCGTCCGGGTCGAGCGGTGGCTCCTGCGCGGTCACCAGGACCACACCTGCGGCCAGCCGGGCCATGGCGGCGCGGAACTCCTCGTTGCTCACCCCCTCAGCATGCCCGGAGGCGGGCGGGGCAGTGATCGGGAACGTGGCAGCGGGAGTGTTCGGCACGCCCGAGACGCTAGTGTCCGCCCCGCGCGGGCCGCATCGGGCCCCGGGCCGATACCGGACCTAGGACCATCGGCGGAGTTCAGCGGAGTTCAGCGGAGTTCGCCGTACCCTTGGGCGGCACGCCTTCACATACCCACAAAGTTTGCGTTCAGTAAACGCACAGGGAAAACGCAGAAACACCACTCAATTGTTCATCTTTAGCTGTGACTTGAGTCACAAGAGCCACTAATTGTTGACCCTGTGTACCGAGTGGGCAGCGCATTGTGATTCAGTGGCTGGGAAGCTGCCAATGACGATACGCCGATGAGAACCCTTGATTCGCTGCGAGGTCTCGGGGGGAGGGCGAGCATGGAGACCGAGTCGGAGCCCTACGTCCGTCTTGCGACCCTGCGACAACTTCACCAGGTCATGGCTGACATGAACACGGCCCGAAGCCTGGCGGACACGCTGCAGACCGTCGCCGACGGCGTGGTCAACGGTCTCGGGTACGAGCTGGCGTGCGTCAATCTCGTACGTCCGGACGGAGATCTCGTCGTCGCCGCCTTCGCCGGGAACCCGGCGGCCGAAGCGCTCATTACGGGCCGGGTCGGCTCCCGCGAGTCCTGGGAGCGGCGTCTGAGTATGGGCGAGCACTGGGGCGACCTGGTGTTCATATCGCACACCGAGGGCTGGGTCCTCGACGACGACGACGTCCCGCAGTGGTACACCGACGGCCCCGCGCCCCGCTTCGAGGACGAGTGGCATCCCTCGGACCGGCTGTTCGCGCCCATGTACATGCCCCCCTCTCCCGGCGGCAGTTGCGGGGAGCTGATCGGCGTCCTGTCCGTGGACCGGCCGCGCAACGGCCGGCGGCCGGGCGCATGGGGTCGCGAAGCGCTCCAGATGTATGCGTTCCAGGCCGCCATCGCGATCAGCAACGCGCGTCTACGTGCGAATATGCAGCGGGCACTGGTCAGACTCGAAAGGGAGCAGCAGGCCCTGCGGGCGAGCGAGGAAAGCTTCAGGCAGGCCTTCGAATACGCCCCCTCCGGCATGGCGATCGCCGAGATGGGCGGCGACCAGCACGGCCGGATCCTGCGGACCAACGACGCGCTGTGCCGCCTGCTCGGCCGTCCCGCCTCCGCGATGCGCCGCTACGCCTTCTCCGACCTCGTCCACCCCGAGGACATCGGCACCCTGCTGAGGACGTCGGCGGAGGGCGGCCGGGCGGAACTCCGCCTCGGGCGCCGAGACGGCACGTACGTGTGGGTGTCGCTGCGCAACTCCGTGGTCGCGGACGCGGCCGACGGGCCCCGCTTCCTGCTCACCCACGTCGAGGACATAGAGGATCGCAAGCGGCGCGAGCTGCAGCTCGCCCACCGCGCCTCCCACGACTCGCTCACCGGCCTGCCGAACTCCGCCGAGCTGCGCTCCCGGCTCTCCTCCCGTCTCTGTCAGCGCGCCGCCCACTCCGGCGCCCTGGAGTCCCTGGACGCGGCGTACGGCCATCCCGTCTACGACGCGGGCGGCCACGGCTTCGACTTCCGGCCGGGCGGCGTCGAGGTGTACGACGGGTTCGACCACCATGTGCACACCGCCGCGCCCCAGAGCGACCACGACGACGGCACCAAGGGGCTCGCGGTGCTCTTCTGCGACCTGGACGGCTTCAAGTCGATCAACGACCGGTTCGGGCACAACGCGGGTGACGCGGTTCTCATCGAGGTCGCCCGGCGGCTGTCGCGGGCCGTGCGCGACGGCGACACGGTCGCGCGGCTCGGCGGCGACGAGTTCGTGATCCTCGCGGACGGGCTCGGCCGGGCCGACGCCCAGGACCTGGCCGTACGCCTGCGCAACGAGATCATCCAGCCCATCCGGGCCGAGGGGCGGGCCGTGCGTGTGGGCGCCAGCTTCGGCATCGGGTGGGCGCACTGCGGCATGACTGCGGACGAAGTGTTGAAGTCCGCCGACGAGCGGATGTACGTAGAGAAACGATCTCGTCCCAAACAGCACAGACGCGCGGGCTGATCTCCAGGTCAGGTGCCGGGTCCGCGGACGGATGCGATCCGAGTCACCCGTTTGGGGCAGCTGGAGCGGGTAGGCTCGCCATTCTGACCCCACGCATCGCGTTCGACCCGCACCGCTGAGGAGTACCACGGAGATGACGTCCGGCAACAACGGCGCCAGCACGCCCGAGGACGACGACCCGTTCGGCTACCTCTACGCCGACGGGCAGGCCAACGGGGCGCAGCCGCCGTCCGGTGGCGGCGGCTACGGCTACCCGGGCTCCGTCAACCGGGTGCGGGCCGTCGGCCAGCGGCAGTACGGCCAGCCGGCCCAGGCCCAGCAGACGGCCGCCTACGGCCAGGTCCCGCAGCAGCAGGGCGCCTACGGCCAGCCGAGCGCCCACTACGCGGCGCCGGAGACACTCCCCGGCGGCGGCGCTCCCACGGCCCCGCAGCAGCCGCCGTACAGCGGCGGCGGTGGCCGCCGCGGCCCCAACACCAAGGGCCTGCTGATCGGCGCGATCGCGGTGGTCGCCGCGGTCGTCATCGGCATCGGCGTGGCGATGATGAACGGCAACTCCAAGGACGACAAGGCGGGCGGCGGCTCCTCCAGCACGCCGTCCACCTCGCAGAGCTCGAAGCCGAGCCAGTCGGCGAGCAGCAACGCTTCGGGGGAGCTGCCGAAGTCCGACGCGAAGGACCTCACCCTCGGCCCCGGCCTGGGCACGGCATCGGACGTCAAGGGGTCGAAGGCGGACGGCGGGGTCTACGTGACCGGCTTCAACACTCCCGGCGCCGTGGTCACATGGAGTGTCGACGGCATTCCGAAGGCCGGCTCCTACCGGCTGTACGTGCAGTACGACATTCCCGGTGTGGACGCCAACGCGACGCTCAAGGTCAACGGCACGCCCAGCAGCCAGCCCCTGGGCATGAAGAACTTCACCCACATGCCGCAGGGAGACTGGGAGAAGGGCTGGCAGTCCACCTGGGCTCCGGTGACGTTGAAGAAGGGCAGCAACACGCTGGAGATCTCCTGCGGTCAGGGGAACCAGTGCAATGCCTTCCTCGATCAGGTGTGGCTCACGAAGCCCTGAGGCGTTCACGCCGCGGACGCGTCCCCCGTCACCGCCACCCGCCCCACCAGTTCCTCGTACGCCCCCCGGTCGAACTCCCCCGCCACCGGCGCCAGTACGGTCGCGGCTGACAGGGCCACCGCCCGGGACAGCCGTTCCGGCCACGGGAGTTGTTCCGCCAGGCCCGACAGCAGGCCCGCGACCGCCGAGTCGCCCGCGCCCGTCGGGTTGCCGTGGAGGCGGGCGGGCGGGGTGGCGCGCCAGCGGCCCTCCGGGGTGACCGCCAGGAGGCCGCCCGTCCCGAGGGAGGCGACGACCGAGCGGGCGCCGCGGCGGCGGGTGTCCTGGGCGCCGCGCAGGGGGTCGTGGGAGCCGGTGAGTTCGGCCAGTTCGTCGGCGTTCGGTTTGACGAGGTCCGGGCGGGCGGCGACTCCGCGGCGCAGGGGTTCGCCGCTGGTGTCCAGGAGTACGGGCACCCCGGCCGCCTTCGCGAGACGTATCAGGCCCGCGTACGCGCCCACCGGGACACCCGGCGGCAGGCTGCCGCACAGGGCCACCGCGGACGCCGGCGCGAGCAGGTCCTCGTAGGCCTCCTGGAAGGCGGACCACTCGGCGGGGGTGATGGTAGGGCCCGGTTCGTTGAGCTGCGTGGTGTCGCCTGTGCGGGCGTCCACCAGCGCGATCGTGCGCCTTGTCGGACCCCCGACCGGGACGAGGGCGTCCACCAGGCCGGGTGTGGCGGTCAGCAGGTCCTGGACCGTGCGGCCGGTGGCGCCGCCCGTGAAGCCGGTGACCGTCACCTCGTGGCCGAGGGCCGCGAGCACCCGCGCCACGTTCACGCCCTTGCCGCCGGGCCGTTCGGTCACCTCGGTGATCCGGTGCGAGGCGTGCGGCTCGAGCGCCGGTATGCGGTAGGTGAGGTCGAGAGCGGTGTTCAGCGTGACCGTGAGGATCACCTCGGCCGACCTCCCCCGAAGACGAATGCGATGCGTCCGCCGAAACGGACGGCGGCCGTCCCAGTCTCGCAGGACAACCGCCGCCCCCAACAGCCGGACACATCACCCCAGTTGGGGATCGACCACCCATTCCCCGCGGCGCATCACGCCCTTGAGGGCGAATTGATGGTCGAGAACCACCAGGTCGGCGTCCTTTCCGGGCTCCAGGGAGCCGATCCGGTCGTACAGGCCCAGCAGCTTGGCGGGATTGGCCGAGATCGCCCTGACGACGTCCTCCACGGGCAGCCCGTCCACCGTCACCGCCCGCTGGAACGCCCGGTCCAGCGTGAGCGTCGATCCCGCGATCGAGCCGCCTTCGACCAGCCGCGCCACCCCCTCGGTGACCTCCACCTCCAGAGGGCCCAGCAGATAGCGCCCGTCGCCGAAACCGGCCGCGTCCATCGCGTCCGTGATGAGGGCGACCCGGTCCGCGCCGGCGTGGTGGAAGGCGAGCTGGAGGGCTGCCGGGTGCAGATGGGTGCCGTCGTTGATGAGCTCGACGGTGACGCGTTCGTCCTCCAGGAGGGCGGTGATCGGGCCCGGGGCCCGGTGGCCGATCTGCGGCATCGCGTTGAAGAGGTGGGTGGCGACCGTGGCGCCCGCGTCGATCGCCGCCACCGTCTGCTCGTACGTCGCGTCGGTGTGGCCGATCGCCGCGACGACGCCGAGTTCGGCCAGGAGGCGTACGGAGTCGAGGCCGCCGGGGAGTTCGGTGGCGAGGGTGACCATCCTGGCCCGGCCGCGCGCCGCGTCGATCAGTTTGCGCACCTGATCCGGGTCCGGGTCGCGCAGCAGCTTCTCGGAGTGGGCGCCCTTGCGGCACGGGGAGATGAACGGGCCCTCGAAGTGGATGCCGGCGATGTCGCCCTGCTCGGCGAGCTCGCTCAGCAGGCCAGCCCGCTGGGCGAGGAGGTCCATGTCGTCGGTGACCGTCGAGGCGACCAGGGTGGTCGTGCCGTGCAGGCGGTGGGTGTGGATGCCTGTGAGGACGTCCTCGACGGTGCCCGAGGTGAAGGAGGCTCCGCCGCCGCCGTGGTTGTGGAGGTCCACGAAGCCGGGCACCACGTGGTGGCCGGTGAGGTCGATCAGCTGAGCGTCAGGTGATGCCGCACCGGCGATGCGAGTGCCCTCGACGAACACCCGGCCGTTCTCGATGGTTCCGGTGGGGAGGACCACGTTGGCGCCGGAGAGCACCAGGGGGGTGCGGGCCGTTGCGGGATGCGGGTGCGTCGTGGTTGATCGCGCAGTTCCCCGCGCCCCTGAGGGGGGTGGCGTCACGTGGGCTCCTCCGTGCGGTCAGTGGTGGCTAGGAGATCCCAGGCAAGGAGTCCCGCGCCCAGGCATCCGGCGCTGTCGCCCAGCGCCGCAGGGACGATCGCTGGCAGTTTCTGGAACGTGACCCGCCGCCGGACGGCCTCCCGCAGCGGTGTGAACAAGGTGTCCCCCGCCTCCGCCAGGCCGCCGCCGATGATCAGGATGCGGGGGTCCAGCAGGGTGAGGGCGGTGACCAGGCCGTCGGCCAGGGCGTCGACCGCGTGCTGCCAGACCCGTACGGCGTTCGGGTCGCCGGACGCGACGGCCTTGGCGCAGTCGGCGGCGTCCGCATCCGGATCTCCGCAGGCCTGCGCCCAGGCCTCGCTGACCGCCGCCGCGGAGGCGTAGCGCTCCAGGCAGCCCCGCTGGCCGCAGGGACAGGGGCTGCCCCCGGGCCGTACGACGATGTGGCCGATCTCGCCCGCGAAGCCGTGCGCGCCCGCCTCCACCCGGCCCGCGATGCCGATCGCGCCCGCGATGCCGGTGCCGAGGGGGACGAAGAGGAAGCGGTCGGCGCCCTGTCCGGCGCCGATGCGGCCCTCCGCGAGACCGCCGGTGCGTACGTCGTGGCCGAGGGCGACCGGGATGCCGAGCCGCTTCGCGAGCAGATCGCGCAGGGGTACGTCGCGCCAGCCGAGGTTGGCCGCGTAGGAGGCGATGCCCCGGTCGGCGTCGACGATGCCGGGGACGGCGAGGCCGGCGGCGGACGCGGGCTCGCCGAAGTGCCCGGCGCCGTGGGCACTGAGCTCGGCGGCGAAGTCGAGGATGCCCTCGACGACCGCTTCCGGCCCGCGTTCGCGGCCGGTCGCCCGGCGGGCCTGGTGGAGGAGGGCGCCGTCCTGCGCGACCAGCGCGGCCTTCATCCCGGTGCCGCCCACATCCAGGGCGATGACATGTCTCACGGGGGACAGTGTGGCCCGAGGACCCGCAAGAGGTCTAGTCCACTTACGTGGTGTAGACCTATCGTGTCCACATGTTGAACAGAGAGACAGTAGGGTTGGGGTCACCAGCAGTGCAGCGGCGGGGTAGGACAGGAACGATCGCGGCGGTGTCCGCACTGGGCATGACGGCGGTCCTCGGCGGCTGCGGCCTGACCGGCGGCGGCTCGGGGGACGTCACCCTGAGACTGGTCGCCGCGGACTACGGCGACTCCGCCGACAACAGCTCCCAGAAGTACTGGGACCGGCTGGTCGAGGAGTACGAGAGTAAGCACTCCGGCGTGAAGATCGACGTCACCGTGTACTCCTGGAACGACGTGGACCGCAAGGTCAAGGAGCTGGTCGACGCGGGCAAGGCACCCGACATGGCGCAGATAGGCGCGTACGCCGACTACGCCGACAAGGGTCTGCTCTACTCGGCCGACGACATGCTCTCCATCAGCACGCAGGCCGACTTCGCCTCGCAGCTGGCCACCGCGGGGCAGATGAAGGGCGTGCAGTACGGGCTGCCGTTCGCGGCCTCCACCCGGCTGCTCTTCTACAACAAGACGCTCTTCAAGAACGCCGGGCTCACCCCGCCGAAGACCTGGAACGAGCTCGCCGCCGACGCCAAGGTGCTCAAGGCGCGCGGCGTGAAGTACCCGTACGCGCTGCCGCTCGGGCCGGAGGAGGCGCAGGCCGAGACCATGCAGTGGCTGCTGAGCGGCGGCGGCGGTTACACCGACACCGTCGGCACCTACGGCTTCGACTCCGCGCAGAACGTCGACACCTTCACCTGGCTGAAGGACGACCTGGTCGACAAGGGCCTGACCGGTCCCGTAGCGCCCGGCAGCCTCAACCGGGCCACCGCCTTCGCGGCCTTCGCCAAGGGCCAGGTCGGCATGCTCAACGGGCACCCCTCGCTGATGAAGATCGCCGCGAAGAAGGGGGTGAAGTTCGGCATGGTGCCGATGCCCGGCAAGGACGGCGAGAGCAAGAACGCCATGGGCGTGGCCGACTGGATGATGGCCTTCAAGAAGAACGGCCACGCCGAGCAGGTCGGCAAGTTCCTCGACTTCGTCTACAGCGAGAAGAACGTGCTCGCCTTCTCCCGCGAGTACGACCTGCTGCCGGTCACCACCTCCGCCTCCGACGTCATGAGCACGGGCAAGCAGGACGCCGCCCTGGCGCCGTTCCTGAAGCAGCTGCCGCTGTCCGAGCTCTACCCCGTCGACAAGACCTCCTGGGCCTCGGTCGCCGTGGCCGTCAAGAAGCGCATAGGCGGCGCGGTGGCCCCCGGCGGCAACCCCGCGACCACCCTCGCGCAGCTGGAGTCGACGGCGTCCATGGCGGAGAACTCGCATTAGCCGCGGGGCGCTGTCAGTGGCGGGGGCTACGGTTCAGGACATGGACCAGGAGCAGTCGGCGGGCCGTGAGCCGCGTGAGCCGCGTGAGCCGCTGGGCGACCGTGAGCAGGCCGTCCTCGCGCTCGAGCGCCGGGGCTTTCCGGGCCCCGGCGCCAAGGAGCGCGCCATACGCGAGGAGCTGGGCCTGGCGCCCGTCCGCTACTACCAGCTGCTCAACGCCCTGCTGGACGACGAGCGGGCGCTGGCCCACGACCCGGTGACGGTGAACAGGTTGCGGAGGGTGCGGGAGACCCGCCGAGCGGAGCGCTGACGGCCGGCGCTCCCCTGAGAGCCTGTGTCATATCCCCGGCCGGGCGCGCGACGCCTGGCACGCACGCTCGCGGCGTTGCCGAAACGCCCTAGTAGCTCCGCTACGAGGGCGCTCCGGCGCCTTGCGATCGCACGCACCAGACGCCGCGCGCTGATCCGGCCGGGGATATGACACAGGCTCTGAGCCATGGGTGCGCCCCGCCCCGCGCGGTTATGGTCACCGTATGGGCACCCATACGGACACGGACTCGACGCACTCCATGGACCCCCTGCCGACTCCCGCCACGCAGGCGGGCCGGGACGGACTCGCCGCGATCCTCGCGAACCCCGCGAAAGCGGTGGTGGGCCTGGACTTCGACGGCACCCTCGCCCCGATCGTGGCGGACCCCGAGCAGGCCCGCGCCCACCCGGAGGCGGTGCCCGTGCTGGCCGCACTCGCCCCGAGGATCGCCTCCGTCGCGGTGGTCACCGGCCGCCCGGCCGGCGTCGCCGTGCGGCACGGCGGCTTCGCCGGGGTCCCCGGCCTGGAGCACCTGGTCGTCCTCGGCCACTACGGCGCCGAACGCTGGGACGCGGTCAGCGGCAACGTCAGCGCGCCCGCCCCCCACCCCGGCGTCGCCGCGGTCCGCGCCGAACTCCCCGGCTTCCTCGACCGCATCGGCGCCTGGCAGGGCACCTGGATCGAGGAGAAGGGCCGCGCCGTCGCGGTCCACACCCGCCGCGCCTCCGACCCCCAGGCCGCCTTCGAGGCCCTGCGCGACCCCCTCACCGACCTCGCCACCCGCCACGGCCTGATCGTCGAACCCGGCCGCTTGGTCCTCGAACTGCGCTCCCCGGGCACCGACAAGGGTGTGGCCCTCCTGGAGTACGTCCGCGAGACCGGCGCGTCGGCAGTCCTCTACGCAGGCGACGACCTCGGCGACCTGCCCGCCTTCGCCGCCGTCGACAAACTCCGCTCCGACGGCACCCCCGGCCTCCTCGTCTGCAGCGGCAGCGACGAGGTGACGGAACTACGGGAACGAGCGGACCTGGTGGTGGACGGCCCGGAGGGGGTCGTGCACCTGCTGCGAGCCCTGGCGGGGCACCTCAGCCCGTCCGGCGTTTGAGGACAAGGCCGCTCAAGGGCCGAAAAGGCGGGGCCGGCACGTGATCCCACGCCCGGTTCGGCCCCACATTCGGCATGTACGACACCAGCAGC